>JAKPGL010000221.1 GCA_029550925.1 Planctomycetota bacterium
CTCAACCGGGTGACAAGAATCGAGGACATTACGGACGGCAGCAGTAACACGGTTGGGGTGGCCGAGTATCTGACCGGCACCCCTGGGGACCATCGTGGTTACATTTACACCCATCGGGCAGGCGCCCAATTTCTTCATGTGAAGCTGACCCCCAACACAAAAGCACCGGACCTCTTGGCACCCTATTCGCACTTCTGTGACGAGGGGCAAAACCTGCCGCAGGCGAATCTTCCCTGTATGGCTGCCGCCCCTCAGGAGCAGAACACTGCCGCCGCACGCAGCCGTCATCCCGGCGGGGTCCATGGTCTGCTATGCGACGGCAGCGTGAAGTTTTTCAACGACAATATCGACGCCACTGTTTGGCAGAGCCTCGGTTTCATTGCCGACGGCCAAATAATCCCCCAGCAATTTTGAACTCTGAGTAATCTCCTAAACCAGGTCTCCTTCCGAATGCCTTCAAAATCCGGTATTTGTTAAGCGGAAAGGGAGTACTTGGTAATATGTGGCAAAAGACGCCAGCCATCCGACAAAAAGTTCCCTGAAAGGACGACGCCGATGAAAGTGAAACGGATCGAAAAAAGATTGCTGGTGGATATGGTGGTCCAACGACTTCGGGAGACGATCGAACGATCCGGGCTTTCGGCCGGCCAGCAACTGCCCAGCGAGCCAGAACTGGCGGCCCAACTCGGCGTCAGCCGCACGGTGCTCCGCGAGGCGATCAGCCGTCTGCAAACGATCGGCTTGGTGACGGTTCGGCGCGGTCTGGGCACCTATGTAGCCGAGAGCAACGATCTGGAAAACTGCGCCAACTTGATCCGTACCGCAATGACCCTCTCGTCGCGGGAGCTCCTCCGATTCATGGAACTTCGGGAAGCGATCGAGATCTACAGCGCCCGCCATGCCGCACAGATTATCACCGACGCCCAGGCCGATGAATTGGAGACCCTCTGTGCGAAGATGGAAAGCGAACAGATGGACCATTACGAAGCGATGCGGCTGGATTTCCAATTCCATCTGAAAATTGTGGAGATCATGGGCAATGAGTTGATGGTGAGGATATTACAGATGATCCAGGAGTTTGTACTGGAGGGGATGCGGCGGACCACACCGCGGCCCCGCCAACGCCTCTTCAGCCGAACCGCCCACATGGCAATTGTCCAGGCCCTGCGGGCGCACGATCCTGACGCTGCACAGGCCGCCGTAGTTGCCCACATGGACGTCCTTCGCCGTCGCCTCCAAGAGGCGGACAGTGAAAAAGGCAAATAACCGACCACTTCTCCGGCGCCCCGCCTGTGGAGTGCACCTCTAGGTATTTCCTCCCTCCAAGGAAGTAACATGTTAGCCGAGTGAAGAAAGCCGTCTCATTTGGCTAAAAGGTCGCCGGATATTTCTTTTTGTAGAGAGGAATAGATTCAAAAGGTTTTCGCCTTTTTTCCAAAGAGGAGAATACGATGCGTGCCATACGAGCGATGTTAATGGTTGCTGGGTTGGGGCTGGTATATGGTATGACAAGTTGGACCGGGACGGCGGCCGAACCGTCCGACCTCCTCTACCAGGTGCATCGTTGGACGGAAGCCAGTTTTGCGAAGGCGATTGCCCTTCCCCCTCCCGCCAACATCCCTAACACCGACCGATTGGAAATCCTCCAACGTAGCCACAAGGTCCTCCAAAACCGTACCGTCTGGAACAGACCATTGACATTGGGGGGCAAGACCTATGAGCACGGACTGTATATGGACGCCCCTGCCACGGTGCGGGTCTGCCTGAGCAGACCGGCTGTGGAACTAACCTCGCTGGTGGGCATCGACGACAATGACGACACGAAGCAACACCCTCAGGCTGGTTCAGCCCGATTTCACGTCATCGTGGAAGGGAGACAGGTTTTCTCGACGCCGGTGCTCCGGCTCGGCGACGGCCCAAAACCAGTCCGTGTGCCCCTGGGCGGCGTCCGAGAGTTTCTGCTGACAGTAGATGACGGGGGCGACGGCCGAGGATGGGACCAGTGTGTCTGGGCCGAGGCCGTGGTCAAGCTAGACGACGGTACCAGCCGCCGGTTGGGAGATCTTGCCCAGATCGAGCCCCTGGCCAATCGGTCGAATGTCCCGTTTTTCTTTCGCTACGGAGGGCAATCCTCGGACGAATTGCTGCCAGGCTGGGACTTCACCGAACAAAACATCAAGGCCGAACAAGGCTCCCAACGCCTGATCAGTTACCGGTGCCCCAAAACGGGCTTACGCATCGAGTGTTTAGTCACGACGTACCCCGATATCCCAGCCGTGGACTGGCTCTGCTGGCTGGTCAATGAAGGCCCCACCGACACGCCAATCATCGAAAACTTCCTCCCGCTGGATGCCCGCCTACCAGTACCGGGAGCAGGCGCCAACGTGCAGCTTCGGTGGTCCCAGGGCGATTCCTGTTCGGCGGATTCCTTTCTGCCGCACGACGAGTTGCTCGAAAAAAACCAACCCCGCTTGTTCTCCGCCGTTTCCTCGGATACGACTTGTCTGCCGTTTTTTAACCTAGCAGGAGCAGAGGGCGGCTGGATTTTGGCCGTCGGGTGGTCCGGACGTTGGAAAGTAGAGTTCCAACGGGAGACCAACGAGCAGGTGCGGGTTCGGGCGGGAATGGTGGCAACCCATTTTCGACTCCACCCGGGCGAGCGGGTCCGTTCCCCGCGGATCGTGCTTTTACGCTATGCGGGTCCAATGATTGCCGGCCATAATCAATTCCGCCGGATGATGTTCCGCTACTACGTGCCCCGCTTGGACGGCGTCCCCATCCAGCCGCCCGTGGCCTATACCAGCGTAGCCGCCCTCCACCTGAAAGCCAAACGCACGGGACAACCCCTGGGACGCATGACCGAGGCCTCCGAGCTGGCCTTGCTGGATCGGGCATCCAAGCTCGGCTGCGAGGTCTATTGGATGGACGCCTACTGGTTTCCCCAACCCTGGGGGACCAACTGCGGGAACTGGTATCCCCGTCCCGACGACTTCCCTCGGGGGCTTCGACCGCTAGCCGAGGCGGCTCACCAGCGCGGCATGAAGTTCCTCCTTTGGTTCGCTCCTATCCTGGTGCACAAGGGAACGGAGTGGGCCAAGCAGTACCCTCAATTCGTCCACGCCGGCTCAGAAAGGGGAACCTGGAAACTCGGCGATCCCAAGGCCCGGGAGTTCCTCGTCGATTGGCTCTCTCAAAAAAAGGCGGAGTGGGACTTCGATATCTATCGCGAAGACCTGGGCCTCGGCACGGTCCCAGAGGAAGGCCCCGACCGGATAGGTATCGCCGAAATGAAACACATCGAAGGCTTCTACTGGGTCTGGACGGAGTTGCTCCGTCGGAATCCCGGTTTGGTTATTGACAACTGTTGTGCAGGGGGCCGGCGGATCGACATGGAGACGGCCCGTCTGGCCTACGTCCTATGGCGGAGCGACTTCAACGACGTCGGCGAAGGACTAAAAGACCAAGAGTACTGGCCTAGGATGGGGCGGGCTGATCAGGTGATGGTAACAGGCCTGTCGCTCTATTTCCCGTTGCATGCCGGCCCGGTCTGGGATATGCGCCCCTACTGCTTCCGCAGCGCGATGTCCTCTGGAATCGCCCTCTACACGGACATCGAAAGCAAGGAGTTTTCCGAGGAGCAGGCTCGCCAGGCCATTGCTGAACTGAAACAGCTTCGCCCCCTCTGGCAAGGGGATTTTTATCCCCTCATGCCGTTGACCCTCAGGCAGGCCGACTGGTACGCTTACCAACTGGATCGTCCCGATTTGGGCGAAGGCTGTGCCGTGGTCTTCCGCAGGCCAGAGGCTGCCGACTCCACCCGAACCATTCAACTCCAGCAGATCGACCCAAACGGCGTCTACTTAGTCAGCCTCACCGGCGAAACCTACATCCAGGCCCCCGCCAGAAAGATGATGGGCAGCGAGCTGGCCACCCTCACAATTACCATCCCTTCCCAGCCGGGATCGGCCCTGCTACGGTACAAACGGCTCAGCCCCTGACGATCCGCCCATGTAGATCGAAAACCAGAGGCTTTTCTGCTCCATAAGAAGTTAGTTCTACCACATCAGTACCGACCAGGGTGTCCAATATCTTGTGCCAAAGCCATGATCTAGCCCCAACATATAGCAGATCTTGGGCAGATCGGATGCTTCAGAACTGGGAGGAAGCGGGCCGGATTTCAGGAGATTTTTCCGTCTTTTCCGGTTTGTCCAGGGTTTTTTCGGGCGTTTTAGATTTGGACTCTGGGGTTTTTTCCGGCGTTTTGGGTTTTAAGCGGGGTTCGGGCGGCGGCGGTTCGTATTCAAACTCCCGCCAGACCATGGGGCGTCGGAATTGCGGCTCGATCCGCAGCACCACCTCCCCGTTTTGAAAGATGCGGACCGTGCCGTTGGATTTGCTCACCGTAATGGCGATGGCTTTGGTGGCCCGACTGACGGCGGCGGCCGCCCAATGCCGGGCGCCCAACCCCTTCGAGAGAGTAACATCGGCCGCCGAGCTATCCACATATCGGCAAGCCGCCTCCACAATCCCCTCCGAAGAGACGATGATCGCCCCATCCAATTGGGCGATCTCTTTAATGCCTTCCCGCACCCGGGGATCAAAGAGATTTCGTTCGGCCCGACCATAGCCTCGAACCGGATCAAACCCGACGGGTCGGCTGGCGGCCAGCACCTTTCGGGTATCGCCCACGACGAACATGGCGCCGACTGGCTGGCCCTCTCGGCCTTCCCGGCCAATTTCGACCGCTAAATCCACCACCAGTTTGAGGGTGTCCAGCGGCACCTGGGTTTCCAGTTGGCGGAGTTCCCGACTGGAGAGCCGTTCCAGATGCTCTTCCAGTTGGATGATGCTGATCGAGTCGATGGCTTCTTCGGGATGAAACCCGCTATAGAGGGTTACCACCGTTGCCCCCGGGGTGAGCAGTTCGTCGGCGACTGCTTCCAGGATGGCCTGGGTGAGCCGATCGTACAGGGGGGCCGACAACAACTCGACGGCCACCCCCCGGAAACCGGCCTGCTGTGCCTGATCCAGTATCTGAGCCGAATCGACCGCCACCAAGACCCGCTGAGGATCCACCAGCTTGGCCAGGCGGGGCCAATCGCAAGTCCCCTCGACCAACAAAAGCACCGCCTGGGCCGAGACGGCGTCGGCCACCTTAAGGGCCGTCTCCCATAAAACCTTGAACCGTTCTCCAAACCGTACCAAAGGCCCACCCTCACCAGAGTTTTCAACCGCCGTATTTCTATCCGTCTCCCACAGGCCGCCTGCCAAGAGAGGCCCAAATTTAAGAAGAAAACGGACCCCATCCCACAGGGGTTGCTTCCCCGCCGGTATCGCTATCCTATGCACCACCATTCTCCTTGGCAATCCCAATTCGTTTTTTTTCTTTCGTTTCCATTTGTTTTCCTATCGGTTTGCCAACGGCTTGTCGATGCGGGAAAACCTTGCGATACTATTCCAAGACCCGCAAACCGATCCCCTTTTTCGTTCCTACCACTCCAAACCCACCGAAGGAAAGTTTCCGGGAAGCCTTCCCACCTGGTAAGGCAACAACCCTCGGAGGAAGAAGGATACCCTTGGCCAAAACCATCCAGGACTCAGCAGCGAGGCTAAACCAATGCAGAAGCGATTTCAGAAAAACTGGCTGATTTTGAGCGGTACGCTGATCCTATTCGGCTTACCCTTGCCCATCTGGGAAGGAGTTTGGGTTTCCCCTGTGGTCTTTTCGGCAGAGGTCCGGTCTGGTGCTGCTCCAGATGGGTCGGCCTGGAAATGCAGCAGTCTTTGCGTCCGGGGCGTGTATCCCCATTTGGCCGCTATGTCCACCTCCTACAGTGAAGCCGGCATAGGGGCCTTGGTTCCTTGGGCGGATCGGCTCTGGTATGTGAGTTATGTCGCCCATATCCACGGGGAAGGGGTAGGCCTGTATGAAATCCTGGCCGGCTGCCCCTCGAAAGAGGGAGGTTCCTCATATACCAAATCGCCGCTCCATCTCTCCCCGCCGTTTCCGTTGGCCATCCGTCGGCATCCGGCCAGCATTGTCGGCACCCACGCCAACCGGATGATCCACCAGGAAACCCAGCAACTACTGATCGGCCCCTATGTGATCGACGCCAACGGCCAGGTCCGCCTCATCAAGCAATTGGCCTCCGAGCGCCTGACCGGCACCATGCGCCACCTGACCGACCCAGCCCACAAAGTTTATTACCTGGCTATGGAAGGCGGTTTCTATGAAGTCGATCTTTCCACCCTCCAGGCCCGGAAACTTTTCGAGCTGACCAAGGAGCTGGGTATCGAGTCCCGGGTCCATTTCAAAGGGGCCTATACCGCGCAGGGCCGGGTCGTAGTCGCCAATAATAGCTATTTCGAGGAGGACCAGAGCCAGGGCCACGGCCGGGGCCGACTGGCCCAGTGGGACGGACGCCGCTGGACCATCCTCCAGCGAACCGCCTTTTGCGACGTAACTACCGCCGCCAGCATCCAGCCGACGCCCAACGACAACTCCACCCTCTGGGCCAACGGCTGGGACCGGCGCAGCGTGCTTTTATGCATCTTGCACGACGGCCAGTGGCACACCTATCGCCTGCCCAAAGCCAGTCAATCCTACGATCAGGCCTGGTGTACCGAATGGCCTCGGATCCGTCCCCTGGGCGCAGACCTCATGCTCCTGGATATGCATGGGTTGTATTACAAGATGTCGCCCCAGCTTCGGCCCGACCAGATGGGGGGGCTGACCCCCTATGTAAGCCATCTCAAGATGACGCCCGACTTTTGCATCTGGCAGGATCGGCTGGTTCTGGCCGGCGACGAAAACTCGTCGATGAACCATCGGCATCGCACCGGCGGCCAGCCGCAGTCGAACCTCTGGTTCGGCAATCTGGAGGAACTGAGCAATTGGGGAAGACCCGGCGGCTGGGGCGGCCCCTGGTTGGACGACCCCGTCCAGCCCAACACCCCCTCCGATCCGTTCCTGGTCGCCGGTTTTGAACATCGCTGTTTGCATATCTCCGCCGACCCCATCGCCCAGTCTGCCCAATCTTCGCCTCTCCCTTGGCGGGAGAGGCCGGCCGAGCCGAAGCCAAGCCCGGATGAGGGGGCCATTTCCCCTCTCCCCTCTGCGGGAGAGGGTGGCCTGCGCGGCAGGCCGGGTGAGGGGGCCCCCTCTGCCCCTTCCATACCCATCCGCTTCTCTTCCGCCCTCTCGCCTTCTGGCCTTTCCATGCCTGTTCCGGCTGCCGTCTCCTCGGCAGAGGCCGTGCAGGTTACCCTCGAAGTGGATCCCGACGGCGCCGGCCAATGGAGGCCGTATCTTACACTTCACGTTCCACCGGGCGGGTATGCCTGGCATATCTTGCCGCGGAGTGTGCAGGCGGCGTGGATGCGGCTCCGGGTGGACCGGCCGGCCCGGATGTCGGCCCAGTTCCATTTTGCCCCT
This sequence comes from Planctomycetota bacterium, assembly GCA_029550925.1. Classification (GTDB taxonomy): domain Bacteria; phylum Planctomycetota; class Planctomycetia; order Pirellulales; family Thermoguttaceae; genus JANXAQ01. The sequence continues at coordinate 7,436 of JAKPGL010000221.1, forward strand.
GGGGAGCCGAAGGCCGTCGAGCCAGAACTTTTCGGCCCCCTGCCCGCCGCCGACCAACCTCAGAAGGTGCAGGTCAACGGTGCCCTTTTGCCGTTTGCCGACCGATTGTGGTTCTGTGCTTATCGCGATCGGGGGCCGGGTCAACCGCCAGAACCCGCCGGTCTTTATGAAATTACCGAGTCCATGCAGTTTATCCGTCGGGCGGAATCGGTCCCCGGCGTCTTTTCCAATCGGTTGATGGTGGGCGGAGTGCCCGGCTACCTTAGCATCGGGCCGCACCTGATCGCCGCCGACGGCACGCTACGGACCATCCCCGGGTTGGCTGGGGAGCATCTGGTGGCTTCGGTTCGGCTAGAAGAACCTCTTCCCATCGGCCAGCCAAAAGGCAAAGAGGGTTCGGCGCCAAAGAAACAGAAATTGGGTCTATTGACTGCCGACGGTCGCCTCCTGGAGGTCGATCTGGCCAGTTTAGCGGTCCTGGCCAACAGGGACATCCCGGCCGAACTGGGCCTGCAGGGCAAGCCGCTTCGCTTCCGGGCCGCTCACACGGTAGGCAGTACGCTCATCGTGGCTGCTGTAGGCCAAGGAGATCAGCCCGGCTTTTTGGCCGAGCTGTCCGCCGGCCACTGGCGGATCATCGACCAGGCCCACTATACGGAGGTCTGCAATCTCGGTTCGATGAGCGAGCAGGTGGTCGCCGTTGGCTGGGACGCCGCTTCAACTATCCTGATGCTCCGAACCGCGGCCGGCTGGCAAAAACATCGGCTCCCCAAGGCCAGTGAAAACTATCCGCCGCCCGGCGCCGACTACTCGCCCCGAATCCGCGAAGTGGTTACCGAACGCTTGCTCCTGGATGCCGGTGGCCTGTTCTACGAGGTCTCCGGCCTGCCCCATGCATGGAGCGTTCGGCCCATTACCACCCATGGCCGACGCATTGCCGACTTTTGCTCCTGGCGGGGGCTTTTGGTCTTGGCCGGTTGTCAGCCCGCCGAGGGCCAACCAGCCGATGGCGTGGGCCTTTGGTTCGGTACGGTGGATGACCTTTGGCTTATGGGTAAAATCCGGGGTGTTGGCGGTCCCTGGCTTCGCACGCCGGTGCAGGCCAATGTGCCTTCGGATCCCTATTTGATGTGCCATTTCGATCGCAAGCGATTGGAGCTGGAGCACGACGCCGCCGAGCCGGTGGACTTTACCGTGGAGGTGGATTTTACAGTCCAACGGAGCCGCTGGCACCGGTTCACCACGTTGCGGGTCGAGCCGGGCCGAAAATTGGTGTACGAGTTTCCCGAGGGGTATTCGGCCCATTGGGTTCGGCTGAAGGCCTCCCGCCCCTGCCGCACAACCGCCCGATTTGTGTATGAGTAAGGCCGATAAGCTTTTGTATCTAGGAACAAACATATCCCTTCGCCGAGCCAGCAATTTCCCCTAGGTATCGAGAGGGTCAAGGTGAGGAGGCCTGGTGGCCAGCTTTTCTGTCAGCCGAGGCGGGCCTATTTTTTCCTTCTTTATACAATTTCGGCCTTTTCTGGCCGGTTTGGCGTAACTGTTTATCCCGTCGAAGGTTACGGATTTTGTCCCCTTCCGCAAATTTTGCCCTAACTCTTTTCTGCACAAAGAGTTAAGGTTTTTTCTAGTCGGTTCGGAAGAAAATCCACCGGCTCCAGGGTGGGAACCGGCCCCGTCGTGTCCCTTTCCGGTTCAGCGAGATCGCCGAAGTGCCTGTTTTTCCGGGCTGCGGCGTATGGGGTCTGTGGACGGCTTTTGGTTGGCCGAGGCGACCAGCCCGAGCGATTTTTTCCTCCGCGCATCAAAAGTGGTTGCAAAAAATCGGGGGGTAGTTTTGTGATGGTTATATAATCAAATTTTTATTATTACCATAGGTACTGTTCGTGTCTGGCCGTCGCATTCCGTGGGCAAACTCCGCCTCTCCCATGGCCAGAGAGGGCTAGCCGCAGCGGAGTGGCTTGTCCGACACTGAAAGTTAGTTTAACCTGACTGGTAGCCTGAGGTGAGGTCCGTCTTCAGCCGGGGGAAGAAAGCTGCCGCTTGCCTTTGTGGGAGGGGCGATAAGGGCCCCCTCACCCGGCCAACCTGGCGGTTGGCCACCCTCTCCCGCAAAGGGCGAGGGTGGGTGAGCCCCCTCACCCGGTTTGGCTTACGCCAAACCACCCTCTCCCGCAAAGGGCGAGGGTGGGTGAGCCCCCTCACCCGGTTTGGCTTACGCCAAACCACCCTCTCCCGCAAGGGGCGAGGGTAGGTGAGCCCCCTCACCCGGCCTGCTGCGCAGGCCACCCTCTCCCGCAAAGGGGCGAGGGTGGTTGTGCCCCCTCACCCGGCCAGACCTCGGCCTGGCCGGCCTCTCGACAGCCAGGGCAGCGGCGAATGTTCTTCACTCGGCTGAAGTGTTACGGGTTTTTTTCTAGGTTTCTTTTTTAGGAGGCAGAATCATGGCGGCAAAGAGTGGTGGCGGGTACAAGTGGGGAAAGGTTTTGACTGGAGGTTCTCTGGGCCGGGGTCTGAGGTGGGCAGGAAGCTGGCTGATTTTAATGGGGCTTTGGACGGCGCTGGCAGGCTGCGGCTCAAAAGAAGCGCCCTCGGCGAAGCCGCTGCCGAAGGAATCGGCGGCGACGGCCTCCAGCAGTTCTCCCGCCCAGCCTTCGGCAGGTTCTGAGGCTCAGGAGGTCAAGCCTCCGGAAGATCGGCCATCCGGTGAGGCCAAAGCCCAGCCCTCGGCAGGTTCTGCTGAGCCAGCCAGCTTGCCGGAGGAAATTGTTCGGGCCTGGAAAGAGGCCGGGGCTGAGGTGGGCTGGATGGGCTGGACGAGATCGACATTCGGATGGCTTGAGTTCAGGAGTACCAAAGAAGAACTGCTCCGAGAACTACCCGACTTTTTGAAAGAGGAGGTGCAGTTTCTCCCGGCGTTTCGATTCCGCAGTTGGCAGGAGGGCCTGATCCGGAAGCTTCCGGAGCCAACGGTAGCCTTTGGATTGGTCCTATCTGGCAGCGGGATTACCGATACGGGGCTAGAGGAACTGGCCGGGATGAAAAACTTGCAGGTGCTGTGGCTTTCGGAGACCCAGATCACGGATGCGGGCCTAGTGCACTTGGCCGGGCTGAAAAACTTGCAGCGGCTGGCCCTTTCGTTAACCCGGATCACGGATGCGGGCTTGGTGCACCTGGCCGGGCTGAAAAACTTGCAGGGGCTGAACCTTTCGGGAACCCAGATCACGGATGCGGGCTTGGAGAAGCTGGCCGGGATGAAACTCAAGGTGCTAAGGATTCCCGATGAGGCGAAGACGGATTTGGGTTTGAAACATTACCTGGCCGCTATCGAGGAACCCAGCTACCTGGATTTGGGCGGTTGGAAGATCACGGATGCGGGCTTGGTGCACCTGGCCGGGATGAAAAACTTGCAGCATCTGTATCTTGAGGGAACCGGGATCACGGATGCGGGCCTAGAGAAGCTGCAAAAGGCGTTGCCGAGGTGCAGGATTGAAAGCGGCCCTAATCTGCCACCGCCTGAAAGTGAGATTGACTGATACGGT
>JAKPGL010000232.1 GCA_029550925.1 Planctomycetota bacterium
CCGCTAAAAAATCCCGGTTGGCTCTCGGTGGGCTTTGCCGGACTGTTGTGGCTACTGGGTATGGCGGGGTTTAGCGTGGGGGAGTTCATCCGGGAGGCAGTCCGCAAACCGTACGTCATTTACAACGTGGTCTTCGGCCATCAGGTCTTCCCGGAGGAAGTGGCCCTGATGCGTCGGCAGGGGTTTTTAGAAAGCGGTCTGTGGACCAGGGCGTGGATGGCCGCCCATTATCCCGAGGTTTTTATGCCGGATGAGCCGGCAACGGCGTCGGCCAGTCCGTCCGCAGCGGCAACATCTTCCTCCGCCGGCTCTTCACCTGCCACTTTTTCCCCACCTTCCCCGGCTACCACTTCTCCGGCGGGCCAAATCGACGAAGCACGCTTGTTGCAATTGCCTCCGGCCGATCGGATAAAAATCGGCCGGGTGCTCTTCATGTACCACTGCAACGATTGCCATGCGGAACGGGACGGCTATTCAGCGGCCGGTCGGCTCCTGCAAGGAATGCCCAAGCCGATGATGGTCGATCTGGTTCGGCATTTGCATTATCATCAGTTTGTCATGCCGCCCTGGACCGGCACGGATGAAGAGGTTCAAGTGTTGGCCGAATACCTGGTTACGATCACGCCGCCCCGCCCAGCCGGGATGGCCCCTGAGCTAGAAGACTCGCCGAGTCCCTGAACGAGGAGAACCTCCCACATGACGCCGACGGTGCTTGTCGAACAAACCGGCGGTTTCCTGCCGGCGCCTTGGTGGTTTGTTCAGTTTTTCAAGGTGCTGGGCTTTACGCTCCATGCGGTGCTGATGCACCTATGGTATGCGGGCCTCGTCTGGGCGATGGTGTCGGCGGTGCGGGGGTCGGCCAGTGGTCGAGAAGCCGCCGGACGGCTCATGCGCCAAATGCCCATTTTGGTGGCCCTGGGCATCAACCTGGGCATTGTGCCGCTGCTGTTTTTGCAGGCGGCCTATGCGAAGGTGTTTTACCCGGCTACGATCTACATGGCCTGGTTTTGGCTGGGCATCGTCATCCTGCTGATCCCGGCCTATTATGGCGTGTATATTTATGCTATTGGTCTTCGAAATAGCACGTCGGGGTCGGAACCGGAGAGAAACGCTTCTTCTTCTCTACCACCTTTTAGACCGATGCCTCTTTGGCGCACGGCGGCCGGATGGATAGCGGCGGTATTTTTCATCGTGATTGGATTTCTATTTGTCAACGGCCTGACGCTGATGACCCGGCAGGAGCTTTTTCGGCAGGAAGATTGGCAAGCGGTTTGGGGGTCGCACACGGCAGCCGGCGCCGCTTTGGGAACGGGGCTGAACCTGGCCGATCTGCGCCTGCTGCCCCGTTGGCTTATGTTTTTCAGCCTGGCTTGGACGACGCTTGTTGTCTGGCTGGTGGTGGATACGGCCTGGCGGGCCAGTGCCCCGTCGGAAACCTACCGAACCTGGGTTGCTCGAAGCAGTTGGAAGCTGTATCTGGCGGGAATGGTCGGCTTTGCGCTTTTTGGCTCGTGGTATTTGCACACCTGGTCGGCAGAAGTGCGGGCCACCATGTTGAGCTGGCCGATCCTTGTTCTGACAGGCCTGACGGCTGTTTTTCCGGGGCCGGTTTGGCTGGGGCTTGCCTGGTCGGCCCGAAGGGGCAAGCCGCCAGACCGAGGATTGGCCGCCCTGTTGGCGCTGGGCCAATTGCTCGTCATCGCCCTGAACGCCACAAGCCGACAAGTGGTCCAAAACCTCGAACTACGCCAGTTTTTTGCTGTCTCCCAACAGCCGGAGGCGGTCCAGTGGAGTCCGCTCATTGTGTTTCTAGTGCTTTTTGTGCTGGGCGCCGGGGTGGTGGGTTGGATGTTGTGGCAACTGTGGCGGCATCGGCAGGTTGAGACATAAAATTCCAGTCGATCGAAGTCGGCATTGGTATCATCCAAGTGGATGCCATCTCTTGTCATTCCCGCGCAAGCGGGAATCCAGGTCCCCTTCATCCGGCCAGCCGGAGGCTGACCAGCCTCTTGACGCGGAGGAGAGAGGCGAGTTCTTTTCCCCAGTTGGGCTACCGGCGTTGGGCTTGAATGACCCGGGGCAGGCGCGCCAGATCGAAAAGCGTTGGCCCTAATTGCCATCGGCCATCCTGCTGGAGAATCGCCTGGACTTGATCATGGATCATCGGACTGATTTCCACCAGCAGCCAGCCGCCTGGCAGTAAGTGTTCGGCGGCCTGCGGGACAAGTCGGGCGATCAGTTCGGTTCCGGTTGGCCCGGCCACCAAGGCCAGCCGGGGTTCATGATCTCGCACATCGGGCGGCAAGTTGGCCCATTCCGCTTCAGAGACATACGGCGGATTGGAAAGGATAAAGTGAAACCGGACCTCCGACCTCAGCCAACTGAGTAAATCTCCATCGACGAACTGGACCCGGTTTCCCACGCCGTGATCTTGGCAGTTTTGCCGAGCCACTTGGAGGGCCTTCGGACTTCGGTCCACCGCCCAGATGCGGGCGGTGGGCAGATATTTGGCGGCGCAGACGGCCAGGATGCCGCTGCCGGTGCCCACATCGCAAATCTCGAGTGGGCCGTCAAACGCGCCGTCTTTCACTAAATCCAACAGAGCCACCACCAACAGCTCGGTTTCCGGCCGGGGGATGAGCACATCCGGAGTAACCCGGAAACTCAGCGAATAGAACTCTTTTCGGCCCAATAGATAGGCCACCGGTTCTCCGGCGGCCCGGCGGCGCACCAACTCCCGGAATTTTGCCCGCACTTCGTCCGAAGCTACTCGATCGAAAGATGTATAAAGTTCAATACGGGCGCACCCAATCGCATCGGCCAACAGCAGTTCGGCGTCGAGCCGGGGGCTGCCGGAACCATGCCGGCGCAGATATTCCGTAGTCCATTGCAGCAGTCGGCCAACGGTCCACGTCTCAGCGGTTGCCATGCCCACAGGCTTTCCGACAGCCAGGAAGGTCCAACAGCAGGAGATGTTTCCCCGAGCGAAGAAGGCGGCAGTTTCCGCCGGAATCATGTTCTATTTCGCCCGCCGGCGGAAATGTTCCACTCCGCGAAACGCTGCGGCGATTATTCCATCGGGCCGAATAGCGCCCGAAGTTCTTGGCGTTCGTGATCTTGGAGGGCGTCGATAATGGGTTGTAAATTGCCCGCCAGGATACTGTCCAATTGATAAAGGTCCAATCCGATCCGATGGTCGGTAACCCGGTTTTGGGGGAAGTTGTAAGTGCGGATACGTTCATTGCGGTCGCCGGAACCGATCTTGCTTTTTCGTTCGGCGGCCCGCTTGCGGCGTTCCTGTTCCTGGAAAAAGTTATAAAGCCGGGTTTTGAGCATGCGTAGGGCCTTGGCCCGGTTTTTGTGCTGACTGCGTTCGTCCTGGCACTGGACCACAATGCCGGTGGCCAAGTGGGTGAGCCGAATGGCCGAAGCCGTCTTATTCACATGTTGACCGCCCGGTCCGCTGGACGAGAAGACATCTTCCCGATAATCTTCCGGCTTGAGGTCGATTTCGACTTCTTCCGGCTCGGCCATGACGGCCACGGTGGCCGCCGAGGTGTGGATTCGGCCTTTGGCCTCGGTTTGGGGGACCCGTTGGACGCGATGGCCGCCGCTTTCATATTGCAACGCCCGATAGGCGCCTTCGCCCTCGACGGCCACGATCACCTCTTTGAACCCGCCCAGATCGGTCGGATTCATATCCAACACTTCAAACTTCCAACCGCGGTCTTCGCAGTAATGCTTATACATATCGAACAGGTCGCGGGCGAACAGGGCGGCTTCTTCGCCGCCGGTGCCGGCCCGGATTTCCAAAATGCACTTTTTCCGCTCCAGGTCTTCATCGCCCAGGGTCAATTCCAGCAGTTCGTCCCAGAGGCGATCCCGCTGGGCTTTCAGATCGGGCAGTTCGGCCTCGGCCAATTCGCGCAATTCCAGGTCCGGCCCTTCGAGCAATTCTTGGGTCTGGCGGATTTGTTCGTTCAGTTGCTTAAACTGGCGATAGCGGGTGGCCAGTTTGGCCAACTGACCTCGTTCCCTCGCCACAGCGGCCAACCGGGAGGAATTGGCCAGCACCGTCGGGTCCATCATCATCTGCTCCAGCGATTCGTATCGCTGGAGTTTTTCGTCCAAAGTTTCCCGAAGAGAACGCCCCATAGGAGAAGCCCTTTTGGGCGGCGGCTAGAAAATCCGGAATGGCCCAGCAAGAACCCGCCGGTTACGTTTCGGCATCCTCTTCCGAAGGAGGCGGGGCCGCGGGTTTGCGCTTTTTCGGTCGCTGAAGGCTGGCATAGCCGCCTTCGCCAAATTTACGCTGGAATTTTTCAATCCGACCCGCTGTATCGACGTATTTCAGCTTTCCGGTAAAGAACGGATGGCAGGCGTTGCAGATGTCGATCTTCATCTCCGGCACAGTACCGCCGGTTACGAAACTATTTCCACACCCGCACGTAACCTTCATCTGATAATACTTCGGATGAATGCCTTCTTTCATGGTCTTTCTCGCTCCTATTGTTCTACGACTTCCGCCGTTTGACGGGGCTGCCTATTTTTTTTGTCCTCCCAAAGGGGCTTGGTGTCTCCTGCACCAGGGGGCACTGGTTCCGGTTGTAGGAAACGCCGTCTGTCCGACGGTAACCCCATCTGCCCAGACACCAGCCTGCCTGTCTAACAGACTGGGTTCCCAAACCGCCGCTGTTTACGCAGCAGGCGCCGGGACCGCCATTGGGCCGACTTGTTACTGCGATTCGGCGTTCTAGCAGAAACCCACAATTATAAATGCCTTTTCAAAAAAAGGCAAGGTCTCCCTTTTTTGGGGGGATCGCAAGGGTCCCCGCCAAAACGGCAACCCTTTCGGGGTACCTAAAAAAGGGGGGCATCCCCTTAAGGAAATGCCCCCTGAAGCTTGCCTATATTGTCCCCTCTGGGGCCTTGAGCCGTCTTGGGAACCCCCCATCTATTTGAACTGGGTTACCCCCGGGACGGCCAGCGGATAGAGACCGTCCGGACCGGGCAGAACCGGCGGCTCCGCATCAAACCGATATGCTTTCGGCGACAAATCTTCCTGCGAGTTGATGGCCTGCTCCCAGGTGATCACCTGGCCGGTGTAGGTTACCATCCGGCCCAGAATGGCCAACATGGTGCTTAGGGCCATGTAATGACCGTTGTTGATCGGTTTGCCAGAGCGGATCGACTTGAACAGGGCGTCGTGCTCCAGTTCGTACATATTACCCTGAGGGCCGTCGTATTTCCAAACCGCCTGCCCGCTGCGATCGGTAATTTTGTACTGGGGCAGGACCACACAGGTTCCTTTGGTCCCGAAGACATGATCGGACACATCGCCCCAGGCGCCGCGTTGCTGTCGGCAGTAGGAGTACATGCGGACGCCGTTTTCGTATTCATAGACCACGGCATGGTGGTCGTAGATGTTGCCGAATTCGGGTTCTCGGCCTCGGCTTTGGCGTCCGCCGGTTCCCCACGCCCGGACCGGGGGTTTATCGCCCATGATCCAGGAGCCTTTGTCTAAGCTGTGGACGTGCTGTTCCACGTTATGGTCGCCCGAGAGCCAATGGAAGTTGTACCAGTTGCGCATCTGGAACTCCATTTCGGTCTGATTGGGCTGTCGGGGACGCGCCCAGGGGAGCGAAGTGAGATAGGTCTCCTGGATGGTTACGATCTCGCCGATGGCCCCGTCGTGGATTCGCTTCATGGTCTCGATCACGGCCGGGTGATACCGCCAACATAGACCGGAAACAATGCTGAGGCCCTTTTGCTCGGCCAATTTGCAGGTTTCCAGGATGGAACGGATTCCGGGGGCGTCAACGGCCACGGGTTTTTCGCAGAAAACGTGTTTGCCGGCGTCGATGGCTGCTCGCAAGTGCATGGGGCGGAAATGCGGCGTTTCGCACAAAAGCACCACATCGACGTCGCTCTGGATGAGCTGTTTATAGGCCTCAAACCCCACAAAGACATGGTCGTCCTTGATGGCCGTCTGTTCGGGTTTCTGTTGTTGAAGGGTTTTTCGGCAACCTTGGGCGCGATCTTCAAATGAGTCGGCCAGGGCGACCACTTTGACCTGTTTATCGGCGGCCATGGCGTTCAGCGCCGCCCCGGTACCGCGGCCCCCGCAGCCAACTAGCCCCACTCGTAGAACGTCGCTGCCGGCGGCATGGGCGAAACGGGCAAGAGGAACAGAAGCCAACACTCCGGCCCCGGCTGTCAGGCTGGATTGTTTCAAAAAATCACGGCGGGTTGAGGTCCCCAGGCGGGTAGTAGAATGCATTGGTGGGACTCCTTCAGGAAGGCAGGTAGATAAAATACACAAGCTGGGAAACATGTTTTATCATACCCCGCTTTTAGCACGCCAACAAGGAAGGCCCTGGCTAGGAGAAGGCTTTGGGAGGGGATGGAAAGGATACTTTCGGGGGGCAACCCCAGCTATCCCCAACACTAACAAGGAAATGTCCATTCCCAACGAAACAACGTTTTCCCATTCGCTTTTGGCCAAGTAGAGAATCCTTCCCAGGGCTTGAAAGACTCTGACAGACGGTGTTACCCAAGGCGTTCCCTATGCGGAGCCCTACTTTTGATCTGCTTAGAATGTCTGGCTGCCCCTAGGCGCAAGGTTCTGGACTGTCGTTTTTTGGAAACAAAAGCGAACCGCCGGATAATGCTCCTTTGGGATACCCTTCCAACGGCGGAAGTGGTACATTTTGAGGAAATCAGGGAAGGGTGCGGAGACGTACTTCCCTCTGCCATGGCGGAGCTAGCAGGAGTTTTCTTTTCCAAGGGAGTTCCCCGGGGGATGTCCGATTCCAAGTCCGCGGATAAAAGGGTTGAAGAGACTTTCCCGCCCGTTGGGGGGCGGCCGGAGGGAATAGGCTCGGCGTTGCTCCGTGATCGTCCGGCGGTTGCTGGAGGCTATGGGGCAATTCTGGGGGTGTTGGCGGCGGCGTTGGTCTGCCGGGCAGGGGCCGCCTTCTGGTGGGGCGATCTGTTGTGGGCCGACGCGGTCTTTTATCGTCAGATCGTCCTGGCCCTGCAACGAGGAGATTTCACCAAGGCCTTTGACTCTTTAGGGTTGAATCTTTACCCGGTGATTTTAATGTGGCTGGATCGGCTGGGGGCTTGGGTAGGGGCGGATTGGACGGTGGTAGGCAAGTGGTGGAGCGTCCTACTGGCCAGCTTGGCGGTGTTGCCATTCTACGGCTGGGTTCGGCGGATATTCGACGACCGGGTGGCCTTTTGGGCTGGCCTATTTTATGTCATCCATCCGCACCTGGTCGGTCATAGTCCTTTAATCATCCGGGACCCGACCTATTGGTTCCTTTTTAATCTGGCCTTGTATCTAAGCTGGCGGGCGGTAACGGAAGCTCGGCTTGGCGTGTTTCTCGGTGCGGGGGTGTGCATAGGACTTGCCGCCTATACCCGGACAGAAGGTTGCTTGCTCCTTGGAGTCTTGCTTGGGTGGGCCTTGTGTCGGGCAGCGTCCGTCCGCGAGGCCCGATGGCGATTGGCCTTTGGTCTGCTGTTGGCCGCGGCCGTTATTCCCGCCGGGGTGGCAGCGGTCAATCTCACCTGGCTCCGCAACCACCCCCGATGGGAATGGGGCCGAGTGCCGCTATTTCAGCGGACCTGGAATTGGACTATTGAGCGAATGGAAGAAATTTTTTCCTCACAAACCGGCGATAAGCTTCTTCGGGGCGCTGAGTCGGTGGGGGAAAATGGAACGACTTTTTCCCTAATCAGGTCCACCGGGATAAATCCGATTCGGCAGGCAAAGCTGGCTAGTATCAAGCAGCTTTGTTCCCGCCAACAAAACACCCACTTCCCAGCCGCAAAGCCAATCCCCACCCAAAAACAACAATCCCTCGGCAATTCCTCTGCAGTCAACCGCTGCCAGTTCGAATCGGCTCTGGAAGGAAAAGCGGCCAATTCGAAAGGACAAATAGCCAAGCCCTCCGAATGGGTGCAGGTACGTCGGGTGGCTTTTCGCCTGATCAAAGCCCTGACGTATCCTTATGCCTTATTGATCGGCGTCGGCCTGGTGCGTGCCTGGCGGATTTTGCTCCGAGCCGACCAGATTGTGGTCTCTCTTCATAACCTCCTGCTGTTTTTAGCCACCTGGTTCTATCAGTCCTTTTCTTCAGGAATTGATTTTCGATATCTTTTCCCAATTCTTCTGACCGCCCTTCCTTATGCAGCCGTGGGATTTGAGGCCGTGCTGGCGGGCATCTGTTGGCTGGCAACCGCAGGGAGGAGGGGTTGGCGTCCAGGAGGACGGATCACCGTCGTTGGCGGCGTGGTGCTTCTGGTTGGGCTTGGCCTTCTGGATGTCCAACCCAGCGCTACCAAATTGATGCGTCAACAGACCGCCTTGGGCCAATGGGTCCTCCGCAGCCTGGGACCGGGAAGCAAAATCTTTTGCCCCGAAAGTGCGTCGATCCTTCTGGGCTATCATGCCCAAGCAGAATGCCAAAGTTGGCCCCGCCAGGAGGAAGCCAACTTCACGGCCCTTCGGGAACTCCTGCTTCAGGATCGGCCGGATGTGGTTATCCTCTGGGACGATCCGCTGTATCCAGATCGCCGATGGATGCAACTCGTCGCGGAGCTGTGTTCAGAATTCGGTTATCAGAAGACGCCTGCTGACGAGCTTCCAGAGCCGGCACGCCGTTGTCAAGTCTGGGTTCGGCCGCAAAACTGCCCGTTGCCGGAGGGAAACACCCCCGTCCGTTCCTCCTCAGAAGAGCAGTAGGCCTGCTGCGAAACCGATGGTTGCATCGGCGGCCCTATTGCTCAACTACTTAGACCAAGTTCCTCTGGAGGATAGAGGCCAATAGATACCTTTCTGGTCTCCAGTTTCCCTCGCCTGGCCCCACTACTTTTGCCCCAGAAGATATAGCATTTTATAGAGAGAAATGGGGGTGGAGGGCGTAATCGGTGTAAGAGGTTCCGGTTGGGCCAGGCCATCGCAGAGTTCGGGCGGCACCGGTTGCAACGGTCCGTAAAACAGCCGTTTCAGCCACGCCTTGCCTCGCATCGTTTTGGGGATCAGCCGAAGGGCCGCTGCTGCCCGGCGCAAGGCACGGATCGCCCGCCGCCGGAGCGAATCGGCTCGATCGGGAAACCCCACCCACATTTGGACCCCGAAGCCCGCTTCTTCCGCTAAAGCGGCAAGTTCTTTAGCAGTATAATAGCGCACACTATAAGGACTGGGATTAAATCCCGGCCATTGGCAATTGACGCTCGAAACCAGCACCTGTCCCTGGGGCCGCAGCACCCGATGGGCCTCGGCAAAAAAACGTTCCGGATGCGGCAGATAATAGATCGCTTCAAAGAGCAACACCAGATCAAACGAACCATCGTCGAAGGGCATCTCCTGAGCGTCGAACTGCTGGAGCTCGATGCCTGTTCGGCCCCGGTAGGATGCTTCGGCGTAGGTCAGGTTGTTTGGATCAATATCGCCGCCTACGACTCGGCGGGCCGTCCGACGCAAATATCCTAATCCCTGCCCCGCCCCACAGGCCGCCTCTAGCACCTCCCGATCCCGGGCGTACTGGGCGGCCCAATGATAACGGGTCATCAATATGGACAACTGTTCCTTATGGGCCAGATTGCCCGGCAGCTCGGTTACTCCAGTATAATCCGCCGTCCTACAGGGAGTTTTCTTACCCCGGCCAATTTCTTCTGCCAAAAGCAGGCCCATCTGGTTTTCCTTTCGTATTCTGCCTCGGAAAAGAACGTGGAGGAAAGAAAGGAGGTTTTGCTTCAGGCGCATTTCCGCCGACACGGAGACGCCCCCGACGAACAGTTCGTCCTGCTGGCCGAGCTGCTGTCGCCGCCCAGGCTCCGCAGCCGTCGGCAGGCCTCGTCGATATCGGCTTCCGGTTTGGCGTAGCAAAACCGGAGGAAGTTTTCTCCACTGTCGTCATGGAAAAACGCCTCGCCCGGCACGCTGGCCACTTTGGTCTTCTCCAAAAGATACATGGCTTTTTCTTTACTGGTTCGGCCCGGCAACCTGGAGGCATCGGCCAGGATGTAATAGGCGCCCTGCGGTGCATACGGTTGCAGGCCCGTCTCCGCCAGGGCCGAACAGAGTTTGTCCCGCTTCCGCACAAAACTATCCCGAAGCTCCTGGTAGAAACTATCAGGCAATTGTTCGATACCGGCGGCTACGCCTACCTGCAGCGGCGCCGGCGCACATACATATACAAGATCGTTCACATACCCGATCATCTCCGCCCAGCGCCGATCTGACACACTGTAACCGATTCGCCACCCGGTGATGCTAAACGTCTTGGAATATCCCGAAATCGTAATGGTCCGGTCGGCAATTTCCGGCATAGCCCCAGGGCTGAGGTGTTGTCTGCCATCGTAAACAAAATATTCGTAAATCTCGTCGGTAAAAACAAATAGGTCATGTTCCAACGCCGCCGCCGCAATCGCTTCCAATTCCTCCCGGCTGAACACTTTGCCGGAGGGGTTGGCCGGCGTGCATACCATGATCCCTTTTGTTCGAGGGGTAATGGCCCGCCGAAGTTCTGCCGGATCGAATCGCCAATCCGGCGGCGTCAGCCGAACATAGGCCGGAACCGCACCGACCGCCAGAAGAGTGTTCAAATGATACCCATAATACGGCTCAAACAAAATCACCTCATCGCCCGGATCCAGCAGGGCCAAACACGCACAATAAAACGCCCCGGTCGAACCGGCGCTGACCACGATGTCCGTCTCCGGATCGGCCAAAATCCCGTTGTACCGGAGCATCTTTTGGGCGATCGCCCGACGCAGCACGGCAAGACCGTCATACCGGGTGTAGGTATTGATTCCTTGCCGGATGGCTTCCTGGGCCGCCCGGGCCACCGGTTCCGGAACCCCACAATCGCATATTCCCTGGGCCAGGTTGATACCGCCCAGCCGGTCGCATTCGATCGTCATCACCCGGATTTCCGCCTGGGCAATGCTCGCAGATCGCTCACTTAAGCTTAACACCGCTTCGACTCTCCTCTGGCGAAAACAAACTCTCTTCTGGGATTAAAAACTCTTTGCTACAGTAATACTTCCTCTAAGTGAAGAAACTCCCATTTTTCCGAAAAGAAAGTCCAAAGGTTGTCATTCCAGCGCAAGCGGGAATCCAGTTTTGGGACAACAAGCCCCTTTTCTGCCTCCTCGCTTTCGTGGGGATGACACGAAGAGTTCCTCCCCTTTGGCTAAAATGTTATCTGCAATCAAAAATGTTCCGCTCCATCCCACTGGGAAAAGACTATTTCCCGTAAAACGAGCGAACCACTTCGATTACATAATCTATCTCTTCTTCATCGATTTCCACGTTCATGGGGAGCGAACATACTTCCCTGCTCAACGCCTCCGTTTCCGGAAAACCCCGATCCACCAATTTCAATGCTTTGTGTTTGTAGTACGGCTTCCGGAATTGGGTCAGCACTTCTACGCCGTTTTCTTTCAGGTAATTGGAAAAGGCATCGCCCTGTTTAGAACGAACCACATAGTTTTGATACACATGGACAAACCCAGGTTTTTCATAGTGGGGCAACGCCAGGTCGGGAATGTCTTCCAGACCTTGGCGGTACTGTTCCGCCAGCGCCTGGCGACGTTGAATCCAATGCGGCAGATGCCGAAGTTTGACGTCCAGAAACGCTGCCTGCAAGTTATCTAGCAGACAGGTAAATCCATGTCCATGATATTCCCCCGTATCTCTATCTTCCCCGTTAAACCGCATCCGCCGCACAAAAAGCGCTACATCGGGGTCATCCGTGGTAATGGCCCCTCCGTCTCCGTATCCGCCCAGGATCTTGAACGGATAAAAACTCCAGCAGCCTGTTAGTCCCCACGAGCCGGCTTTTTTTCCGTGGATGCTTGCTCCCAGACTCTGGCAGGCATCTTCCACCACCACCAGGTTGTAGCGCCGGGCAATCTCCATAATCCGGGGCATATCGGCCATCCAACCGTTCAGATGCACCGGAATAATCGCTCGTGTGCGGGGCGTGATGGCTTCCTCGATCAGGTCCACGTTGATATTAAAATCCGGCCCCACATCGACCAAAACCGGCGTAGCCCCCACATTGACCACCGCCGAACAGGTCGCCACAAAGGTATGGGCCGGTACTATTACCTCATCGCCCGGTGCAATGCCTGCCGCTCGAAGCGACAAATGCAACGCATCATACCCGCTATTCAAGCCCACCGCATATTTGGTCCCTACAAACCGGGCCAGGTTCTCTTCAAATTCCCTAAGCTGCCTTCGATCGATCAAGTCCCCTTTCGTCATCACTTCGAAATAGGCTTGATCCAACTCCTCTTTCAACATCCGGTACAATTTCCCCGGATCCACAAACCGCACTTTCCGTTTCGGTCGTTCCAATATGGTCGGCGTCATAAATTACCCTTTCCACCGCGTGGATGATCCTCTCTGGCGTCAAGTAATACGCTTGTTCCAACGATCGGCTTGTAGGAGCTGGCAGGTCCGGCAACGTTACCCGAACGATCGGCCCCTTTATATATTTGAATACCATTTCGCTCATTCGGGCCGCTATCTCCGCCGCCGCCCCGCAGGTCCGCCATCCCCCGTCCACTACCACAAGCCGTCCCGTCTTCCGCACCGAATCGGCTACCAACTCCGCATCCCATGGTTTCAGACTCCGCAGATCGATCAGTTCCGCTTCGATGCCCCGATGGGCTAGTTCCCTACAGGCGGCCTCGGCCAAATGGACGGCATACGACCATGCCGCCACCGTGATATCCCGCCCCGGACGCCGGATTACCCCTCGCCCCAGGGGAACTTCATACATCTCCTCCGGTACTTCCCCTTCCACATCATATAGCCACCGATCATCAATGTAGATGACCGGATTTTCATCCCGCACCGCCGCAATCAGCAGCCCCTTCGCGTCATACGGCGTGCTAGGCATCACCACCTTCAACCCCGGCACATGCATAAAAAAGGCGTGGAGGGCCTGAGAATGTTGGGCGCCTTGTTCTCCCCCGCGATTGATCGCCGCTCGAATCACCACCGGCACCGATATCTTTCCTCGGAATAAATACGACCAATTGGCCGCCTGATTGATGATCGGATCCATCGCCAAGAGCATGAAATCCATACGCGGGTGAAACACAATTGGGCGCATTCCAGCCATCGCCGCCCCAATCGCCGCCCCCGTTACCGTATTTTCTGAAACCGGACTATCCAGCACCCGATCCCGCCCAAAACGCTTATCCAAGTCCTTCAAACTGGCGCCCGCATACCAAGGACTCCATAATCCTTGGCCAATCAAAAACACGCGAGCGTCCGTTTCCAAAAGCTGCCAATGGGCCTCACAGATTGCCTGGGCATAGCTGATTCGTCGCATAGGGGCCATCCCTTGCCTCCTGCGAGAAGGAACCCCTCATCCTTCACTGATGAACTTCGTCTGGGCCACGCTTTCCTCGAGGAGACTCTTTTGTTCTCTTATGGAAAGGATGAATGAAACACGCACTTTGGATAAAAGTCAGATAATTTACACAAAATAGATAAACCTTCTTGTTTTTAAGACGTTGCTCCCAATCTCTTTTTCTTCGGTGGAAAAACTACAAATGAAACCCCATCTTTTGAAAAACAACGGGCATTTATCCTTCCAATTCTATACATACACATACTCTCCCACTGTTTCTGGTCCTGGCAGGGGAGATTGCCGGGCAAATTGAAGGGCCGATTCTACTTCCTTTTCCACTTCCTCTTCAAGAGCATTTAACTGATCCTCCGAAACTCCCCACTTTAGCAGGGATCGCCGGAATCGAGCTAATGGGCAACGGTCTAACCATTCCTGCAGTTCATCCCGCCGTTTCACCCCCACATCTTCGTCCCACCGATGCCCCACATGGCCACGCCACCGATAAGTCCGACACTCCAACAGGCTCGGGCCTTGGCCTGTTCTCGCTCGGCTAGCCGCCTCGACCGCCGCCCGATACACGGCCAGCACATCATTCCCATCCAGCCGAATGCTCGGAATCCCAAATAACCCTCCAATTTGATCCAAGTTGTCCAACGGCCGACGCTCGCTCAGATGCATATGACTAGCATAGAGGTTATTTTCAAGGACAAAAATCACCGGCAACCGATATAAGGCAGCCAGATTCACCGATTCAAAAAAATGCCCCTCTTCCGTGGCGCCATCGCCGAAAAATGCCGCCGCTACGTGTCGTTTGCCCTGCAGTTTGTAGGCCAATCCCGCCCCCACCGCCAGAGGAATCGTCCCCGCCACAATCGGCACGGTACCTAAAATTCCCACCTCCTTGGCCACCAAATGCATCGAACCTCCCCGGCCGCCCGCACATCCAGTCTCTCGGCCCAATATCTCCGCCATCATCGCATGGAGATCGCCCCCCTTGGCCAAATAATGTCCATGCGACCGATGATTCCCCCAGATCGTGTCTTCCGGCTCTAAGGCGGCGCAGACTCCCACGGCAATCGCCTCTTGTCCAATATACAAATGACAAGGACATTTCACTTCCCCGGCCGCCACCAGATCCGCCGCCACCTCCTCAAACCGCCGAATCCGCCGCATCATCCGATACATATGGATAAATAAAACCGTCTCTTTCTCGCTCGGACATCCCGGTACTCGTTCTTGCTGTTCCATCTGACTTCCCTCCTGATGGTTGCTCCCAATTCTCCTTTCCTCCCACGACGCCTCTTAAGCCGCCATCCGTTGTTTGGGCGCCTCCGGTCGCCCGTAGGAGGCCAATTCCTTGGGCAGCCAATCCTTTCGGAATATTTTGATGAGTGTATAAATAATGATCTTCACATCGATCCATACACTGTGCCGCCGAACATACTCCAATTGAAGCCGAAGTTTCGTCGGCCGAATCCACAACTCATACGCCCGGTCCGGGTCCTCCACCCCAGCCAAAACGGCACCTTCGTCCGCGTTCCATAAAGACGCCCAATCCGTAATCCCAGGCCGAATCGTTAATATCGCCCGCTCCTCCTCTGTATAAAGTTCTACATATCGGGGGACTTCCGGCCTCGGCCCCACTAGGCTCATCTCCCCGCGAAGGACATTCAGCAGTTGCGGCAACTCGTCGATCTTATACTTCCGAAGCCAACGCCCAACACGGGTAATCCGACTGTCTTCGTCCGATGTGGAACTGACCCCCGTCCGCTCCGCATCAACCACCATGGTCCGAAACTTAAAAATCCGAAATAGCTTCCCGCCCCGACCCACTCGCCATCCCCGATAAAACACCGGCCCAGGCGAATTCAACTTGATCCACACCGCCGCAGCCGCCCATATCGGCCAGGTAAGCAAAATCCCGAACAGACTCCCTGCAATATCAAGCAACCGCTTTAACATCGCTCTTAACCTCCTTGTATTCTAAATCGCTCTTGAGAATGCCAGCAGCCTTCTTTGGCTCGGCAAGCACAAATACCGCCATCCAGGCCCACCATTTCAGTCCTGGCAGTTTCAATAACACGGAGTCCACCGCTTCCAGGCATCGCCGGAGGAAGTGAAAACCAGAGAAACGACGAAATGGCACAGCGCCAAGAGTTGCCAAATGGAAAAATTGGAGAACTTCTACTTTGCTAAAGTATTTTCTAGCACCCTCGATTTCTTTTTTGCCCAAAATATGCTCTGTTTCCCAGGCAGTTCGCAGATGAGGCGTTACTTTCCGGTATAGGTGAAACAGAGGATTGTGCCGTAATGCCTCTGTACAAATTACTATCCCATCTGGTTTAAGTATGCGAGCTAATTCGCTGTACGCCCTCTCCAAATTGAGGTGGTGAAGCGCTCCGTTGACCACGGCAAAGTCGAAAAAGTCATCGCTAAAACTCGTCGCCTCTGCGTCTCCTACTAGGAATCGAGCTTGGTGTCCTAGTCCTCTGGTAATCGCCTTGTTGGTGGCATTCTCAATGGACACTGGCGAAATATCTATGCCATACGCCATAGCTCCATTTTCAGCAAGCCAAATCGCAAAATTTCCATCCCCGCAGCAATAGTCTAGGACTCGCTTCCCCTTACTTCGCTCGAGAAGCCAGTTCTTTACAAACTCTCGATTACTTTGGGTGATCGTATAAAACTTCTTGTTCGAGGTATAGTACGAATCAGTTTTCAAATCTCCTCGCAACTGATCATGGAGAGTCTTTTCTTCTAACTTTCTTTGTTCCATCTTGAATTCTCCTATGCTAAAGGAATTGTTACTACCCAAAGGCAACTCCTTCTCAAAGAGTCCTCTGAATGACCATTGTCCCTCCGACAACTCCCCATATCTCTTCGGAAATTTCTCCTTTTGATTCTTCTGAGGATATGGGACGTAAGGTTCTCTCTTTTCTTTTACGCTGCTTGGCGATGAACCCGTCCTATTTTGGCCGCCTCTTCGATATACTCCACATAGGCAGGATAAATCTTTTCTGCGTCAAAATAGTCTGCAAAAAGTTTTTTCGCCCGCATGGACATCCTGCTTAATTCATCCCTCTGGTGGATGATTTGTTTCACAAGAGATGCCAACCCTCCTACATTCGTAGGTTCATAGTTCCACCCACACTGATACCTTTCTAACAGTTCGTCCACTCCCCCAATGAGGGTCGAAAGGATTGGTAATCCCCCAGAAAGGTATTCCCCGATCTTATTGGGAAATGCTCCGTAAAAATTTGGTGTTTGAGGATAAGGGGCCAATCCGACGTCGGCACGCTTCATCAAACTCTGGATTTGGATGCCATCGACCCATCCCGGTAGAAAGACGGACCTTAGAGCTTTGGCTCGGTACCGAAGCCTCTCCAAAGCGTCTCCGCCTCCACATAAAATCCACCGCACCGAGATTCCTTCTGTTTCGAGGATTCGGGCAGTTTCAACTACCGGCTCCAATATAAACTGTTGACTCATTGTTCCAAAAAAACAGATGGTCAAGTCTTCTGAGCCGGCCCGAACACCATGTCTATCCCAAAAATCTTTTCCCTCTTCCAAAACGCTTTCCGAATACTTTCGCGGTTGGTAGCCCAAGATGAATACACGATCTCGTTGGCTCTGGACTCGACCTGCATAAGTAAGACCCCAGCAAAGCAATTCCGGGGTAACTCCTACCAGTCCTGCGGCCTGGCGGCACGCCCGTAACGTCTGCGCAAAAAAGGGACGAAGCAAAAACCGCCCTACCTTGCGAAGCCATTTAGGAAACAATTCTAAAAATACGTCTGGCCATTGGTCCCGCAAATCCACGATCAAGGGTATGCCTCGTTTGGCCGCATACTCGGCTCCGGCCGCACAAAAATCCTGGCTAGGAAGACTTGCTACAATAATATCCGGCGCCGGCTCCCGAGGGGCTAATTTCGCAAACTCACGAGCCACTTGAAAGTGGTCCACTATTCGCCATAAAGACACATTTTTTCGATACCCACAACTTGCCAATAAATACACTTCGCCCCTATCCCAAAGGGGTACTTTCACTGAGCGACGAACCCGATGCCGTTTATTGATATGGTCAAATGCCCCCGACCACCAAACAACCTCATGGCCCCTTGCTAAAAGACGCTCTGCCAAAACAGCAGTCCGCAGCAACCGAACCTGCGGCCCATCCATCGGTAGTGGTTCGCTAATCTGCAGCAGCCAAACTCGCATAAACCTCTTTCCATTTCCTACCAGTTAACTTCGGCGGAATTAAACTCCACGTAACATTTTAGCCGAATGCAGTACCTCGTCATTCCCGCGCAAGCGGGAATCCAAATTTTTACCGTCTGTTTATTTTCAACCGGATCCCCGTTTCCGCGGGGATGACAAAAGGGATACTCCGTTCTGCTGAAGTGGTACGAAAAATCAAATCTCTTATTTTTAGCTCTACTGTTTGATGATGCGAATTGCATCATCTGAATATATAAGAATTTTTCCTTAAAATTCTTATCTAATCATGAACAAATAGCCCTATATCCTATGCCGCCTGAGCGTATTTTCGGTTTTGGTTACTGAGAGCAGAATACAAGTCCAAAAGTTTCGGCAGCTCCTTTTCCCAATGGTACTGTTCTACTACCGCCTGCCGGCCTCGATCGCCCATTGCCTGGGCCTCCTCCCGATGCGAAAGTACCCATCGCATTGCAGCGGCAATGCTCTCTGGATCCAACGGATTGACCAATAACCCACAGCGGGCCGTTTCCACAATGGTTCGCCATAGCGGGAAATCCGAAGCAATCACCGGGGCACCTGCCGACATGTATTCAAAAAGTTTATTGGGTTGGGATTCCACATGGTTTCCAAGAGGGTGGAAAAGCACCATCCCCGCTTGCGCTCGGTGAAGCAACCGCCGGACCGCCTCCCGATCCAAAAAACCCAGCTCTTCCACCTGAGACCATCCCGGCAGTTGG
The DNA here is from genome assembly GCA_029550925.1 of Planctomycetota bacterium. GTDB lineage: Bacteria > Planctomycetota > Planctomycetia > Pirellulales > Thermoguttaceae > JANXAQ01. The sequence continues at coordinate 18,338 of JAKPGL010000232.1, forward strand.
CTGCATTCCGCCCGCAGACAGGACGATTCCCACTGGCCCGCCAAGGCCAACCGGGCTTCCGGCCCCGCCATCTTCAGAGCGGTAATCATCTCCCGGATGCCCCGGATTTTACTAATGCCTCCTACATACACAAAAAGTCCTTTTTCTCGGGGACCATTGTTGACTGCCAACGGCGCTAATTCATCCCGCCAAGGAAAATTTTGCACTACAATACATCGAGGATGCTTGGCAAATCTTCTGGCAATGGCCGGCGTGGCCGCCACAATCCCATCCACCCGCTTCGCACCATAATCTTCGATCCACCCTGTGATCCTGGCAACCAGAGTCCGGCTCCACCGAGGCAACCACTCTTTATTCCGGATCTGGAGGCGAACATCTTCATGCACATCATATACCACTGGCCGACCTGTTTTCTTCCGCAGCTTTAAACTCCACGGCAACAGCTCCGGATCATGAAAGTGATAGATATCTGCTGGGATAGTCCTTGCCAGTTGAGACACTTCCGCCGCGGTTTTGAACATCCGGCTCCAACGCGACCTTGCCCAAGGGACCCGATGAACGAACACTCCCTCTCGGCAGGCGGCGTCGGGGGCGTTCGTCGCCGCCAGATGTACCTCATGGCCGAGGCGGATGAGGCTCATCGCCATTTTGTTGTAAATTCGTATATCATTCCAAGGATGCGCACTGGTAAGCATGCAAATTTTCATCCCATCCGTCTCCTTTTTCGGATCGGAGGTCTTTCTTCTTTCGTCGCATCCGGCGAATAAAATATTCGACGCTGAAATAGGCGCCTGCTATGGGCGCCGCTGCGAGGAACATATTTGCGACGAATAAAACTGTGTAAAACCGAAGCGGTTTTTGCCAAAGGAAATATCGTGTAAAGTAATCACTTCGATAATTTTTCCATCGCTGAGCGGTATCTATTAAAAATCTTTCGTTGGTCAATTGCCCCAGGTGTTCTAGGGTGTTTATATTGATGTGGTGATACTTAAGCTTGGCAATTTGCCCCAGTTGATCGTAGTAGGTCCATTGTCCTGTGTCGTACTTTGGCAGTTCCTGTTTCAGAACATGGAGGCCTTTCTGAAGTAATTCAGCAGATTGTGGATCGCCGGTTTCTTTCCAATAATGGTAAATTCCAATCAGTGTATGGGTCATCCCATTAAGAACCCGGGACTCTTTGCAGGCGGCAGAAGCATACTCTTCGTACCACCAAGCATCTTCGCGGTCTTTCCGGAGGACTCCCCCCGCTTCTACCGGGATGAAGAAGGCAGTAAGAGCTTTTCGAGCAGCATCAAGATACTTTGAATCTCCAGATTCTCGATAGGCTTGGACCAGGACCTCGATCCCGCAGCCTTGCGCCATTCCAGAAACCCATGGAGGCTCTAAATTGTACACTTGCCACGGAAAGGAATATTCCCAAACATAAAAAGTTTCCCCCGCGCATTCTCTTGGTTTTAGACAGCTTGCGAGCCAATCGGCGCAAGAAAAAAAACAATTTCGGTATTCCTCTGAGGAAAGTCCGTTAGGGGGGCAAAACGCATAGTACTTTAGGAAATAATCGTAGTCGTGCGAATCTTTCCAAAGTTGATAATAGCCATAAGCATAAATGCACACATATACAGGATTGTCGAAAGCCTTCTTTAATCGGAGATAGTAAACTTGGGGGACCCCTTTCTCATCTAAAGGATGTAAAGAAAATCGGCCGCTTTGGATAAAAATCAATCCTTGTTCAATAGGGTAGGTGAGAAAAGGTTCCGTCCAGGTGGCTATAGGGATTGCTCCCAAGAAGCAGAGTCCCAAACCGAGACCGATTTTGAGGCCTAGCCAGAGACAGCGTTTCGCCATGAAACCTCCCCCCCCTTGAAAACATTCCACCGGGTCCGCAAGAAAACTAAGCCAATAGGCAATAAAAGTCCGCCGTACGAAAGCATACAAGCAAAGAAATCCGTTCGATTGATTTCAAAAAAGGAATAAAAGAGGACTGCTTGAGTTGCTAGTACGAAAACATTTTTGGGCTGCCGGAGAAGCCAAACTTGAACACTTTGAAGAATAAATCCGATCAGGAGCCCGTATAGAGGAGGGCCTACTAAGCCCCAATTAGCATAGGCTGTCCCTACAAAAGGAGCAGGGGCATTTCCCTGATATGGCAAATCAGGAAATAGACGCCGGTAAACTTCTTGAGAAATAGGGAAATACTCATATCCCGGGTAAAACAACCCTCCTATGCTAGCAAGTTTCCCGATCCCCCTACCATATAGAAAATCGATTTGTTCTGGGAAAATTCGTATATATTCGAAATTCAACTTGGCAGGAGCATAGAAAATTCGTTCCTCAAGTCCGATCCAAATACTTTCCCAAGAACGAGAAGGATCGTGAAGAAAGAGTACGACAATAGGAATAGCGAATATCAGGATAGGAGCCAGAAGCATCACCCTAAATGGCATTCTTCCCTTTCGCAGAAGATAGTAGAAGAGAAAGATTACAATAAATAAAACTGCCGGAGGAGAACGGGTTAGGGTCGCACTACAATAAACCAGAGCGAAAACGAAAACCACCGCGAGTCCTATCCATTGCTTTATCGACCATCGTTCTGTAGAAGCCGCCCCCAACCAACAGCTTAATATAAACGCCCATCCGAATTGTCGAAGGATAAAATATATATAGTTAAAAGGAGAAGGTAGAGTCGCGGTTACACTTTCCCGTAAATGAGCCAGGAAGTCGTATTCGCCGGGATGTAAAAAGGCTTGAAAAATGGGAGGAACGCCGGTTTCCAAGAAGAATAATATTGAAAAGAAAATCGCTATTCCGGTAAGTATAATAAGCCTTTTCCGTTCCCAAGAGAGAATAGCTGGCAGATCAGCGGAGTAAAATTTATCGATTTCTTCCGGATAGAAACGCCAAACTGCATTGGCCGTCAGAATCCCGAGTGGGATCGTCAGTACTCCCAAGAGTACTAATCCTAGCGTTAAATCTCCTTGGGGAGGTGCGTCGGAAATTACTATTTTGATAGAAGGGATAACGAGGAAAAAGAGATAAGCAAACCAAATAGTTACCGGAAGAGTCAGACGAGTCCATCGAAGAGGTTGCGTATGTTTAAGAAGTAAGAATCCAGCGATTCCTATTAGAATAACACCTACTATAAGAAGAAATTGGTCGATTGTTTCCATACCTCATCCTTTGATGTTATTTCTGACGTTTAAGTCTATGGAAGGGCGAGTACCCAATAGGCGACCACGCATGGTTTCCATTAAAAGAACCCCTTGCGTTAAATAAGCTATAGCTTCGGCGGCGGCATAGATGCCGACGATGGCCGCGGGTTCCCAGTGCAGTGCTGCCGCTATCGCTACGCTGCCGCAGACAGAAATGCTATAGAACGTATCCCATACTAATTGAAGCCCTTGTCGTTCGGAGAGGAATAAAGTAGTCGAAACCGGAGAGACTACGAATTGTAAAAGTATAGCCGGGGCTAACATACGGGCAAATTGGCCGGCGGTTTCCCAGTTGTTTCCGAAAATAAATTTAAAAATTACCGGCGATAAAAAGTAAATAGCTAACATAGGCCCTGAGGCCAAAACCGCTAACCAAAAGATAAATTTCAGGAAGAAGGATCTACATGTTTGCGGCGAATTGCGGCGCCGTTCTGAAAATTCTCCTATATATACCCGCGCCAGATTTTGGCCCAAAAGGCTTGTCGGCACATGGAGCACCCAGTCGGCGAGCATCAGGTGGCCTAAAATCGCAGGAGGAAAGACGCCCGCCATGATCAATTTAGGCAGGTGAGACGCGGTCCGATTCAGCAGAGTCGAGGGGAGGGTAAGGACTGGGAATCGCCAAAATCGTTTTGCGACCTTCCAGAGAGACCGAAAGGAAACCGTAGAAGGGAAAGCGGCAATCTGGGCGACAATTGGTCGTCCTAACCAGTTAATTCCCAAGGCGCGTCCTGCCAAATCTCCTACTAGAAGCCCTAAAGGGCCCCCTCTCGTCAAGCCCCAACCGAGTTGGCATCCTATCATCCCCGCCCCTTGATATATTTTAGTCCATGCAAGCCGGGTAAAAGCTTTTGTCCGGGCGGCGTAGTATGTAAGCGCTTCGTAGAGAGAAATGAAGAAACAAGCGGGGGCTACCAGCCATATATATTTTTCTAAACCCCCCGCACCGCCTTCGTAAACAAACATGGGCCTGAAACACAAAATGCCCATCAGCAACAGCGCTGTCATCAGGAGCAAAATCAAACCGCACAAGCTAACCAGGGAAATCGCTTCAGTTTCTTTAGTAGGTAAAGGAATTGCCCGTTCGTAGCCCAAGCATCCCACAGTGGTCAGAAGTCCTACCAGGGCGGTGAAGGCGGCCAAAACGCCAAAGTCGTCGGGTGTGTACAATCGTGTGAGCGCCGGAGCGGCAACCGCCGCCATCAGATGGGCGGCCGCGCTCCCCACAGTGAGGGTAGCTACCCCTTGAACCACCTGGTTGCCAAGCACTTTTTTGGGAGAGGGCAGATTCGGAAGAAAAGGGGCTTTTTGTTTGGCAACAGGCGGGGAAAGGGTCGTCGTCATAGCGAGTTCTCCTGGAGGAGATAGGCGACGACTTTTCCGGCGGCTTGACCGTCCCCGTACTCTACGATTGGTTCTAAAGGAGTCCAAGGCGTCATCTGGGCAATGCGGTCAGGATTGGCCCCCACCACTCGGTTCCAACCGGTCTGCACCGTCTCGACCCATTCGGTTTCTTCTCGCAGGGTTACACAGGGCACGCGGTGGAAGTAGGCTTCTTTTTGCACACCGCCGGAGTCGGTAAGGATGAGGGCGGCCTCTTGTTCCAGGCGGATCATATCCAAAAAGCCGACCGGCTCGATGATCCGAAGCCCATTGTTCCCGGAAGCGGCGTCGGCAAGTTCCGACAGTCCCCACTGTTGCAAGGCATGTCGGGTCCGCGGATGTAAAGGAAGAACCACCGGACGAGTTTTGCTCAATCGGCGAAGTCCCTCCCAGATTCCGGCCAGGCGATCCGGCTGATCCGTATTTTCGGCCCGATGGAGGGTGGCAAGGTAATAGTGTTTCGGCTGGAGCCGGAGGGTTTCTAGGATTCGGCTTTTTTGGCGGGCGATGGGGGCGAAGAGCAAGGCGGCATCGTACATCACATCGCCGACGTGAAACACTCCTTCGATAATCCCTTCTCGGGCGAGGTTTTCCACCGCCGTCTGCGTCGGGCAGAAATGCAGTTGGGCCAAGTGGTCGGCGACTACCCGATTGATTTCTTCAGGCATTCGGCGGTTAAAAGAACGAAGGCCCGCCTCGACATGGGCGACTGGGATGTGAAGTTTGGCGGCGGCCAACGCCCCGGCCAACGTAGAGTTTGTATCTCCATAGACCAAGACCCAGTCCGGTCGATGGGTTTCCATCAGGGGTTCCAATTTCTCCAACATGCGGGCGGTCATCTGGCCGTGCGGTCCAGAACCGACGCCAAGATTTGCCGTCGGCGGCGGCAGTCCCAATTCGTCGAAGAAAATCTGACTCATTTGGGCGTCATAATGTTGGCCCGTGTGAACAATTTCTTCATGGAGAGACGGCGTACGTCCTTGCCGGTTGTGTTCGGCAATAGCCCGGCTGACCACCGCCGCTTTGACAAATTGCGGCCTGGCGCCAAGAACTGTCAGAATTCGCACACATGGACGCGACATTTTGGACGATAAAGGTTCGGTTTACAATAGACGCCTTTTTTACCACAGAACCAACGACAATCGTCTTTGGGAGGTACCTGTCGTCTGTCAGACGGCGGCAATCCAACCCAGTCTCACCGACCGAGGTACTGTAAACTTTTTACGCCGCTTGCGGCAAACGGAGAGGTATCTGCGCCGGCGTTCCTACCGGCGTCGCATGACGGAGTTGATATACCAACTCGATAGAGGGTTTTGCGTCAGCGACGCCGAACCCTCGGCCAGCCAAGACCTCTTCATAAATCCGGGTATGTAGGTCAGTAAACCCTTCGGAAAATTCCACCTCTTGGCCGTCAATCCGAATGGATCGGTACGTGGTCTGGCCGGGTTTTAACCCCGTAGAGGGCAAATCCCGGCGATCGACCGAAAGGAACCAATGGACCCTGGCCCGCTGCAATTCCAGATAACCGCACGTACGGGTAGGTTCGGCCGCATAAACTTGGCTTGTTTCGACCGGGCCGAATATCCAGATTAGCATGTCAAAAAAGTGAATGCCGATATTGGTAGCCAATCCGCCGGATCGACTGACGTCGCCTTTCCAAGAGTGCAGATACCATTGGCCCCGGCTGGTGATATACGTCAATTGGACATCGTGTTTTTCGTCGCCCGGTTGGCGATATTGTTCATACAACGCCCGGATCGTAGGATGGAGACGTAATTGGAGGACTGTATAGACTCGGCGGCCGGTTTCGGCTTCCAGTTCGGCCAAGGCGTCGCAGTTCCACGGGTTTAACACGAGGGGTTTTTCGCAGATGGCATCGGCGCCTACTCGGAGAGCGAATCGGATGTGGGCGTCGTGGAGGTAATTGGGAGAGCAGATACTTACATAATGAATACGCTCCTGTTCGGAGCGGCGGCGGAGTTTTTCTACATGGCGGTCGAATCGCTCAAACTCGCGAAAATAGGCTACGTCGAAAAAGTAACGGTCCAAAATCCCTACGGAATCATGCGGGTCCACGGCGGCTACCAGCCGATTGCCGGTCTCTTTGATCGCCGTCAAATGACGCGGCGCTATATATCCGGCGACGCCTGTAATCGCAAAGTTTTTCATCCTCAGGGTCCTTCCTTTGGAAAAACGTAACATTTCAACTGAATGGAGTAGCCTGCCATCCCCGCGAAAACAGGGAGCCAATATCCTAGGAACGGGCTACCCTGGCGTCCCTTCGGACAAAAGGAACCTCGGAACCAGACGCAACCAAGTCTGGATTCCCGCTTGCGCGGGAACGACAAGAGAGGGAGGGCCTCCATTTGGCTGAATTGTTACGGGAAAACAAAGAAACGGCTATTTCTCCAATATCTTACGAGTACGTGTTCTGATGTTTTTGATAGTATAGTTTTGGAACGATCTTATTCTCGAAAAACCTTTTATGCTTTTACGATACGGGCTTTGGGCATCTGAACACGGGCCATGGCGTTTCGAGTGTCAATCACTAGCCGGGCGTGCTGGCCGAGCAGGGCGTAATCCACCGGCGTATGGTCCGTAGCGATAAGAACCGCATCATACCGAGCAAGGCTTTCGGCGGTTAACGGGACGGACTTCATTTGATATTGGTATTTTCTTCCCGGATGCAATTGAGGAACGAACGGATCGTGATAATCCACCTCGGCGCCGGCGCGGAACAGAAGTTCCATCAACCGATAGCTGGGCGATTCACGGTCGTCGTCCACGTCTTTTTTATAGGCGACACCGATAAGTAGGATTCGGCTTCCTTTGAGGCTCTTTTGCTCCTCGTTGAGGGCCTCGATCAGTCGGCTGACGACGTATTCGGGCATCGAGGTATTGATTTCGCCGGCCAGTTCGATGAACCGAGTGGTAATTTCAAACTCTCGGGCTCGCCAGGTGAGATAAAATGGATCAATCGGAATACAATGTCCACCGAGTCCTGGACCGGGATAAAACGGCATGAAGCCGAATGGTTTCGTGCTTGCGGCCTGGATCACTTCCCAGATGTCGATACCCATCCGCTGAAAGACGACCTTCAGTTCATTGACCAGAGCGATATTGACCGAGCGGAAGATATTTTCCAACAGTTTGGTCGCTTCGGCCGCATCGGGGCTGGAAACCGGGACGGTTCGAGGGACAATGGTTTCGTAAAGGGTACACGCTAGCCGAAGGGTTTCTTCTCCCAGGCCGCCGACCACCTTCGGAATGGTGCGGGTGGAAAACTTAGGATTTCCGGGGTCTTCCCGTTCGGGAGAGAAAGCCAAAAAGAAATCCACGCCCGCCCGTAAACCGGAGCGTTCCAGGATCGGCTGGACCACCTCGCGGGTGGTGCCGGGATACGTGGTGCTTTCCAGGATTACCAATTGCCCCGCGCGAAGCCGGGCGGCAATCGAGGCGGCCGTGTTTTCTATATAAGAAAGATCGGGTTCCCGATTTTTCGTCAGCGGCGTCGGTACGCAAATCAGGATACAATCCGGTTCGTTCAGCCGGGAGAAATCGGCGGTGGCGTCGCAATTTTTCCCTCGGCTGAGCGGTTGAAGACGTTCGGCGCTAATATGACGGATATAAGACCGACCAGCGCGGATGGCCTCCACTTTTTTGACGTCCAAATCGAATCCCAACACCGCAAAGCCTGCCTGGGCGAACTCAATGGCCAACGGCAAACCTACATAGCCCAGACCGATCACGCCCACACAGGCAGTACGTTGTTGTATCTTTTCTAGTAAGGCATCTGCCAAGGTATTTTCCATAAAGCCCTCCCTGGCTGGAATTGGAAAGAAGACCTTCTTGCGGGCGAACTCAACTTCCTTTCCAGGAGGAAGATAGGTAACGCTCCGAGGTTTTGTAGCAGGGTTCCATAAAATCTGCTAAGGGACATTATGCCGCGGACCGGTTTTGTTTAGTTTTTTGTTCCTTGGATTGTTGACCGATTTGTTCTTCATAGAACTCGACAATGGCCCGCAAGACCTCTTGGCGTTCTTCGGGCCGAAGTTCCGGAAAGATGGGCAAGGCCAGCGTCTGGAGGGCGGCTTGCTCGGCGTGGGGATAATCGCCCTGCTTGCCGCCCAAAAAGGCCAAGGCCTCTTGAAGATGGAATGGCCGAGGATAATACACCTCGCAGCCGATCCCCCGCTTGCGAAGATGCTCCATCAACTGATCCCGCCAAGGGGTCCGGATGACAAACTGATTGAACACATGACGACAGCCGGGAGCCGTAGTCGGGGGCTTCACGTATTTGGGGACCAACCCCTGGCGTTGGAGTTGGGCGGCGTACCAAGCGGCGTTTTCCTGCCGGGCCAGCGTCCACTGCTCTAAATAGGGCAGTTTCACCAGAAGCACCGCCGCCTGTAAGGCGTCCAGCCGAAAGTTACCGCCCACCAAACTGTGGTAGTATTTCGGCTTGGCCCCATGATTTCGTAGGCGCACCAGGCGTTCAGCCAAGGCCGGATCATTGGTAACTACCAGGCCGCCGTCGCCCATACAGCCTAAGTTCTTGCTGGGGAAGAAAGAAAAACAGCCGATCGTCCCCAGGGTGCCTGCGTATTTGCCTTGATACGTAGCGCCGATGGCCTGGGCGGCGTCTTCCACGACGGCGATGTTCCGCCGCCGAGCCGCCTCCAGGATCGGGCCCATTTCGGCGCATTGGCCAAATAGATGCACCGGCAGGATCGCCTTCGTGCGGTCGGTAATCCGGGCGACCGCTTCATGGGGGTCGATGTTATAGGTCTCCGGATCAATATCTGCAAAGATCGGCCGGGCGCCCAGACGGACAATCGCCCCTACCGTGGCAAAAAAGGAATACGGAGTGGTAATCACCTCGTCGCCCGGCCCAACGCCCAGGGCCATCAATGCCATGAGCAGGGCGTCCGTCCCGGAGGAAACCGCCGTGGCATGTTGTACGCCGAGATACTCGGCCATTTTCCTTTCGAGCATCTCCACCTTCGGCCCGTTGATATAGTGCGTGCTCCGAGCGGTCTCCAACAGGGCCGACTCCAATTCCTGCTGAAGGACGGCGTATTGGCGAGATAGATCCAAAAGTGGGACGCTCATGCGGCTTTTTCCTTCGGAAGTTGTTCTGAAGAAGTTTCGTTGCGGCGAGTTAGGATGGGGGCAGACGTGCTGGGGTGCTCCTTGGACGGCGATTCCGCAGCTCCGCTCTCCGAAGGGATTTCGCGCCAGACCACGCCGTCTTGAAGAATATAGACGGCGCCGTCTTGGCCTTTGGCCCGGCCTGTCGTATCAAAGACCAATTTAACGCCTGTGGTATCGACCCAGCCGTGAAGCCGCCCCGGATTGCCATAGACCAACCCAAAAGCCGGTACATCTCTGGTAACCACAGCACCGGCCCCGATCATGGCATAAGGACCGATGGTATGGCCGCAGACAACGACGGCCCCCGCTCCGATGGTGGCCCCCCGACAGACCCGGGTAGGCCGAAACTCTTGTTTCCGTTCAATAAAGGCCCGCGGGTTGATCACATTCGTAAAAATCATGTGCGGGCCGCAAAATACCTCGTCTTCCAGAATCACCCCCTCGTAAATACTGACCCCGTTTTGGATTTTCACGCGGTCGCCGATCCGCACCCGTGGGGCGACGTAACAACCTTGGCCCAAAATACATCCCCGGCCAATCACCGCCCCGGACGAGACATGGCAGAAATGCCAGATTTTGCTTCCTTGGCCGATCTCGGCCCCAGGGTCCACGATGCTTGTCGGATGAATGAAGGTTTCCACAGGAGGAGTCATCGGATTGATCTACCTATAGACAGTTTTCGAGGATTTCTCTCTGAGAGACGATCTCCCAAAGAGCGAACGGCTAAGCCCTCTCGCAGTGAAAACAATCGCAGATACCCCCCAGGGGATCGAAAAAAGAATGAGTTTCGTCCCTTTTCCTAAAAGCGATATCCCTTTGAGGGGATTGGCCTCCCTAAAATGGAGATCAGAAAGGGGCTTGCTCAAGCATCCACGAAAAGCCCCTCTGACCACCCAACAATCCCTTGCCGTACTACAGCAAATGGGGGTATCAACATACCAAATAAGCCCTTTTGAGGACAAGATCAGTTCCAGAGTAAAAGAGATCAAGGAGGTTTCCTACCACCTGTTAGAGGAGGTCTTGATGGGGTATTTTCCCAAGGAGGAATACTTCCGGGCCGATCGAGAGAACTTTGGCGAAGGCTAATACGCCCGGAGATGGTGTCCGAACCGGTCAGCGGTTTATCCTCTTTGAAGATGTTCCAGGGGAGTGGCTTCTCAAATACCGTAAAATATGTTTCAGAGGAACCCTTTTGCGACGAAAACCTTCGGATGGCTACAAGAGGGGGAAAATTGAAAAAATAGGCAAAACGAGAAGGGCGGGAAGTTTAAGATAAGCAAAATGGAAAGTTTGGGTAGAATGAGAGTTTCGGTGAATGGGTCCGCTCTGCTTAGGGGTTCCCGGTTTCGATAGACGAGGGGTTAAGGAAATTTTTCCGTCTTTCCTAATTTTCTTCTTTTCTCAGGGTTGGGGAATTCACGGAAATATGGCACAATAAAGTGGGATGGGATATTTGTAAGGCATGAGTTGAGGTGGGGGCCGAAGAAAAGAAAGCTTTCGGTTGGGTAACATTTTAGTCGAGTGGAGCGATTTGGCGATTTTTTTGGCAAAACTGTCATTCCCGCTTGCATGGGGAACAAGTCTGGATTCCTGCTTGCGCGGGAATGACAACGTACTGCATTCGGCCTTAAAATGTTACCTGGTTGGAATAATGGAGGATAAATAGGGAGAGGGCGTCCGGGAACTAGGAAAACGACCCATCGGGGTTGGAGTAATCCTTCGGCCGGGTGAAAAGGCTGCCTCTGGAGGAGGGCTTTTTGTCATTGCTGCCCAAGCGGCCGTTCAGGTATTTCGGCTTCAGTCCGCTGCGTCAAGAGGCCGGGGTGAGCCTCAGCCGAAGTGTTCCAACGATTTGAAGGTCCCAGAATCCTCGAGGGCGAGCAGGAGGATAGCGGGGAGCACGGGGACGAGAGGGGTGGCATGGATTCGCTTGGGTTTGGGGACGTCCAAGCCGTAGAGAGCTGGAGAAGAAGATCGGTTTAGGAAATTGGGAATGGTTTGTGGGGATGGGCGGTTTGACCAGTGAATTATGGATTTGGGTGGTGGTATTGGCGGCGGTGATGGGGGTGGGAGTGTATGTTTTGGAGAAATTGCGACATTTATCCGTTTCGAGCCGCTCTATGCCCCAGGAATGGCTAACTCAATTTCGGGAAATGCATTCTCAGGGTGTGCTGAGCGATCAAGAATTCCGAACCATTAAAACGGTCCTGACGCCGAAGGTTCAGCAAGAGATAAACAACGACAAAACCGCCGAATAGGTCGGTTGTACCTACCGGGAGCGAGGGATCGGGTCTTCAGAAAACGCCAATTATACCGACCGAAGAGAGAACCTTCAAACCCAGGGCCTTCCTATGACGTAACAACTTGAGAGTCGCTTGTTCGCCGCACCTAGAGAAAGGATTCAGAATGCCTTTGGGACGGGACTTTGACGGGGGCCGCCGGGGCGCCGGGACCACCAAAAAAAGCGCCTTTTGCTCTTTTTGTCGGAAGAGCTATCGGGACGTAGGCCCGCTGGTGGAAGGCCCGGGGGAGGTCTTTATCTGCGGCGAATGCGTCGATCTGTGCCAGTCGATCCTGGAGCAGGAACGGCGTCGCCGGGGCTTGAGCAAGCCGCTGTTCGCACGCATCCCTACTCCGCGGGAAATATGCCAAAAGTTAGACGAATATGTGGTAGGCCAGGATCACGCCAAAAAGGTCCTCTCGGTGGCGGTGCATAACCATTACCGTCGGCTTAGCCACGAAACGGAACTGCCCGGCGATGTGGAGATCGACAAGTCGAATATTCTCTTGATCGGGCCGACCGGGTCGGGCAAGACGCTCTTGGCCCAGACGTTGGCCCGTATCCTGGACGTGCCGTTTGCCATCGGCGACGCCACCACGCTCACCGAAGCAGGCTATGTGGGCGAGGACGTGGAGAATCTGCTGCTGAAACTTTTACATGCAGCGGATTTCGACATCGAGTCGGCTCAACGCGGCATTATCTATATCGACGAAATCGACAAAATCGCCAAAACCAGCTTCAACGTTTCAATCACCCGCGATGTTTCCGGCGAAGGGGTCCAGCAGGCCCTGTTGAAGATGCTCGAAGGCACCATCTCGAACGTCCCGCCCCAGGGAGGCCGAAAACATCCAGAACAGCAGTATATCCAAGTAGATACAAGAGATATTTTGTTCATTTGCGGGGGGACCTTCGTCGGCCTGGAAGATATCGTCGCCCGTCGGATCGGACGCCGGACGATCGGTTTTACTCAAGACCTCCGCACCAAAACGGAAATGGGCCTGGCGGAACTATTGCCGCTGGTTACCCCGGACGACCTGCTGGAGTTTGGGATGATCCCGGAGTTTGTCGGCAGGTTGCCCGTCATCTCCACGTTGGCGCCGTTGGATCATGCCGCCTTGATCCGGGTGCTCACCGAACCGAAAAACGCCGTGGTCAAGCAGTATCAGGCGCTGTTTGCCATGGCCGGAGCGGAATTGGAGTTTACCGGCGGCGCCTTGGATGCAATCGCTGCGTTGGCCTTGGAACGCGACACCGGCGCCCGAGGACTCCGGGCCATCATGGAAAACCTGATGCTCGACGTGATGTTTGAACTTCCCGATCAATCGCCGGGCGCTCGATATGTGATTACCGAAGACGTTGTTTATGGCCGAACCCCTTTGGCCCCTGTTCGGGAAGCTAAGCAAAGCGCATAACGGCCGCCTGAAAATCGCCGTTTTGGAATCAATATTCATCGGCTCTTTGAAAATAATTTCCCTGCGGCGACGTCCAGCCCGCTGGTTGGCAAAGCCCCGGCGGCGCCTCAAGTCGCTGCTAGAGGCCCTAGGCCCGGGATCGGAACAAACGCCGATCCCGGGCTTTTTCTTTTCGCGGAACATTCTAGCGGCAAGGACAACTCCCCGAACCGCTTCGATTATTCAAAGCGGGTAACTCCGGGCGTGGGCATGGGGTAGTTGCCCTGGGCGTCCGGTTTGGTGGGCGGATCGGCGTCCAGAGCTAGCCGCTGCGGGGCAATCACCCGCTTGGATGCCATCGCCTGTTCCCAGGTGATCACCTGTCCTGTATAGCCCACCCAGGTCATCATGATAGCCATCATGCTGCTTCGGGCCATGTAAAGGCCGTTGTTGATCGGCTGGCCGTTTCGGATCGACTGCAACAGGGCGCTCTGTTCCAGCTCAAACCGATTGCACGGCGATCCCTGGTATTGCCAGTTCACTTTGCCCACGATCCGGTTTCGCAAAAGGTCGCATCGGCCTTCCGTGCCGTAGAATCGGTCGGAGATTTCCGTGGCTGTGCCGTCTTGCTGGCGGCAGTAGCCAAACAGTTTCACGCCGTTGGCGTATTCAAACACAGCGGCGAAATGATCCCAGGCGTCGCCGTATTGTGGGCCGACCCGGCTTTGCCGACCGGCCATGCCCCAGCAGCGTACCGGCGGCTCGTCGCGCATGGCCCAAGCCGCCTTGTCCAAATTGTGCACCATGTTCAAGCCCGGCAAGTCGCAGGCCAACCAGAAAAAGTTATACCAATCTCGCAATTGGTACTCCATTTCGGTCCATTCGGGACGGCGCGGCACAGAGCGCAGAAATCCGGTGTTGCAGATTTCCTCGATGGCCACGATCTGCCCGATGGCCCCGTCGTGCACCCGCTTCATGGTTTCCTGCACCCCGATGTCGTATCGCCAGGCCAGGCCGGAAACAATGGAAAGCCCCTTTTTCTTGGCCAGTTCCGCCGCTTCCAAAACCATGCGCACGCCGGGGGCATCGACCGCATGGATCTTTTCGCAAAAGACGTGTTTGCCCGCTTCCACCGCCGCTTTGAGATAATGGGGATGGAAAAAGGTGGGCAGGGCCAAAAGGACCACATCAGAACACTCGATCACATGCTGATACGCATCAAACCCCAAAAACGCCCTTTCCTCCGGCACATCGACCCGATCGGCAAAAAGCGTTTGGAGATTTTTTCGGCTCCCCTGGAGCCTGTCTCGAAACACGTCGCCCATGGCGACCAGTTTGGTATGCGGATCGGCCCGGAGGGCGTCGGCCGCTGCGCCGGTTCCCCTGCCGCCGCAGCCCACTAGACCAATCTTCAAGATGTCGCTTCCCTGGGCGTGGACGGCCCGCTCCAGGGGCACTAGGCCCAACCCGGCCGCACCGGCCGCCCCTGTGACCGCCGCCCCTCCGCCAAAAATCCGCAAATATTCCCGCCGGGTCATGCGGGGGCTTGAGCAATTCTTGGGCTCTTGATTGCTGGTAGATCGCATGGTCTCATCCTCCTTATGGAAATTGTCTTATACCAGGCGAGCGGCTTTACTGGACACCGAACACTTCTTTTGTTAGGTAGTACCTCCTGGGATATTTTGCCATTCTAGCCGGTCGGGTATCATGGAGCAAAGCTTAGGGGTTGCTTTTGCTCAAAGGAGGGTTCAGTGATGCGCCGAGTTCTGATGGCTTCGGTAGCCGGGTTTGGCCTGGCTGTCTTGGCGGTACAGGTTTCGGCGGCTGAATCGGTCGAACCTGCCAAAATACCCAATCGGCCGAACATCGTTTTTATTCTGGCCGATGACCTGGGCGTGTATGATCTGGCCTGTTACGGACGCAGCGAGCATCACACGCCCCATCTGGACCGGTTGGCTTCCCAGGGGCTACGGTTTACCAGCGCCTATGCCGCCTCGCCGGTTTGTTCGCCCAGTCGGGCGGCTCTCCTGACCGGCAAAGACCCGGCCCGATTGCATCTGACCACGTTTCTGCCCGGTCGGCCTGATACGCCTTCGCAAAAACTGCTCCATCCTCAGATTGCCCTGCAATTGCCGCTGGAAGAAATCACATTGGCCGAGCGGCTCAAGCAGGCCGGGTATGCTACCGCCTGCATTGGCAAATGGCACCTGGGCGGCCAGGGGTTCGGGCCGGCGGAGCAAGGGTTTGATTTTGTTCATCCTGGCAAGGCCAACACCACCCCTTCCGACGCCGAGGGCGGCAAAGGAGAATATGATCTGACCGTAGCTGCTGAACGGTTCATCCAGGAAAACCGCCATCGGCCCTTTTTCGTCTATCTTGCCCATAATTCGCCGCATATCCCGTACACCGCCCGGCAAGCCCTGATCGAAAAAAACGCCAAGGCCCTGGAGCCGGTCTATGCAGCGGTCATCGAAACCTTAGACGATTCGGTCGGCCGATTGCTGGGGACGTTGGATCGGCTAGGGCTAACGGATCGGACCATCGTCATCTTCACTTCCGATAACGGCGGCTTGCATGTGCCGGAAGGCCCGCATCGGCTGATTACCCACAACGGCCCCTATCGGGCAGGCAAAGGCTACTTGTATGAAGGCGGCCTGCGCGTGCCGCTCATAGTGCGTTGGCCAGGCCGGGTGCCGGCCGGCAAAGTAATCCATCAGCCCATGATCCACACGGATTGGGTCCCCACGCTTTTGGAGTTGGTGGGCCTGCCGGTGCCGAAGGACCTGGACGGCCAGAGCATGGCCCAGTTGCTCTGTTCGCCTGGCCAGCCTACCTCCTCAGAGCAAACCCAAAAAGAGAGCAGCCGACTGTTTTTCTGGCATTTTCCCCACTATACCAATCAGGGCGGCCGACCCGGCGGTGCGGTGCGCCAAGGCCCCTGGAAACTCATCCAGCAGTACGAAACCGGCCAACTGGAACTCTATAATCTGGATCAGGATGTCGGCGAAACCACGAATCTGGCCGACGGCCAGCCGGAACTTGCCCATCGGCTCTGCCAGGCCCTGGAAACCTGGCGGCGCAAGATCGGCGCCCAAGAGAACAAACCTAATCCGAATTTTGACCCGGCCCTGCACCGGGCTTTGTACATCGACGTAGATCCGTCGAAATTCCATCCACAAAAAGCCAGCCCTGCTGAGCTCCAGCGGATGCAAGAGTGGCGCCGCCAGATGAACGCCGTCCTGCCCCGCCCAGAAAAACCCAAACCCAAAGCAACATCAAAACCCAAACCAGCATCTGAGGTTGAAAAAGCCCCGGTTGAATCGTTTCCGGCAAAACCGCCCTCGGCTGGCCAACCTACCCTGCAGGCCCCCAGGCCGAACGTGGTCATCATCCTGGCCGACGATATGGGCTATTCCGACCTGGGTTGTTATGGCGGGGAGATTAAGACACCCCATTTGGATCGGCTGGCGGTAGGTGGACTAAGATTTACGCAGTGTTACAATTCGGCCCGCTGCTGGCCGTCCCGGGCGGCCATTATGACCGGCTACTATCCCCAGCAAGTGCGGCGGGATAGCGTACCGGGCGTGCGCAGCGGCAACCAGGGTCAACGGCCTCCCTGGGCGCCACTGCTTTCCGAAGTGCTCCGGCAGCATGGGTATAGATGTTACCACAGCGGCAAATGGCATATCGACGGCTCACCGCTTCAGGGCGGCTTTGACCACAGCTACCTTTTGGAAGACCACAATCGGTTTTTTACGCCGAAAAACCATCGGGAGGACGATCGGCCTCTGCCGCAGCCCGGGCCGGAAGACGGCTACTACGCCACCACCGCCATTGCCCAGTATGCCGTCAAATACTTGCAGGAGCACCAGCAGCAGTACCGGGACCGGCCGTTTTTCCTCTATCTGTGTTTTACCGTCCCGCATTTTCCGCTTCATGCGCCGCAGGAGGCGGTGGCCCGGTATTTGGAGCGGTATCGGGTCGGCTGGAACGAGATCCAAAAAGAGCGAGGTCGGCGTCTGCGGCAGATGGGCCTAGTGCGGCATGATCCGCCGCCGATGGAGCGCCATCTTGGCCCGCCCTACTACTTCCCCGAAGCGTTCAAGATTTTGGGGCCTGGTGAGGTCAATCGGCCCATCCCCTGGCAGGAGTTGACGCCGGAGCAACAGGCGTTTCAATCGGCCAAAATGGCCGTCCATGCGGCGATGGTCCATCTGATGGACGAGGCGATCGGCCAGGTGCTGGAACAACTGCGGAAGATGGACGCCTGGGAGAATACGCTCATTGTGTTTGCTTCGGATAACGGGGCCAGTGCGGAGATCATGGTCCGGGGCGACGGCCATGACCCCAAGGCGCCGCCGGGAAGTGGACAGACGTTTCTCTGCCTGGGGCCCGGCTGGTCCAGCGCCTCCAATACCCCCTTCCGACGCCATAAGGTCTGGGTCCATGAAGGCGGCATTTCCACGCCGCTTATTGTGCATTGGCCGGCTGGCATCCGTTCGGCAGGCCAACTCCGGCACACACCGGTCCATTTCATCGACGTTTTCCCAACGGTGCTGGACCTGGCGGGTGTGCCGGCGCCCAAACCCGCAGAAGGAGAGTCGAAGCCGCCCATGCCGGGCAAAAGCATCGTGCCGCTTTTTGAAAAAGACGGCACCGTGCAGCATGAATATTTCTGGTTTTTGCACGAGGGGCATCGGGCCATCCGCTGCGGCGATTGGAAACTGGTGTCCGCCCGGGGCGATCCCTGGGAACTGTACAACCTGGCCGACGACCGTGGGGAAACCAAAAACCTGATTTCCCAATACCCCGAAAAGGCCCAGGAGTTGGAAACCCTCTGGAACCGCCTTTGGGCGGAGTTTCAGCAGGATGCCAAGCGGGACCTGCCGCCGTCGCAGCTTCAGCCAAAGCCAAAGCCTCGTCCGGCCAAACCGGCCTCCCCGTCCCAACCTGAAAATGTCCAAAAAACCACTTCACTTTCTGGCCCCAAGCCGCCCGATCGGCCCAATGTGGTCTTTTTGCTTACGGATCAATGGCGGGCCAAGGCTACCCCGTGGGAAGGCGATCCGAACGTGCATACGCCGAACCTGGATCGGCTGGCCCGGCAGGCGATCCGGTTCGATCGGGCCATTTCCGTCTGCCCGGTCTGCACTCCGTATCGGGCCGCCCTGCTTACCGGCCGAGTGCCTACCACCACCGGCATGTTCATGAACGACCTGTATCTACCCGCTGAAGAAATTACCATGGCCGAGCTGTTCCAGCAGGCCGGGTACCGGACCGCGTACATCGGCAAATGGCACCTGGACGGCCACGGCCGACAGGCCTACATCCCGCCGGAGCGTCGGCAGGGGTTTGAGTTCTGGATGGCCGCCGAATGTGATCATAATTATCTTAAGTCTCATTGTTACACCGGCCAAAGCGACCAGAAGCGGTTTTGGGAAGGCTACGATGCTTATGCCCAGACGAAGGCGGCCGTAGAGTATCTTCGGCAGGCAGCTCGGCAGGGGGAGCCGTTTTTTTTGTTCGTCTCCTATGGGCCGCCGCATTTTCCGCATCATACGGCCCCGCCGGATTGCCAGGCCCTTTGCCCGCCGGAGAAGATCCGTTTTGCGCCCAATGTGCCGCCGCAGATGCAGACGGAAAAGCTCCGGCAAGAGGCAGCCGGCTACTACGGCCACTGCGCCGCCCTAGACCGCTGTGTGGGCGACATCGTAAAGACATTAGAAGAGACCGGCTTGGCCGAGCGGACCATTCTGGTCTTTACTTCCGACCACGGCGAGATGCTTGGCAGCCAGGGCCTGCCCCCTTATCGGAAACAGGTGCCGTATGATGAGTCGGTGCGGGTGCCGCTTCTGGTGCGATGGCCTGCCCTGCACGGGCGCCAGGGCCGGGTCGTCCAGACGCCGATCAGCACCGTTGATCTTATGCCAACGCTCTTGGCCCTGGCCGGGCTGCCAGTGCCAAAAACCGTCGAAGGCGAAGACCTTTCGCACCTGCTGCGCGACGGACCGGCAGAAGCGGATCGGACCGTGCTGATCATGAATGTCGCCCCCTTTGCCGACAACTTCGAAGGCAAAGAATACCGAGGACTCCGCACCAGCCGATATACTTATGTTTTGGACCTCGAAGGCCCCTGGCTTCTGTTTGACGACCAGCGAGACCCGTACCAGATGAAAAACCTGGTGGGCCTGCCGGAATATGCAGAAGTTCAGCATCAGTTGGACCACCGGCTCCAGGCGATGCTTCGGCGGATTGGCGACGATTTTCGGCCCCGAGCGGAGTATCTGCGCCGATGGGGCTACGAGGTGGATCGCCGGGGCGCCATCCCCTACGGCCCTGACGCCAAAGTGCAATCGCCGCGAAAACCCACAGCCGCCCAACCGACGCCCTAACCTACCGAAGGGGAAGGGGACGATGGCGGCAGACGATCCGGCGGCACGATTTCGGCGATGTCTCGGATCCAGCCCCGGCGCACCTGTTCCAGCGGGCAATACCAGAAGCAGCGGGCGCAGGAGACGCAGCGGGCGCGGTCCGTCTGGTAATCCGTCCGGTGCGGGTAGATAGACAAATGGATCAATTTCCCGCCGACCACCAGTCCCACCCAGGCCCCGAGCAGCATCCCGGCCCAGCGGTACCACCGCCGCAGCCGAAGGGCCTCCGCATAAAGCTGGCCTTTGGATCGGCCGTGCGCCCGGAAGGCTTCCAGGGCCTGCGTGGTCGGCAGCGGAATGCCTTGGGCCTGGGCCGATTCTTCGAGTCGTACTTGTTCGGCCAGCCGAACGGTCGGATGCATCCAGGCCAACGCCCGATCCAGCATAGCGCCCAACCCGGCGCCCAGAGCTACCAGGATGGGCAAGGCCAGGAGCATGACGGCCAGACGCCGCCGGGCTATGGGCCGGTGGGTCGGTTCCAGCGGCGCACTGGGCGTCTGGATCGCCCCATAAGGACACGCCTCTTCACACAATCGGCAATTGATGCACGCTTCCGGGGCGATCGAGACATGCCATTTGGAACATTTGGCTAGTAGTCCCAGGATTGCCCCGTAAGGACAAAGGAATCGGCAATACGGTCGGCCCACAAAGACGCCCAACAGCAGCACACAGGCGCCGAAAAGCAGCAAGGCCCGGTCGCCGCCAAGGCGGAAAAAGTTCACAAATGGGTCGTATTGGCAGATCAAAAAGCCGGCCCCGGAAGCCGCCCACACCACGGCCAACCCCAAATATACATAAGGAACAAGCCCCAGGACGTGTTCCAGCCAGTTGGGCACTCGCACAGGTCGGAGGGCAGCCAACTCCTGAATCGCCCCCAACGGGCAAACCGCTGCACAAAAGGTCCGGCCGAAAAACAACGTAGCCACAAGCGGTAACAGAAAAATCACTAGCACCGACCAGGGAACCAGAAAGGCCGGATCGGCCAATCCGGCCGCCACATTCTGAATGGCCCCGATCGGGCAGACGCAGCCTTTGCGCCAAAAGCCAAGCCACACCAGGCTAACCACAGCCAGGAGCAAAAGCCCAGTTCGGCTTCGGCGGCGTAGGGCCAGCCAACTTGCCAGGGCCAGCCCAACGGCCAGATAGCCCACATCAAGCCATTCTTGCCAGGTCGGTTTCGGAGCGGCCCGCTGATAGGCCGTCTGCCAATCCGGCGTTTGATACCCGGGAATCTCCGGCCGAACCAGCAGCTCTTCCGCCCAACCGGACGAGGGAAACCCCTGGGCGGAACAAAAAACCAGTATGCCCATGAGGGCAACCAATAACCGTGGTTTCGCTTTTCCGAGGTGGATTCCGACGGCAAATCTGCCGCCGCCTGTTTCGGCATCGGCCGCCTTTCGACTGGCCGGAACAATCCTCGGTCGTCGTGGCCGGTTCATCCCTGATGCTCCTTGGCGGCCAGGATGGCTTGGGCTTTGCGTTTCAGCAGATACGGCCGGCTGGCCGGCACCCGGCGAAACGCTTGGGCCGGGCAAGCCAAGGCGATAGTGCATTGGTTACAGTTACAACACCGGTCATGCCGAACCTGCAAATACAGCGAGCCGTTCATCATCGCACACCCGACTACGCATTTGCCGCAGCCAATACAGAGCGGTTCGTCGATGTGGTATTCAAACCTGGGCACGCCGGCCTGCTCGGCTACCAGGACCCGGCGGATGGCCCCGGTGGGACAGATTTGGTTTTCGGCCGCTGTGGTTCGTTCTCGATGGTTCGGGTCGAAATAGCCGGTGCATACGTCGCACATCGCACACAGCGGATAAAACTGCACCGCTTTGACAGCCGACGGGTCCAGCACACACTCGGTCGCGCAGCGTCCGCAGGCGGTGCAAAGGTCAGGGTCGATCTGCCAGACCATTGGCTCTTTCTCGCCGCTATGGGCGGCCAGACCCACTGCGCCAGCGCCCAATAACACCGCTCCGGCCGCTCGAACTCCCTCGGTCAAAAACTGGCGCCGGTCCACGGACGTGAGCGGCCCGGACCGAGAATCGCTTTTTTCCGGCCTAGGGCTTTCCGGCGAATGCATGGGACAACTCATCGGTTAGGCTCCGGGGGAGATTCTTTTGCCTGGGACAGATCGCCATTGTTTATGCTAACGTCTCAGCCGAACACAGGGGGCCCCCCCTTTCCCCTCTCCCTTGGCGGGAGAGGGTCAGGGGGAGGGGGTCTTTCCTCTCTCCCCTGGCGGGGGAGGGTCAGGGTGAGGGGGAAGGAAAAGGGCATCGTCGCCTGTTTTTTTGTTCCCCCTCACCCGGTCTCGGCTTCGCCTCGGCCGGCCTCTCCCACCAAGGGAGAGGCGAGTTTTTCATTCGGTGAAACCGTTCCTCTCACCGAAACATCGCTGATATTCGGGGCAGGATCGGCATCCGGCATAGGTAATTTCGCCTCCGTTAGGGCTGAGCCGAAAAGGCTGGTACTCTTTGGGACAACCCGAATGAGGCGGCGATGCGGGTTTGCCGGGGCGAAGCCCCAGGAGGGCGGCCAAGGCAGCTAGCCCGGCCAAACTCACCTGCCGACCGAGCCAGCAGAACCATTCCCGCCGTCGGTAGCCGGCCGGTTGCTCTTCCGGATAGGTTCGGTTTTCTGTCGTCATCGGAGGGTCTTTTGAAAAAAGGGCAATGGTCGGCTTTTGCCTCCCCAAGGCGTCCGTCGGCCGGACGATCTTGGATAATTTTACGAGGAAAGGGGCGGGGTTGGCCAGGGGTTTAGGGAGCCGCCGGCAGAGGGAGGTCAGGGGGGAGAGACAGGATCAAATAAGTACACTTTGCTATTGGCCAGATACAGGACGACGATCCGGCCCTGGGAGTCGGCGGCCAGGTCGGCGGCCACGATCCGCTCTGTCCAATGCTCTGGTTTGGCAGCTTCGTTATCCACCCGATTCGACTCGGCCAATTTTTGCCATTCCGACGGGCTTATCACCCAGCCCTCCCAATCGCCGTCGGGACCGTACACTTTCAAGCGCAAACGTCCTTTTTCGGCGGTAACAAAGCGTCCGTCGGGCAATATACAAAAATGTGCTGGATTACAACAACCGAAAAAGCCGGCCGGTCCTTGCAGGTTCTGGCCTCCCCAGAAGCGTTCCAGCCGACCATCCCCGGACCGATACGCCTCTAAGCGTCGAAGCCCCGGATTGGCCACCCAAACAAGCCCCTCCGAATCCACCGCCACATCACAATAAGGGCTGGGCATGATCAGGCCGGTATAGCCGCGGGCAGGATCGGATTTGCCGATCTGGCCCAATAGCCTTCCATCGGCGTCGAACCGATAGACGCATTTGGCCGCAAAATCGGCCACAAAGATTTCCTTCTGGCTCAGGGCGATGGAGGTTGGCTCGGCCTGCGGCGTAGGAAGCGCCCAGCCGCCAAACGGTTCCCCCTTATCCGTACGCATTTCCACCCTGCCGGAATATCCGAGATAAATCGCTCCGGGCCGACAGTGGTCGGCCGGTGCGGCCGCAATGCATCGGACCGATTCTTTCAGCTCCCATTGGCCGAGCACTGTGCCGGTGTGGTCAAAAACTTGTACGCCCGTCTGGCCTGCCACATAGATTCTCTGTTTGGGATCGACGGCCACTCCCACCGGCCGGCCCACATTGGCGGCCCATTGTCGGCTAAGCCGATACAGGATGGGGGCCGCCGGGGTATCTAGTTCTTCATCCGCCACTTCGGCTGATACGGGGCCTGGGGGAGGAATCTGGCGGCCCGGATGGAAGCCAAACCACTCGTCCAAGATCAAGATCGTCCCTATCACCAGTGCCCCCAACAACACGAGCAAAACCAGAAGCCAGAAAATAATCAGTACATAGATGGTTTTCATGGAGCTACTTTCCAGACCGGACCGTGGGATGGGCGTTTGTCATGTCCAGGCAGATCATGCGGGTAAGGTCTCGGAGGATAAGTCGTCCGCCGACCATCGCCAGCGGCCCCCAAGCGTCCTGGGCCTCTGGGATGGCCTGGAAGCGGGCCAAGGGGCGGTAGGCTTCGGGCGTGGCTTCGACCATGACCAGCAGTCCCCGTTCGCTCAGGACATAGAGTTTTCCATCGGCCAGGAGCAACGGTCCCCGACCGAACCGGTCCGGGCCGCTATTCCACCGCTCACGCCCCTCCGGATCGAAACAGACCAGTTGATCCGGGGCGGGACTACAACGGATGCCGTAGAGATAGCCCTGATAAAAGATCGGCGTATGGTGTTCGGCGCCGAACTGCCGGGGCGTCCACCGGCGGAGGACCCGGACGTGGAACCGGCCGTTTTGCTCTTCTAGTTGTAACAGCACGCTGCCGGCCCCATAGCCGCCGCTGCAGAAAAGCCGACCATCGCCCAGCGGGACAGGCGATGGACAAGTGGCCATCTTTCCAACCCAATCCGTCGATTGCCAAAGGAGCCGACCGTCCTCGGCCGCCACGCCGGCAATGCCGCCAGAACCGCAATAAACATACATTCGACGGCCGGCAAACTCCATCGGCACGACCGACACATGAGTCATTTCCCAGTTACTCACTTTAGGAGTTTGCCAGACTACGGCGCCGGTCCGGCAATCCAGAGCCAACATGAACACATCGCCGCAAGGGGCCAGGATCACCCGGCCCTGGTCAATAAGCGGACACTGGCCGGCATACCACGGCGGCACCTTCGCCCCGTACTGGCGGACCAAATCCACAAACCAGAGGCATCGGCCGGTCTGCACGTCCCAGCCGGCCACATGACACTTCGGACCAAATGTTACCACCGTATCCTCCCAGACGGCCGGGACGGTGCGGGAGGAGCCATGGTTTTCCGGCACTTCCACCGGGTAGCTATTGCGCCAGATTTCCCGGCCGTCGTCCAGAGATAGACAGCGGAGGGTGTCGGCCTGGGCGGCCACATCGTAATCCAGCACAAAGACCCGTCCCTGGGCTACGGCGGCGCCGGCATGGCCTGGGCCAAGCTGGATTTGCCAGAGCACCGGCGGACCGGTGGTGGGCCAGCGATCGGCCAGACGAACTGGTTCCCAGCAGATGCCGTCCCGTTGGGGGCCTCGGAAGCAGGGCCATGCGCCGGCTAGCTTGGAGGGGACGCCGTCCGAAAAGATCGCCTGGCCCGGTTGGACGGTGGTTTTGGCCTCTTGGAGTACCACCAGGGGGCCGGTCTGCCGGTCCAGACCTGGCGTGCGAAGTTCCATAGGCCCGGTCCAATCCCCGCCCAGCCAGAAACCGATCGCCCCTAGGCCCAGAAAGCCCACCAAACCGGGAACAACAATTGCTAACCAAGGAAAACGCATGACAGACGTAAGGTGCTAGTGATATCGGAGGACTTGTTGACCAGGTCGCAGGGCCGCCGGGGGAGAGGGGGCAATACGCAAAGGGGCGTCCGATGGCCGCTGCTTAACGCAGCGTGGCTTTTGATTTTCTCAACCCGCCCCCTTGCGGCGGCGAGTCTGTACCATCCTCCTCACCCGAACCCTCTCGACGGCCGGGGGAGAGGAGAATTTTGCAGACGGATGGCCACGTTGTCAGAAATACCTTCTAGCTAAACGCTTTGATTACTTTCACCAAGGCGGCGCCGATCTGTTTCATGTCTTCTTCTTCGAAGGTGGGATAGGCGAAACAGGTGAAGGTGTGCGACTCGTGCCAGCGGGCGTTGGGCACTTCCACTTTCGAGTAATCGACGCTTTCCGGATCGGCGTATTCTTTGGAGGTGAAGGGAAAACCAGAGCGGCCAAAACCGCGATGCTCCCGGTAGGCCTTTTCCGTGTGGCACTGGGGCCAGAAGACCTTCCAGACCGGAGCGCCCTCGGCGATGGCCGCATCCACGAATTGCTGGATCGTGCAGCCCATGTTTTCAATATCGAGCGAGAAGGCCAGCACATAGAAGCCGTTGCGCCGCTCCGGCGTGTCGATCGGCATGTATTTGATTTTCTCACCGACATGTTCGCCGAGGATGTCCATCAGGATATGGGCGTTTCGGCGTCGGCGGGGCATGTTCCAGGAGTCCATGCGGGCCAGTTCCGCCCGGCCAATGGCCGACTGCATCTCGGTCATCCGGTAATTCCAGCCCAAACGGTTATGGATATAAGGCAACTTCTGCTCCAGGGCCAACAGGTTCAACCGTTCTTTCACGTCGTAGCCGTGGTCCCGGAAACTGCGGGCTTCCCAAGCCAGGTCTTCGTCGTCGGTAGTTACCATGCCGCCTTCGCCGCC
>JAKPGL010000006.1 GCA_029550925.1 Planctomycetota bacterium
GGCGATTTTGCGCAAGATATTTTGGATGTGCTCTTTGACCGTCTCGACGCTGATGTCCAAGGACTGGGCGATTTCCTTGTTGCTCAATCCCAAGGCGACATGGCGGAGCACCTGGAGTTCGCGGTCTGTCAGCGGTACATCGTCGTCTTCGAGGGTGGGCTGAAGTTTCATGGCCTCGGCGACTTTTTGCAACTGGCCAAACCGAGAAGGCGCTTCTCCGGCAGCCGCCGCCTTGATCGTGGCGATAATGTCTTCTCGAGAGCTTCCTTTGAGGATGTAGTCGGCAGCGCCCAACGCCACGGACCGGGCCATGTAGGTGGGATTATCATAGGTGGAAAGCATCACCACCCGGGACTCCGGAATTTTGCTGCGGAGTTTTTCCAGAGTGGCCAGTCCATCGCCGTCCGGCATCCGAACATCCAGCAGGATCACATCGGGACGATGTTTTTCGGCCAGCCGAACGGTCTCTTTGCCAGTGGCTGCTTCCGCCACAATCTCGATCTCCGAACCGGCCAACAACACCGCCAACCCACGCCGAACCACTTCGTGATCGTCCGCGACTAACAAACGAATGGCCATGTGTGTGTCTCCCTTTGCCAAGACCGCCAAAACCCCTCTTCTTGAGGCAGGAACCTAATGGGGGATTTAGGTCCCCGACGCGATATTCGTACCAAAGTGGGGAAAATTTGTCAAATCCCCGACTCGCTCTCTAGATACCCCATCTAAGGGTTACTTTGGAATTTTTCCCAATCTTACCATCCCCCACCGGAGGAGAAAAGCCCCCATCCCCTCTTTTGGAGCAAAGAAAGAAAAATCAACTCTTTAGTGTTATTCCAATGTGCCCTATTTGAGGTATTTCCAAGGAGGTATTTTTGTAAAAATGAGACAAATGGGAAAAATAGGCAACGAAATGTTGACTCCCTTATTCCCATAACGTAGATATTTTTCGACAGGCCCTCCTCTTCCTAGGGGGGTTAACGGGTTTTCTCTGCTCTCGACTAGAAAGCGACAGGGGAGACAGGCAGGCATGAAACGTCCGACGCTACTAGTGGTCGATGATGATCGGCATTTGTTGAGTTCGATGGGACAGTGGCTCCGAGAGCAAGGGTACGACGTGGACCTGGCCTCTCAATACACCGAGGCGGCCGCCGCCTTGCAACGAAAAGCTTATGACATTGCCTTGGTAGATATTCGATTGGGCGAGGGGCCGGATGGTTTTGATCTGTTGGCCTATTGTCGGAAGATTCGGCCAGAAACCTCGGTCATTATGATCACCGGTTATGGGAGCGTCGAAACGGCGGTGGAGGCGATTCGGGCCGGGGCCTTTGACTTCCTGACCAAACCGCTCATCGACCAGGAATTGGAGATGTCGCTGGAGCGTGCGATCCGGCAGCGCCAAGTCCTGGAAGAAAATCAAACCCTCAAAGCCCAATTGGACGCCCGATTTGGTCTGGAAAACATTGTCGGCCGGGATCACCGGATGCTGCGCGTCTATGAGATGATCGAAAGCATTGCGGATACCCGGGCCACGGTGCTGATTACCGGGGAAAGCGGCACCGGCAAATCCCTGGTAGCCCGCGCCATCCATCGCCGAAGCAGCCGACGCGACAAACCCTTTGTGGAAATCGCCTGCGGCGCTTTGCCGGAAACCCTGTTGGAGAGCGAACTGTTCGGCCACGTGGCCGGTGCGTTCACCGGCGCCATGGGCGAGAAGATCGGCAAGTTCATGCAAGCCGACGGCGGGACCATCTTTCTGGACGAGATCAGTACGGCCAGCCCGGCCCTTCAGGTGAAACTGCTGCGGGTATTGCAGGATTTCGAGTTTGAGCAGGTGGGCGGGAACAAGACCTTCTCCGTGGATGTACGCGTGATTTTGGCGACCAATGACGACCTCCGCCGACTGGTCCAAGAGGGGCGATTCCGGCAGGATTTGTACTATCGGATCAATGTGATCAATATCGAGTTGCCGCCCCTGCGCGAACGAATTTCCGACATTCCGCTTTTGGTAGAGCATTTTTTGCAGCGGATTTGTCAGGAGACCGGCAGACCGGCTCGCCGCATCAGCGACGAGGCGTTGCAGGCGTTGCAGCGGTATCATTGGCCGGGCAATGTCCGGGAGTTGCAAAATGTGATCGAGCGGGCGGTCTTGTTGGGCAAAGGAGACGTGATCACGCTAGCGGATTTGCCGCCTTCGACGGCGGCGGCAAGCGTCGGCCCCTGGGACCACGAAGGGCCTCAGCCGTTGAAACAGGCCCTCTGCTTGCCGGAACGTCAGATCATTCTCGACGCATTGGAAGCCCACCATTGGAATCGGCAAGCGACGGCGGCGGCGCTGGGCATCAATCGGACCACGCTTTACAAAAAGATGAAGCGTCTCGGCTTAGAACCGCCCCGGGGGAAAGCCGTCCACAAAGCGATTTCTTAACGGATCGCTCTGCAAGACAAAAGGGTGGAGTTGGTTGTATTTCCGAACTGGGCCGGGGTATGCGGCGGCCCTGTTCGGGTTCTCGAAGGGCGGCAGGGGGGCCCCCAGCAGGCAATCGGCGGGGCTATCGGCTGTGGGCTTCTTCCAAGTAGGTATAGCCTTCCAAGGAGGCTTCGTAGAATCGCAAGAATCGGCCGGCCTGTTCGTCGTTGATCCGACCTTCCCGGACCGCCTGTTCGACGGAGCTTTGAAGTTGATCGACCAGGGTCTTCGGGTCGAACTGGACGTATTGGAGGACTTCGCGGACCGTATCGCCGTTGATGACGGTTTCGACGACGGCTTCGGCGTTGTCGTCCATGCCGATATGGACCGCATTGGTGTCGCCGAACAGGTTATGGAGGTCGCCGAGGATTTCCTGATAGGCGCCAAGAAGGAAAGCGCCCAGATAGTAGGGGCGTCCGTCAAAGCTGTGCAGGGGCAGGGCGCGTTTGACGGATCGGCGGTCGATGAAGCGATCTATTTTGCCGTCGGAATCGCAGGTGATGTCGGCCAAGACGGCCTGACGGGTGGGACGTTCGTTGAGCCGATGGATCGGCACAATAGGGAACAATTGTTTAATCGCCCAACTGTCCGGCATCGACTGAAACAGCGAAAAATTGCAAAAATACGTATCGCTGAGAAGCGTTTCAATGACCTGAAGGTCTTCCGGTACGTACTGGAGGTCTTTCATCAGGCGGTAGATTTTTCGACAGATGCCCCAGTAGAGTTTTTCGCCGATGGCCCGATGTTCCAGCGACAGATACCCGCCGGAAAATAGGCTCTGGATCATGTCCAGCGCCTGTTGGGCGTCGTGGAAGGACTCCAGCAGGTTGTGCAGATGGACCTCCTGGTAGGCGTCCCGGAGGGTCAGCAGGGGCTGGTCGGCGTCGTCGGGCAGGTCGAGCGGAAGGTGGTTCTCGTCTTGGCCGGAGACGCCCAGAACATTGAACACAAGGACGCTATGGTAGGCGGCGATGGCCCGACCACTTTCCGAAAGGATGGTCGGAGGAGGAGCTTCGGCGTCTTGACATACGTTCATAATATGATACACCACGTCATTGGCGTATTCCTGCAAGGTGTAGTTGACGCTCGATTCGAAGTTGGTTTGCGACCCGTCGTAATCGACGCCCAGACCGCCTCCGACGTCCAGATATTTCAGCCCCGCCCCCAGACGCACCAGATCGACGTAAATTCGGGCGGCTTCGTCCAAGGCCCGCTTGATATACTGGATATTTGTGATCTGACTGCCGAGATGGAAATGGAGCAGTTGGAAGCAGTCGGCCATGCCTCGCGCCTTCAGCTCTTCCAAAGCCCGCAGCAGCTCCGTAACGGTCAGCCCAAACTTCGACCGATACCCCGCCGAGGCCTGCCAACGCCCCGTCCCGCGCGAAGCCAGCTTCACCCGCATCCCGATCACCGGTCGAACCCCGATCCGCTCCGCATGGCGGAGGATCATTTCCAGTTCCGTGTATTTTTCAATGACCGGGATGATTTTCCGTCCGATCTTGTGGGCCAAGATCGCCATCTCGATAAACTCGTCGTCTTTGAATCCGTTGCAGATGATCGGCGTTTCATTGCCGGCCAGGGCGATAACGGCCAACAGTTCCGGCTTGCTGCCGGCCTCTAGGCCGAAACCATAAGGTCGGCCAAATCGCAATACCTCCTCGATGACCTGCCGCTGCTGGTTCACTTTGATCGGGTAGATGCAATGGTAGCCCCCTTTGTAGTTATGTTCCTTGATCGCCCGTTCAAAGGCGGCGTAGATTTCGGCCAACCGATGCTTCAGAATGTCCCCGAACCGGAGCAAAATAGGCGGATCGATTCCCCGCAACTGCAACCGATCCACCAGCACCTTCAGATCAATAAAGCGATCCTTTTCTTTGTAGGGATGGACGCATATATGCCCAGCGGAGTTGATCGAAAAATATCCCTTGCCCCAGTCGCCCACCTGATACAGCTCGCTGGCCCGCGCCGTCGTCCAATGAGCCGTTTCCTCTTGCACCTCGATCGCCATCTTCTTATCCTTATCGAAATGCTCAAAAAACCTTAGAACCTCGTAACATTTCCTCCAACGGAAATATGTTCCCTATTTTTGGTTGGTGGATGCTCCTGTGATTCCCGCGCAAACAGGCCCCCCAATTGTCATACCCACGTAATGGGCGTTCCCCATTGCCAGGGCGTCCCAAAATCGTCAAGGCGTCCCAATTTGTCATTCCTGCTAAAAGTGCCCCCAATGGTCATTCCCTCGCAAGCGGGAATCCAGTTTTCCGCCTCTTTCCGTATGAGCCTTGCCTGCTAGGGCGAAGGTCGGAGGCCGGGCGAGAGCGACCTGAATCGGCGGCTTTCGCGGGGATGACCGACGAACTCCTTTCTCCTGAAGTATTCCCTTTATTGTAGATAGTATGGCCCTGTCTGAAAAACCAGTCCCCACGGGCCCTTGTTTCGCCCACTGCTTTTCAGATATTCTATGCACGAATCGTCCGGTCTCCCAGACGCCCCTGGAGAACTTTTCTGGGCAAGCAGCCGCTCGATAGGCCCAAGGTGGGGGAGGCCCGCCTCCAATGGGGCTACGGCGACTGGACGTGCCTGCTCCGGGCAAACCTGGGGACGAGGCTCCTTCCAAGGCGATAAATATGGTACTCTCATTTATTGTATTGGAGATGGGAATGGCCTCTTTTTTCCTGAACAACGACATGTTTGATTGTCCTACGCCCCGTTCCTCTCCCAGGGGCATTCGCCGGCAGAGATGAACATATTCCATCGAGGCGGACAGAAGGTATCGCTACTATTGGAATATCCTTCCAAAGGAGTTGCCCATGGCACAAACCGGAGAAAAACCTTTACGCATCATCTCGAGTGCAGCGCCGATTCGGATTGCCGACTTCGGCGGCTGGACGGACACCTGGTTTGCCAAATACGGCCGGGTGCTCAATATCGCTGTGTATCCTTACGTCGAAGTGCAGATTCATGTCTATCCCCGAGGCAATCGGCCGCCCGTATCGATCTATGCAGAAAACTACGGCGAGCGATACACCCTGGAGGCCATCGGCGGGGCCTACGATCGGCATCCTCTGTTGGAGGCGGCCATTCAATATATGGGGGTTCCCAAGGACCTGGCCCTGGAGATCACCCTGTTCAGCGAAGCGCCGGTGGGGGCGTCCACAGGTACGAGTGCGGCCGTCAGTGTGGCCCTGATCGGGGCGCTCGACTGGCTGAAGCCGGGCCGAATGACTCCTCACGAAGCCGCCGCCGCCGCCCATAAAATCGAAACCGACCTCCTCCGCCAACAATGCGGCGTCCAAGACCAATTGGCCAGCGCCTACGGCGGCATCTGCTATATCGAAATCCTCGATTATCCCCATGCCATCGTAAGCCCCATCGTGCTGCCGAATAGCATCTGGTGGGAGTTGGAACGCCGATTGACGCTCATCTTTCTCGGCCAATCGCACAGTTCCTCGAAGGTACACGAGATGGTCATCCGGGAATTGGAATCGGCCGGCCCAGAGGCCGAAAAATTGGCCCCCCTGCGCCAAACCCCGGTGAAGGCCAAAAACGCCCTCTATGCCGGAGATTTCGAGGCCCTCGGCCAAGCGATGATCGAAAACACCGAGGCCCAACGCCGGCTGCACCCCGGCCTGATCAGTTCCCGGCATCAGGCCGTCATCGACATCGCCCAACGGTTCGGCGCCCTGGGCTGGAAAGTCAACGGCGCCGGCGGGGACGGCGGCTCGGTAACCATCCTGGGCGGCCCCGACTCCGCCCTCCAGCGCCAAATGCTCTCGACCATCAAAAAAGAACTCCCCTACACCCAAAATATCCCCATCTATCTGAGCCGATTCGGACTCCGCGTCTGGGAAACTCCCGTCTGTTGACCCAGCCATCCGTGCCGTCCTCGGAAAAGGAAGGCGGAGAGATTAGAGTCTGGTTTCGTCGATCGCCTGGCCATCCTTGCGGTTGCCCAGATAGCTGAACATGAGCGGATCGACCGAGAAACCGATCATCCGGACCGAACCGTCGCAGAAGACCATGTTACAGCCGCTCGGATGCGGACCGCCGAACCGCCAGGGCAAGTTCGCGCCAGGCCGATCCCGAGTGGGCGTTTCGCTGGCCGCCGGATTGCTGGCGTTGTAATAGGTCAGCCGATAGTTATCCACGTTCGGGCCGCAGTACATCGACTCGTTGTCGCCGCCCTCGGCCGAGTCATAGTAACGATCGGTGTTCATGAACTTTTCGCCGATGAGGATCGTGTTGCTGGCGCCGTCTTTGATATGGGCCATCTGGATCTGGCTCTGGAAGAAACAGACGCCGTTCCGATTGACAATGGTGCCGGCGGTGGGCCAACCGGTGTAAGTGCCCGCGTCGATCGCGGCAAGATCGCCGAGCGAATCCGGCCCCCTCCATTCAAACGAATAGGAGTCGCTTCCGGTATTGGCGGCGTAATCGGTTTTGGCCGCCCCGGAGATAGGGCCGCTGTTGATCGGTTTGCTGGAAGGATACAGGGCAGGTCGTCGGCGAGAGGGGCAGTTGAGCATCTGCAAAGGAGTCATCACCACGGCGGCAGCCGCTACGAGTTTCTGCGTACTGTCGCCGCCCTTGCCCAGATTGCGCAGGCCCTCTTGTTCGATATAGGGGAGGATATTATAGATCCAGCCCCCAGGCTGATTGGAGCCGAAGCCTCGGTCCGGATCGCCCACCCAGTAATAGCCCCAGCCGCCGGTGGGCAAATGGCCCTGGGCCTGTTCATGGTGGAGGGCAGCCAGCCCAAGCTGTTTGAGGTTATTCATACATTGCGCGCGTCGGCCTGACTCTCGCGCCGATTGCACCGCCGGCAGCAGCAGCGCAATCAAGATGCCAATGATCGTGATGACCACAAGCAGTTCAACTAACGTGAAACCATATACTCGCCGGCAGGAGGGATTATCCTCCCGCTCAGGCAACGTTTCACCCGCCCCTACATAGCTGCCCCCCCACCCCCGCCGACTCGGCAAGAAAACCGCTTTCGGACGAGATGGAAAGGCCCTTCGGCGATAAGGTCCCTCTCCGTGGAAAAGAGGCTGCCTCTGGTTTCCCAGAAAACCTCTCCCCGCCCACAGACCGACCAGCAATCCTCCGGCCATGAGAGACACCCTTTTTCTAAGAGCCTCTAACAAAACGGCGTTACCGATCCCCACATCCCGTTAGGGGTACCCGGTGCATTCTTTCCCGCCTTCGTTTTGTTAGAGCCTCTAAAAACCCGCGCGATTGCCCTAGGAGAAACCGACTCTAGCCCTTCTATCTTTAAGTCTATCCGCCTGGGGACGACAAAACAATCCATTTGTGCGACTTTATTGTCTATCCCGCCCAATCCCATAGTAAGATTTCAGCCGCCTCATAGGGACCTCTTACGGGACACAGGGGGCCATGCTGGGTTTGGAGAGGATGGTGCGAAGCTCTTGTTCGACACGGGCGTAGGAGAAGTAGCGTCGGGCGATCTGGTAATTCTGCTGGACGATCTCTTTCCAAGCCTGGCGATCCTCTAAAAGCTGCCGCACCTGGACGACCAATTCCTCGGTCAAAAAGCCGTCCATCAGAAACGTCTTAAAACCGCACGGTTCGATATCGGTCCGGTAGATGGCGTAGCAATTGGTCAGGATCGGCTTTTGGTAATAGATTGCTTCCAAAAAGGCGTTGCCGAAGCCCTCGTAGGTGGATGGGTAACTGACCAGGTCGGCGTTGTGGTAGGCGTCCCAGACGGTGTACAGCCGATGACCATCCGGCGCTACGCCCCGCCGATGCGAAATCCAGGAAGAGGCGTAATACACCGGCACAGCCAACAGCCGGGCGTAGCGGTCGATCCATTGCGGATACGCATCGCCCTCGTCGCCCGCATCGTGCGTGATGACCAGTTTCACTCGGGGATCGTCTAACAGCCGCACCAGTTCGATAGCATGTTCGATCCCTTTGCGGGCCACGATCCGCGTCGGCTGCAAGATCAGGAAATCTTCCGGCCCAATGCCCAACGACTCCCGGAACGACAAGGCATAGGCGTCCGGCGGTTCGGGCGGATGGTCGAAGTCCATCACATTGGGGATCACATGGCAGACCAGCCCCGTGCGTCGGCTGAACTCCCGGGCCGCCTGGGAGTTAATGACCACATGCTGCATCTGGGGCAATGCAGGCGGAAAGGCCGTTCGCAGGTAATCCTCCGCCGCATTCACCAAGTACCGCTCCCGCTCCCAGACAAAATCGTGATGGTGGGCGATACAGCCAATCCCCGTCTCCATGACCAATTCCACCACCGCCAATCCGAGCGGGATATTCATCGGAATCGTCAGGCAGTTCTCGGCAATGATCAGGTCCAGATCGAACCGCCGGATGGCCGAGTGGAGTTTCTCCTTAATGACCCAGGTCATTTCCCGCACTTCGGCGCTGATCTGCATGGTGCGGCGCTCTCGGCCGAACAATTGACGCTGGATCTCCACGATCATCGGGTGTTTGAAATGGGCCTCGCGGATGAGTTGCGTTCGTTCTTCGGGTCGGTCGGATTGGCCGGTGATATAAAAACATTCATGGCCCATCCGCTCCAGCACCTCGGCCCATTTGCCTACTTCTAAGCTGACCCCATCCGTACCGGCTATCCGGGCGGCCACAAACCCAATCCGATGGGTCGGACGCTGTGGATCGTAGTTCATCGGCGAGTGTTTTCCCTGGGCAGGGGTAAAAAGGAGGGACAGTTCTTTCTCGCGGTCCAGGCGGGAAATCGCCTCCTGAAAGAAGGATTTGAGAGAGTTCTATCCATGACCCGCCCAAAGGGGGGGCAAACGTCTCTCCTATTTCCCTTCCTCAATATGTCTATGATTGTAGTCCCCCACCCAAAGAAGACAAGAGATTTTCAGGCCATGGCCTCATACCCCATTGGAGGAATCGCCGGCCGATTCGACCGACGTTTGGCCGCCGCCCTGGACCTCTTCCCATTCCCTGGCGGCTCATCGGATCAGGAACTCCGGCGGCGTCCCAGCCGATCCTCCGGCAACGCCAATTCCAGGCGCATCTTTTCCACCCGCTCCGCAAGCCGACCTAAATCCTCCTGAAAACGCCGAATCTTTCGGCACTCCTCTTCCCAGGAGCTGAAAATCGGCGATTGCTCTGCTTGGTGTTTCCACTGGTTAAGGCAGTCCTGAATCTGCTGGGCCAATCCTTTGCGTACTCGGCCCAAAAAGGCCCAAATCAACAGGGCCGCCCAGACCAGCAGCCAAAACAGACTCGCCACGTAAAACTCCAGGCCATACAGGGAGGCGTCCGGCGTCGGGTCCAGCCAGGAGTCCCAGAAATAATTCTTCGCCAGCCGATACAGAATCCCTCCGATCATTCCCCCCAAAAGGAATTCATAAAACCCCCGAACGTACCATCGGCTATGCCGAGCCGCTTGACGCCGGAGCACTTCCTCGAATTGCCCGCTGAGTTGAGCAAGAAGGACTTCGGCCGAATGTTGGGTTTCTGGCAGGAGGTGTTCAGGACGGGCCGGTGGGGCCTCTAGCCCGGCCTGCCAGGCATATCCCTGAAGTTTGACGGCGGCTTCCTCCACTTGGGCGGGCTGCCAACCGAACGTGCGGAGGGTCTGAAGCCGTTGCTGCGCCGATCGCTCGTCCCGCCGCTTGCGCCAAAACTGCCAGCCGATCGCCCCTCCCCACACTAACCACGGCGTCGGTCCGGGCAACCGGCGACCCAGCACCCCCAACACCACCATCCCCAACGATTGATACAACCGAAGCACCCACGCCCAGGGACTGCTCCCCCAGCGGGCGGCAATCTCCCCTACCAGACGATTCTCCCAATACCGCCGGGCCGACTTCACCTGCTGCTCCAACGGCGGCAAAAGCTGCTCCAAAAGGTGTTGTTTCTCCTTCTGAAGGGCCTGCCGGAACTCTTCCACCGCTGCGGTTCGCTCCTGGAGTTTCTCGGCGCAGCGGGTTAAGGCTTGGGCCGCCAAATCCAGCAGATTGGCCCGCCGAATCCGGTGGGCTGCCGCTCCGGAGAGTTGTCGGGTCAATAGGTCCAGCAGCTCAACCATCTCTGGCTGATGGGGGCGTCCGGTACGGGCATCCTCCAACGCCCGCAGGCAATCAATCCGAAAAATACGGCCAACCTCATATTCCGACGCCAACACCTTCTGCCAATCCTGACGGATGTCGTCGTCGGTGTCTGCATGGGTTTGCACGAAAATAAGCCGGGCGCCGGTAGCAGCCCGAGCCAATTCCTCGGCCACCCGACCGCTCCGGTATTTCTGCTGGGTGCCGGTTACCAGCAATACATCGCAATGGGGCAGAATCTGTCGCAATCGGGCCAGATTGGACGCCGCCTCCTCGTCCGATTCGCTCGTGTCCGGGTCCGGACAATCGATCAGCACCAAATGGGCCAAAATAGGCAACTCCCGATGGCAGACCTCTACCGTCGAAGGTTCTATGCCGAGCATTTCCGGCCGAATATCCGGTCGGCAGACTAGGATGGGCTTACAGGTCGTGGGCCGAAGCACGCCGGTTTGGAAAACCTCTTGGCCCAAAACGGCGTTCAGCAGTGCGCTTTTGCCCGTGCCGGTCCCCCCTAAAGTAGCCACCACCAATGGGGCATCGATTCGGATCCGAATCCCCTCCAACCGTTCCAGCAAACGCCGGATTAGGGCCTGGACCGATCGGGCAGGTTCCCAGGCAGGCGCTGACTCAGCCCAGGCCCGAAGATTTTCGACCAAAACGTCGATTTCTGCGAGAAGTTCTAGTTGGATGACTTCACGAGTTGGCATGATTTGCCTATCCTGTTGGTTTTATCTATTTTCGCCAAATTCTTGTTTATGCCCCCTCTGCCAAATGCAGGGACAAGTTTCCCCCTTTGGCGGGAACGCTGCCGTCTCTAAAAAGTATGGGATAGAAAACAGAAAAGGGCCATCCTCCCTTCCCCAGAGACATACTTTTTTCTTTGCCTTTTTCGTTCCGGTAGGAACCTTGAACAACAAAGAGACCCTCGGCATCAATAGAAACCCCCTCCCAAGTAGGACTTTATTTTTCCTACTTGGGAGGGGGGGCGATCTACTCGTTGGGGCTTCCCTAAAATCTTCCCCTATAGGGAGGCAACGGACGTCTCCCGGTAGGGGGCAAGGGCCGGCCGATTAGACGGTTTCGGGCAGTTCGTACCCAGGCCGTTTCTTGGTATCCAGGTATTTATTGGCCTCGTCGTCGCCGGGGAAGATTTCCTTTTCTGGATCCCAGCGGAGTTTGCGACCAAGCCAACGGGCGATATTGCCCAGATGGCAGAGGGTGGCCACCGCATGGGCGCGTTCGACGCACATGATGGGGTCTTGGCGGCTCTTGACGCATTCGAGGAAGTTCTTCATGTGGTTATTGCTCTCGTAGAGCTTGACTTTGGGATTTTCCAGGGGTTCTTTGTCGAGCTCTTCGGGATCGCAGATGTAGCCGCCGCGCAGAACGCTGATCCGTCCCTTTTCGCCCAGGAAGGTAACGCCGGACATCGGTCCGCCGCCCATGATCAGAAGCACACCATTGGCAAACCGGTAGTGGATCGTGGTTTGTTGCGACCGGGCGTCGCCCCGCCACCGGGTTTCCGGCTTGGTGTAGGTGATGGGTTTATAGGGCGGCACTTTGCCGTCTCGCCATTCATCCGGTTCGACCCAGATTTCCACCGGGCCGGTCTCGTCGGTTCCCAGGCCCCAATTGGCCAGGCTCAGGGAGTGGCAACCCCAGTTGACCAATTCTCCGCCGGAGTACGGCTCCAGGGACATCCAGCCGGGATTCGCACGAGACATGTAAATATCTTCATGGTACGGGATCAATTGATTCGGGCCGCACCACATGTCCCAGTTGAGCTTGGGCGGTACGGGTTGTTCCGGAAACTTGGCCCGGAACGGACTGGGGAAATTGTAGCCCAAGACCGCATACACTTTGCCGATCCGACCATTGCGAACCAGTTCGCACGCATGGCGGACCTTGGGATTGGAACGTTGCTGTTCGCCGACTTGGAAGATGCGTTTGTATTTGCGGACCGCTTCGACCATTTTTCGGCCTTCGCGGATGGTATGGGCCAAGGGCTGTTCGCCGTAGATGTCTTTGCCCGCCTGGCAGGCGTGGATGCAAGGCAGATAGTGCCAGAATTCGGGCGTGGCATAGATGACCGCATCCACATCTTTGCGTTCCAGGAGTTTGCGGTAGTCTTGGTAGGGCTGGCAATTTTCCTTTTTAGCCCACTGCTCGGCCCGTTCCAGGTTCAGGTCGGCCACGGCCACGATACGGATCATTTCTTCGGGCATGGGGCCGGACCCGCCATCGACGCGGATTTGGCCGCCGCGGCGCCCACAGCCGATAAACCCGATGCCGATCCGTTCGTTCGGCCCTGGATTTCCCGGCGCTGGCCAAGCCGAGGAAGGAATCAACGTAGGCGCCGCTACCCCAGCGGCCGCCAGGGTACCTGCCCGCCGCAAAAAATGCCGCCGCGAATACGTCGCCGATTCTTTTTGACTCATTGTTTTACTCCTTGATGCAAATGAAAATAGGAAACGCCTCTTCAGGTCAAAACACTGTTTTCCAGTATGAAATCTCCCCGGCCGAATGTCAATACTTTCCGAAAAGGCACTCGTCCGGTTCCTCGACGTGGGCGCCGAGATTCTCTGGTTGTTTTTCGCCGTCGTAACATTTTAGCCGAATGGAGAGGAGGCTTATTTTAGGGCCAAACTTACCCAGGATTGTCACTGCCGCTCTAGCGGGAATCCAGAAAACCGTAATGATTCAGCCGAGTGCAGAAGTGCCGGGATGTTCTCGGCAAAACCGGGACTTTCTCGGCAAAAATGTCACTGCCGCTCTAGCGGGAATCCAGGCTACCGTGAGGCGGCTACTTTGTTATTCCTCCCAAGCAGCGGCTGCAAGAAGCCCAGATTGGGCGTTTGCGCGGCAGGGACAAGGTACTGCATTCGGCTGAAATGTTGCCAATTTGCTTGATATTGCGTTCCGGCTTTGGTAAAATGAA
Source organism: Planctomycetota bacterium (assembly GCA_029550925.1). GTDB lineage: Bacteria > Planctomycetota > Planctomycetia > Pirellulales > Thermoguttaceae > JANXAQ01. The sequence continues at coordinate 13,472 of JAKPGL010000006.1, forward strand.
AATGGTTTCTAGGAAGGGGATTTTAACCACGTGGAGAACAGGATGTTTTAAGAATCCCTAACACTTCGGTAATTCTCGCGGGGAGGACGGCGTCATGCAATGGGTGAAACTGTTCGGAATGCTTCTTGTAGCAGTGGTGGTTTCCCAGTTTATTGCTAACCAACAGGCGCAGGCCAGCTTGGTCGCCTATTGGTCCTTCGATCAGCAAAGCGGCAGCGATTTTCTCGACTCCAGCGGCAACAACAATACGGCCGTCAATAACGGCAATGTAACCACGGTCTCGGGCGTGGTGGGCAATGCCGCCAATTTTGCCGGCAACGGAATTTTGACCGTCGCCGACTCGGCCAGTCTGGATAGTGCGGCCGATTCCAAGGCCAGCCGATCCGTGGCCTTCTGGTTCAAAACCACCACCACTTCCAACCTGGTGGTTTTGGAAAAAGGCACCAATCAGCATTTTGTGGTCCAAACGGAATCAACAACCACTCCGCCGGGAAAAATCAGCTTCCGGGTAGATACGGTGAATACCAATCGGGTCATGAGCAACAATCCGGTTAACGATGGCAATTGGCATCATTTTGTGGCCACCTTTGATGTGGGTGCCGGCAACCTGATGAGCCTTTATATTGACGGTGTGCTCCAGGCAACCAATACCCAGGCGTCGCCGGCGGCCAATGATGATCCATTTGTCATCGGCGCCCGCCCGGGATCTGGAGGATCGCTTATTGCTCCTTTTGTTGGTTCGTTGGACGAACTGGTTGTTTGGAGTCGGCCGCTTGCTCCGCCCGAAATCGTCGCCCTTTCTCAGGGGGTAAGCCCGTTGAACCTATTTTCCACGGTAGCCCTCCACCCCACGTATCAATACACCGGCTCGATCGGGCCTTATCCTAGCAGCACCCGCAACGACCCGAACCGGACGAAACTAACCGACGGCGTCTTCGGCAGCACCAGTATCGACGACGGCAAATGGGTCGCCTTCCAGGATCCGTCGGGGTTACACGGAGACAACGGCCAACCGCAGCCTCAGATCGACTTTAGCTTTGGGCTAAAGGGGCTTCGGATTACCGATGTTCAGGTTCAGTATTACCGTGCGATCAGCGCAGGTATCTATGAACCGGATTCCATGGTGATCGAGTTTTATCAGGACCCGGCCTTTACCCAATTGGTCGATACCTACACGATCACCGGCTTTTCCACCAGCACGGATGGGGCGCCGCTTTATCTAACCTACAGTTTCCCCTCGCCGGTCTATGCGGAGTACGCCCGGGTGAAGTTCTATAACGACGATGAATGGACCTGGCTGGGCGAGGTGACGTTCTTCGGCAGCGTGCCGGAACCGAGCACCTGGGTGTTGATGGTTTTGGGCGCCCTGGGCTTGGCGGGCCTACGGCTTTCCCCCCGCCGGAAAAAAAGCTAGAATAATCCTCGGCAGCTTTTGGCTTCAGAGGAACCCCCTTGCTGGCCAAGCGAGCATTCTGCCAACCGAACGGGTCAGGAAGGGCGTGGTTGGCTTCTGCAGAGGAAGGAATGGCGATGCACAGCGATCTTCGAGCAAAAAGGCGCACTTTTCGTCTGTCCCTACATGGGTTCACGTTAGTCGAGCTTTTGGTCGTCATTGCGATTATTGGGATTTTGATTGCGCTATTGTTGCCGGCGGTGCAGGCGGCGCGGGAGGCGGCCCGGCGGGCCCAGTGCCAAAACAATCTCAAACAGATCGGCCTGGCCCTGCACAACTACCACAACACCCACAAAATCTTTCCGCCCAGTTCCACCTGGATCCCC
>JAKPGL010000015.1 GCA_029550925.1 Planctomycetota bacterium
ATTGACTGGAACAAACCTTTTGACGACCCGGCCAATGCGCAGGCGGCGGCCACGATTCTGCCCGTGTATCTCTGCCCCAGCATGGGCCGAGCGTCCCTCCTCCGCCAAGGCCGAGGCGCTACCGATTTCGGCGGTATCAACGGCACGCGCCGGGTCAACAGCAACAACCCGCCCAACGGCGTGATGGTCTATGACAAATACTTCCAGGCGGCCCATATCCGAGACGGACTTTCCAATACCCTGGCGGCAGCCGAGGCGGCCGGTTGGCCCGATGGCCAGTGGATCAACGCCCGAAATGTCTATGATGTGTATTGGCAAATCAACTATCGGCCTCCGCCCGGACAAATGCCAGAAAACGAAATCCAAAGCGTCCATCCCGGCGGGGCCAACGGGCTGTTTTGCGACGGCTCGGTCCGTTTTCTCCCGCAAAGCCTGGAGACCAGAATCCTCAGCGCCCTGTGTACCCGCGCCAACGGCGATACCGTCGAAGGCTTTTAAACTCCCTTTCCCCTGGCGGGAGAGGGTGGCCTGGCGCAAGCCAGGCCGGGTGAGGGGATAGAAAACTTCCCTCTCCCCGCCGCGGGAGAGGCCTGTCGGGCGTAGGCACTGCCTCCGCCGAAAGCAGGGTGAGAGGGCATTTTTGTTTATCGCGAAACACCAAAGAAATCGACTCGTGATCCAAACACTGTTTCCTTTGTTCTTCCAAGGAGTTTGCACCATGAGACGTTGTGTGAACCTGACGGTTTGTGGAGTTTGTTTTGGTCTGGCGGCAAGTTTTGGCATTGCTTGGTCCGGGTCGGCTCAGGCCGAGCTGATCGACTTCGAAGACCTCAGCCTTTCCCAAAACAGCCACTTCGAAGGCACCGATTCCATCCCCTACGACAACACCCCCACATTGAACCCCTGGACAAGCCGAGGGATGACCTTCCCGCTCTACTGGGCGTTAGACCACTACGAATACCCCCCTGGCAGCGGGCAGTACTATGACTACACTTGGTGGTACGGGGTAACCTATTCCAACCATACTTGGACCGGCACGCCGCCGGCAGGTTTGGCCGGGCAATATACAGCCTATCCGTCGGGCGGCGCCGGCGGTTCGAGCAACTACGCCGTCTTCTACTGCACAGCCGACTGGCAGAACGGCGGCCAAACCTCTAGCTTCACCCTAGACCTGCCTCCAGGCAAACAAATCCTGGGCCTGTCGGTAACGAATAACTGCTATGTATGGAACACGATCAAATACGGAGATAAATACGGATTTACCCAACCATTCGATACCGGCGACTATTTTCTGCTGACGATCACCGGCCTGGATGGTTCGGGCCAGCCGATTGCCGCCCCGCCAGTGGAACTTTATTTAGCCGATTATCGTTCCCAGAATCCGGCGGAGCATTATATCCTCGAAACTTGGCAATATTTGGACCTGAGTAGTCTGGTCGGGGCGGAAAAGCTTCTGTTTCGGCTTTCCTCGACCGATGTGGGCGATTACGGGATGAATACCCCGGGGTATTTCGTGGTGGATAATATCGTGTTCGCCGACGGCCAGCCGATGGTGCCGGAACCAGCTTCCGGGCTGCTTTTGCTGGTAGGAGCGGTAGGGCTTTGGGGCCTCTGGCGAAAAGTCCGTAAGGCGTAGGCTCTGCCTACGCCGGGATCCGGCAAGGGCAGTGCCCTTACCTACCGAAATCGGTCGAGGCAGGTCCTGGCCCTCCAGGGAAAATCCAGCCGGGGCAAGACTTCGGCCCTACCGAAATCGGCCGGGTTCAGCCACTGCGTAGCAAGGAGTGCGGCGATGGGCGGTTATGTGCATGTTTATACAGGAGACGGGAAAGGCAAGACTACGGCGGCCTTAGGGTTGGCCCTGCGGGCGGCCGGGGCCGGTTGGCGGGTCTTTATTGGCCAGTTTGCTAAAGGGAGGGATACCAGCGAGCTTCGGGCGTTGGCCCGGCTGAGCGATCTCATCACGGTCTGCCAGTTTGGCCGGGCCGGTTGGATCAGGCCGACGCCCACTGCGGAAGACATCGCCGCCGCCCGCGAAGGGTTGGCCCGGTGCCGGGAAGCCATCGCCAGCGGCCAGTATCGCTTGGTCATTTTAGACGAAGCCAATCTGGGGCCGATGCTTCGGCTCTTTTCCTTAGAGGACCTTTTGGACCTGTTGGACGCCCGGCCCGATGGAGTGGAACTGGTGCTTACCGGCCGATACGCCCACCCGGCCGTCTTAGAGCGGGCCGATGTGGTTACCGAAATGCGCGAGCTGAAGCATTACTATCGCCAAGGCGTGCTGGCCCGCACGGGAATTGAAATGTAGTCGCCCCGCGCTCCTTCTTCTGCCGGACCTTCTCTCTCTAGGCAGGCTGAACTTTTCAAGGAAGAGTCCTTCTCGGCGGGCGGCTTGTATTCTGCGGCTTCGGGGCGGATAATAGAAGGGTTCTGCTTGCCCCAAAAGGGGCCAAAGCAGCGTAGGTGCGCTGTGCGGCTTCTGGGGAATCGTCCTATGGGGCTTCTTATTTCCCGGCTAGCGAGGAGGGGTTGACCGTGTCAGAAACGCATGGACCGATGGGGGGCCCGATTTATCCGGCCCAGGTGGTTCCGGAACCGCCCTCTGGGTGGGCGCCTCGAAGGCGATCGGCCTGGAGTGTGCTGGGATGGATATTCCTCTTCCTGATTTTATTAGGCTCCTTGGTGCTTAACCTGGGGCTGTTTTTCGTCGTGATAGTCCAGAGCGCGGAACGGGAAGAGGGGATTGTCAAACGGCATTTTTCCCACACCAAGGGCGCCGCGAACCAGGTGGTCATTCTCTCCGTGGAGGGCGCCATGGTGGGCGGCGAAGAGTTCTTCAAAAAACAGATCGACCTGGTACGCAAAGACGAGCGGGTGAAGGCCCTCGTCTTGCGGATCGACTCGCCTGGCGGCCTGGTTTCTACGGCCGACTTCATGCTCCATCATCTTCAGGAGCTTGCCAAGGAGCGAAAGATCCCGATCGTGGTCAGCATGGGCGGCATAGCCGCAAGCGGCGGCTATTACGTCGCCATGGCCGTCGGCGACCAGCCGGATTGCCTGTTTGCCGAGCCGACCACCTTTACCGGTTCCATTGGCGTGATCATCCCCCACTATGATCTTTCCCAGCTTTTAGAAAACTGGGGCGTGAAGGAAGACTCCATCGCCAGTCATCGCCTGAAAGGCATGGGCAGCATCACCCGACCGATGACGGAAGAAGAACGGCGGATTTTCCAGGGGTTGGTCGATGAAGCGTTTGGCCGATTTAAGGAAGTGGTCAAACAAGGCCGACCAAAGTTTCACGCCAATCCCGACGCCCTGGACAAACTGGCGACAGGGCAAATCTTCACCTCCCAACAGGCCCTCGAACATGGTCTGGTGGATAAGATCGGCTACTTGGAAGATGCGATCCAGCGGGCCATCGAATTGGCCGGTTTGGCCCCCGAAGAGGTCGAAGTCCTCCGGTACGAACGCCAGCCCACTTTGGCCGACATGTTGTTCGGCGCCGACGCCTCTACGCCCAGCTTGGACCTGGCCGCCCTGCTCGATTCCACAGCGCCCCGGGCCTATTATCTTTGCACTCGGCTTCCACCGTTGGTGTCCAGTTTTCCCCCTGCCCGATAACACACCTCCCCCGGAGGCCCTGAATAGCTGCTCCATGAAAGCTCCCCTTGGTCATTCCCGCTGGAACAGCGGTCCCGGATTGCCTCCCTTGACCGCCCAAGAGGCCGGATGAGACCGGCCCGCAAGGACAAAACCCGCAGGCCGGATGGGATACTATCCGGACAGACGGTGTTAAGTACCTTGGCCTGTCTAGGCTGAGCCAATCGCTGTCTGGACAAACGGCGTTCCGGGCCGGCGCTACCTACCAGAGGAAATGGGACTGCTGCTTGCGTAGGAATGACGGGGTTGGCCGTTCGGTTAAAATAGGGCTTATTCCGGAATATCTCCTTTGGGTAAAGGAGGATTTTACAATGAAAAGGTCCAGGTCGTGTTCCCGGCGAACGTTTTTTATGGGATTAACGGGTGGGGTTCTTGGGGCGGCGGTGGGACGGCGGAGTTTCGGCGCCTCGCCGGCGGAGTTTCCTTCTGCGCCGCCCTCGAAAACCTCCTCGAACAACCGGTTGAATGTTGTCCTAATCGGCGCCGGGGGACGGGGACGGTATCTGGCCGCCGAAGCCCTTCGGCAAGGTGAAAATTTGGTCGCCCTGTGTGATGTCGATGCTGGTCAACGGGCCTCGGCCAGCAAGTTTTTATCCACCCAGGGCGAGGCCGGCGCCCAGGCGGCCGAAAAATTGCGCCTCTACGACGACTACCGCAAGTTGCTGGAGGACGCCAAGCGTTTCGATGCTGTGCTGGTGGCTACCGGGGCCCGGTGGCATGCGCCGGTGTCGATGGCCATGATGAAGGCCGGCAAACACGTCTATTGTGAAAAGCCCCTGGTTCGCACCTTGGCCGAGGCCCGGCAGTTGGCCGAGCTGGCCCGCAGCAGTCCGGTGGCCACCCAGACCGGCACGCAAGGCTGCAGTGCGCTAACGACCCGGCGGGCCATCGAAGTGCTCCGCTCCGGCCTGTTAGGCGCAATCCGCGAGGTGTATCTGTGGTGCGACTTTTACGGACCCAATCCGCCCAGCCATGACGCACCCGCAGGCGAAGACCCAACACCGCCGGGCCTGAACTGGGACTTTTGGCTTGGGCCGGTCCCCTATCGACCCTATAAAAACGGGATTTACCATCCGGGCTGTTTGAGATTTCAAAATTGGCTTTTCATGGACAATGGGATGCTGGCCGGGCAAGGGGCGCATACGTTCCCGTTGGCGGTGTTGGGGCTGGAACTAGGGCCGCCGGTGCGTGTGGAAACCGAACTGCCCGAACCGCTGCGGGAGACCTATCCGTCGAAGGCCTATTTCAAGTTCGAGTTTGCCGCCCGCGGGAACCAAGCTCCCGTAACCCTCTGGTGGACCGACGGCGGACGCTACCCGCCGGAAGAAATTACCCAAGACCTCAAAATCGGCCTGGGCAAAACACCGCAGGGCGGCCTCCTGTTCCGGGGAGAAAAAGGGCAACTGTATGCCGGCGGCTGGGGCGGCGAAGGAATCCTGAAACTAACCGGCGATAAAAAGTGGCGGGGCGTTCTGGACCACGAAGCGGCGAAAACCCTGCCGGTCAGCCTACCACGCACGCCCGGCGATAACCACATGCAGGAATGGCTCTCGGCCTGCCGGGGCGGACCAAAACCCCTGACCAGTTTCGAGACCGGCGCACGAATCGCCGAGGTCTTTTTGCCCGGCATCCTGGCTTTGCGTCTGAACCGGCCCATCCAGTGGGACGCCCAGAATCTTAAAGTCCCCGGCGTCCCCGAAGCCGATCCGTGGATCCAAAACAATTACCGTACCAAATGGCTTATCTAACCGCCCCGGGCGCCAGTTATTTGCCCATCTTTTTCAGGTTTTCCAGGCAGCGCTGGACGGTCTGGAGCGGGGTGCGCTGGCCGTAGGACTCTTGCTCGACGATATACCACTCGGTCCCGCCGACGGTTTCGCAGAGTTGGAAGACCCGCTTCCAATCGACTTGGCCTTCGCCGATGCATGCGCCGGCCGGGCCGCCGTGCTCTTTCAGGTGGATGGTTTTCGATCGGCCGGGGAATTTTTCCAGACTGGCGTACGGATCGCCACCGCCGCCCAGGCAGTTGCCCACATCCATCTGCATGACCACCTGCGGACTGCAAAAACTGAAAAATACGTCCCAGGCGGTTTGGTCCCCCACTTTTTGGAAATCGCCGCCGTGGGCGTGGTAGCCGACGTACATGCCTTTTTCTTTCACCTTCTCGGCCAGTTCGTTGAAGAGCTGAGCCGTCTTTTTACAGGCTTCGACGGAGGCCAACTTTTCGTGCGGCATCCAAGGCACGATCAGATACGGGTTCCCCAAGGTCTGATTGAATTCGATGGTCCCAGCCAGAGCGTCTCCTTCCAGGGTGTTCAGGCCGGTGTGGGTACCGCAGCAGCGCAGCCCGTTTTGATCCAATAGTTTTCGGAGTTCTTTGGCCGGTCGGCCATAATAGCCGGCGAATTCGACGCCTTCGTAACCCATCTTCGCTACGGCTTCCAGGACCTTCGGCAAATCCTTTTGGCAATCCTCTCGGACCGAATAGAGTTGCAGGCCGATGGGGATGCGCTTGGCGGTCGGCTGGCCGGCCCAAAGGCCGCTCCAGGACAAAGCCGACCCCATCGCCGCCCCAACGCCCCAGTGCAACATTTCTCGACGTGTCAGGGTGAAATGACCCATAGCAGCAAACTCCTTATGGAAAAAGAAAACACTCTTCGGGACCGATGAAAATGACGCCATTTTTCTATCGTGGCTTGCCTAACGTCCGGAGTCAAGAGAAGGCAACATTCCCAGGGGAAGCCTGGGTTACGGAACGCCGTCTGTCCAGAGGTTCAAGCCTGGGCTGGACAGCCTGGGTTACAGAACGGTTGCGCCGAAACGAACTGGGCCATGCCCGGGCACTTTTGAATATCTGGGGGGGAGCCATGGCCCGAAACAATGCTTGGGAAGACCTAATCCACCGAAACAAAAGAAGATAGGCAAAATGGAGAAAATGGGGCGATTGGTCGATCGGACTTTTGGCAGAAAATCCACTGGAGATGCTCTTCAAAAATCGGCGTCGGCCTGGGGGGAAGGGTAAAACGCCATTCTTTCGAGGGGGGAATGGCCCGCAGCCTTCGGAAGATTCCCGTGTTGACTCGTAGAAAAAGACTTGCTAAGCTCCCGCTTTCTTTTTCTCCAAACAAAAATCCCTGATCCGCAAGGAGAGAACGTCTGGACTTTCTCTTTAGGCCAGGGATGATTAAGTGTCCATGTTGGAAAAAGGGTAAGGGTCTGAATCCCATAGGAGTTATCACTGCGGGGGGAAACGGAGAAACAGGTTTATCCAAGGAGGAACTGGGTATGCGACTGCGGATGGCAGGGTGGATATTAGGTTTGGCGGCCGCTACGTTTCTGTTTGGCGGATGCCGAGGCCGACTGTTCCGCGACCGAGACGAAGAGGTACTCTATTGCTATCCGGTCCAATGCCAACCGGCGACGACCCAAGCTTGTCCGCCCGGCACGGTCTATGCTCCTGGTGCGACGGTGCAAAGCAGCCCAATGGTTTGTTGTCCCCGATGATAACAGGGTGCGGCCGGTTGCTCTACAGAAACTTTCTTCAGAGGCATCGGCGTCGCCGCTAAGCCGGTTCCCCATAGACAAACAAAGGAATTCCAACATCGCCGCCGCGATCCACCCTAGGAAGAATCGCTGGGTGCGGAAGGGGCGGCGTCGGCATCCGCAGGAGCGTCTTCCGAGGCGGTTTGCCCTGTCGGCACAAAACGGTACCCGGCGTCTCGAATGGTCAGAAAGTATCGGGGCTGAGCAGGGTCCGGTTCAAAGATTTTCCGTAATCGGCGGATAAACTGGTCTGGGGCCCGAGTGGACAGATAGCCGGGCAATTCCCACACCCGCTCGAGCAACTCCTTGCGAGAAATCACCCGCCCGGCGTTCTCGATAAAATACCGGAGCAGTTTCATCTCCAGATGCGTGAGCCGGGCGGATTGGTTCCGCACCGAGACCTCGAACGTATCGAAATTAACCACGGCGTCGGCGAACCGATAGACCGTCGGTTCCGGTTCTGGGGCGGCGGTTTCCACACGTCTTTCCGTCCTGAGAGAGTAAAGGTTCAGCAGGGTCCGCACCCGGGTCAAAAATTCATCCAAATCGAACGGTTTGGTCAGATACTGGTCGGCCCCCACGTCGAAGCCTCGGATGCGGTCCTCGGCCAATGTCCGGGCCGAGAGGATCAAGACGGGAATATCGTTTTGTCCAGCCCGCATCGCTTCGCAAACCGCATAGCCGCTCATGCCCGGCAACATCAAGTCCAGAATCACCAGGTCGAATTTCTGCGACTTATCTTGCAGAAGCCGGAGCGCACTCGGGCCGTCCCCCACGCAGGTAACCTCATAGCCCTCGGCGTCCAAGTTGTACTTGATGCCGGTGGCCAAATGGACTTCATCTTCGACAACCAGAATATGTTTCTTTTTATTCATAGGCGCTCTCACTGCGCTGAGCGAATCGCTGAGTTTTTTGGGTAAGCGGGGAGGCGGTCGCCGGCGGCAGCGCCGGCAGAAACACTTCAAACACCGCTCCAGGCGGCGGGCGTCGGTCCCGCACCCGAATCTTTCCTCGCAACCGGCGGACCACCGTCTTGGCGATGTAAAGCCCCAGGCCGGTGCCGGGTTTTTCCCGCTCCAATTCCGATCCCAATCGGACGAATCGGCCAAAGATACGCCGCCGATCTTTTAGCGGCACGCCCGGTCCATTGTCCGCCACCCGCACCACGGCCCACCGGTCCGAGTGCCAGTCGATCGAAACCTGGATTTCCGGCGGGGTTCCGGCGTACTTGAACGCATTGTCCAGCAGGTTGCGGAAGATCATTTGCAAATCGGCCCGCCGGGCCTGCACCCGGCACGGCGTCGTTTGGCATTGGACGATCTCCGGACTGCTCCGATACCGAGCGGCGGCCTCGGCAATGCACTGATGCATCACCTCCTCCAACGCCAATTCTTCCGTCTCCCCCTCGACCCGCTCGGCCTCCAATCGGCCCGCATCCAATACCTGATTGACCAGATGATCCAGCCGTTCGATGTCTTCCAGCATGAATTGCAGAAAATGATTCTGTTCCTCCGGGCTTACCTGCCGACGGCAAAGCGTCTGCAGATACAACTTCATCGAGGCGATCGGCGATTTCAGCTCGTGGGTTACGCTGTCGATGAAGTTCGATTGCCGTTGGCTCAGGTTGATCGCTTTAATGGACAAGATGGCGTAAATAATCACCCCCGCCAGCAGCAGTCCTAAAAACGCCGTCCCCACGCCAAACAGCGTCCAATTCAGCCCCGAAAACTGCGTATTCGCCAGCGCCCCAAACACCGAAAGCAGAACCCATCCGACGGCCAGCACCAAAAGCAGGACCGTCATCACCACGGCCAAAAGGATAGGCCAATTCACCAGCCGACGGATCGCCATAAGCAGCGCCCCTTGCCACGGATCCCTTTCCTTTTCGCCGCCCGAACCGCGACGAACACGAAAAATATCTTTTTTGTGAAAATATCACCGCTTCGGCAACCCGTCAATGGCACGGCGGCGGATGGGGTAAATAATCCAGAGAGTAAAGAGTAAATAGAGAGAGACCGCAGGTTGGCAGGTTTGTCGCCTCGGAGGCTACCCCGGGGTGCTGCCCGGGGGAAGAAGACTTGCCCCCCGCTTCCGCAGGAATGAGAAAGCGGGAGGTTGCGTTCGCTTTGGCTGGTCCTGGGCCTTACCGTTTCCGGCGGCGAAAGACGGCGTAGCCGCCTAGGGCCGCTAGCCCTAGCAGGGCCAACAGCAGGCTGGCCGGTTCCGGCACTCCCACCTGCAACTGCAAGATCATCCCTTGGCCCGGATCGCCCAAGATCCGATACATCCAGTACTGGGCCGGTAGCAGCGGGGCCAAGGCGTCGTCAATCGTAATCGGTCCAGTCTCCACGATGGTCGGCGCAGTCAGCACGTCGAACGTTTCGAGGCTGGCCGGTTGATAGCCGTCCAGGATGATCTGCAAGCTGCCTTGTACCCCGGCATTGCCCGTAGCGGCGATCCAGTCGTAGCCGGTGCCTTGGCCTTGGCCCTGGATGTCGATCTGCATGGTGCCAAGCTGGGTGTAGGTGCCCAGGATATTGAGTTTGCCGGTGGAGTCGGCCAGGTTACCGGCCGAAGCGCTGCCGCCGCTCTGCACCAGCACATTGCCCTGCACGGTGCCTGTGCCGCCCAACTGCCCGCCGGTAACCGTTACGTTGCTGGTGAGCAAGCCGTCGATGAGCAATTTCCCGGCCAGCACCGTGGTGTCGCCGGTATAGTTATCTTGGGCGCTGGGTCCCAGGATCAAGGTGCCGGCGCCGGCTTTGGTGAACGAGCCGGTGCCGGAGCTTAAGGTCGTATTGACCGTAAGCGCCCCCGGCCCTGTCAGCAGGGCGGTACCGGCCTGGGCGGTTAATTGATCCACGTCGCTTGCCGACTGGACCGACAGGCTGCTTGTGCCGGAGACCAAGGTAAGCAGGGCCGTCTGGGTAATGCTGCCTGCCGTAAGGCTTGCACCGGCGTCGATTTGGATTTGGCCCTTGGCGGCAATCGGCACACGGAACAGGGTGCCGTTGCCCGGATCGATCGGCCGGGTATATAGGGCACCGTCCAGCGCCCGAGTGCCGTCCACATTCAGGCCGAAACCGAAGTTATTGGTCATTCCGTTGACCGCCCCCCACGGCCCGGCGCCGCCACCGCCGTTGTTGAACCGGATTTCAATGGTGTGCCAGCCCTCCGGTCCATTGGTCGGATCGCCGTCCGGGTCGGGATTACCGAAGTAAAGGGTGCCGCCAGCCGTGTTTTGGTTGGCAGAGATGGTGTTATCCCGTTGGCCGACGATCATGGCGGTGCTCGACACCTCAGAGCCGCTTTCATTCAAACGAGTAACGCCGTCGATCATGATATAAGTATTGTCATCGATATTTTCCAGGAAGCTGAAGTAGCCGTCGGCGTCGTAGAACAGGCCGGTATAGGTCCAGGTGTGGTTATCGCCCCAGCCGGTGATCGGGTCCTGGGTAACCACGTTCATATTGCCCATGCGTGGCTCCAGTTTGACGCCGAAGTTGCCGGTGCCCTGGGGCGAGCTGGAGTTCCACGTGCCGCCGAGGCTTTCCAAAAGGCCAGGCACAAAGGCCCCGGTTCCGGGGCCGGCGATGGTTCCCTGGACGGTAACCGTGCCGCTTACCTGCACCAGACCGCTATTCTGGATATTGCCGCCGTGGGTGATCGCGTTGGTACCCACCAGTTGCAAAGTGGCGGCGGTTGGCGATGCCACTACCGGCGTTTCATAGCCGAGGACCTTAATGGTGGTGTTGCCGAACGGGTTGGTGGCCACGGCCGACGGCGCTACGCGCAACGTGCCGCTTTGCACTTCCACGCCGCCGGTCATCGTGCCGCCGGAGGCCGGGTTCAGGGTAACCGTATTGTTCCCGGCCACTTTGATCGTCGTGGGCCGATCCGGAGCGTCGGCAATCGGCGCCGGAGCACCGCCCGACTTTTGCAGGGTCATCGGCTGGCCGTAGGTCTGATACAGACCAGAGCCTTGAATCTGGTTGACATTGATCGTGGTCGAACCGCCGGTTACACCCAGAATCCCGTTATTCCGCAGCACGTTGATATTGACGGTGGCGTTATTGGGTACGCTCACGGCGCCGGTAACGCTGCCGGTGGAGACGCCGCCGGTGCCGTTGACGACCTGACCGGCGTTATCGCCGATCTCCAGAACACCATTTACCGTAAGCGTCTTGCCGCCCACCGGCGAGAAGATGCCGCCCACCGTAAGGTTATTGATCGTATTGGTGGAGGCGTTCAGACGCAGGTTGCCGGACGGTTGCACCGCAAGGCCGATCGGACCGGCCACGATGAAGTTGCCGGAGAAGCTGGCGTCATAGCCATTGATTTCCACCGGTTGATGCCCGGCTTTGACCAGGGTACCAGGACCGGCAATTTCAGTAAACGCAATTCGGTAGCTATTGTTGGCCGAGGTAAAGGCGCTGGCCGTCCAAGGCGTCTGGAGGACCTGCTCGCCGGCAGCCACGGTCAGTCGGCCCAGCGTGATCACGTTGCCGCTACCTGCGTCGTACCGGTCGGCGTTGATGATCGACGGCCCTTGCAGGATCACATTGTTGCCGTAGGTGACGGAGTTGTTATCCCGCAGGTAGAGTTCGCCGCCGTTGAGGACGATGGTGGCGGCGCCGAGTTCATTACCGGTCTTGGCCGTGGCCGTGGCCTGGGCCAAAAGCCGCGTGTTTGGATTCAGGACAATCGTCCCAGAAAAGTCGTTCGCTCCGGTGGTACTTCCGGTAATATTGTTGCCCAGTTGGAGCACGCCGATGGTATTGGTCCGGAGCGGGCCGACCAGTTCGATCGTACCGCTGCCGGTCAGTTTGCTGTTGATGGTAACCGTGCGGGCCGAATCGTAGATGTAATAGTAATCCCGCACGTAGATGGTGGCCGTAGCGCCGGCAGGCACGGCCAATTGAGCCAAATCGGCGATCGTGGTGGTCGCCTGGCCGAAGACGCTATTGCCTTCGGTGGTGCCCAGGAAGCTGCCGTCTTCGAGCCGAATGCTGCCGTAGATGGGGTTACTAGAGGCGTTTCGGCCCAGAAGCCCCGCGCCGCCTCGGACCACCGTATTCACCTTATTGCTTCCAATTTTGTTATTGATGGCCGCCGGTGCGCCGCTGGCGGTGCCGGCGGTGGTATCCACCCGGACGATGCCTTCTTCGATGAAGAATAGATCGGTCAGGGTGGTGGGGTTACCGAAGGTGCTGCCGACGTTGCCGCCCAGGTGCAACATGCCAGGCCCGGTCTTTTTGATCCCGCCGGTAGGCACCGAGCCAATCCCAGCGTTGAAGATAAACCCAATCGGGCTAGAGCCGGCCACGTAGATTTCCTGCTGAGTGCTGCCGGTAAAGTTGACCAGGCCGACGTTTTGCGAAATGGCCGGCACACTGACCGGGTTATCCGTAACCGCATCGATGGCCCGTGGGGCGGTCAGATTGAGGTAGGAGATCCGTTGATTGGCTCGGCTGACAATCGGCCGGGCCTCCGCATTGCCGCCCGAATTGCGGAAGACCAGGGCGCCCAACGTCTCAGTTACTCCCGCAGTATCCACCAGGTTAAACACAGACCCACCGTATAGATAGACGGTAGCGGTATTCTTGATCTGATTGGCCGCATTTTCTGTTACCGTCGTATGGTGGATATGCAGGTCGCCGGGGATGGCAACCGTGCTTATGCCGTCGGCCCCGGAGACGTTCAGGGTCAGCGTGCCGCTGGGATCGCTAGCCCAACTGGTACCGCCCAGGGCATAGGTAGGCCCGGTGTAATCGTTGGCCGTATTGAGCGAAAGCGTGCCGCTACCGGCCTTGACCAGGGCGATATTGCCAGTAATCTTCGAACCCATGGACATGGTGCCGGTGTTGACCCAGATGTAGAGGGCGTCGGTGCCGGAGGTGATCTGTCCGCCGGTAAATCCATGGGTGCCGCCCCGGTTGCTGATGATGCCGCCGCTATTGACGGTAAGAGTATATCCAGCAAGATTATGGGTTACATCGCCGTTAAACCGTAGGGCGTTGATGGTTACATTGGCCGTCAGCGTGCGGGCGGTGCCGTCGTTGACGTTGTGGGTGGCGGCAGCCGTCAGGAGGTTCGTCGAATCATAGTCCGGGAAACCGTCAGAGGTTTCGCCCAGGGGGCCGATGCCCTGGCCGGGCAGGTAGGTGGCAAAATGCTCGTCCCGCACCACCGCCCAGCCGCCCAGAATCTTATTGTTATTGGCCACCCACTGATCGATCGGCACCCCGTTGACATTTTGCACCATATACCGGATGGCCGTGGTGTCGTTGCCCGGCGTGCCGATCCAGCCGTAGTTCTGCCGGAAATCCACCATGGAGTAGGATCCGGCCGGCCGGACCAGGTTCTGGATATAGGTTTCGCTGGCACCGCCGCCACCGGCTTCGGTCTGGAACATATTTCGGCCAGCGGCCAGGGTAACCTCATCCAGAAAGACCTTGGTGACCGTACCGGCCCGCCCTTGATGGATAAAATCGCCGCCCCGCATGACCAGATCCACGCCAGCCGGCAGCCGATCCTCTGCCGCTACCAGATAGCTATTCTCGATACGTAGGGCGGCATATTCGAGGTTAATCGGACCGGTAATATTGGGTAGCCGACCCTCATCCCGCAAATACAGATACCCTTGCCGGATGGTGAGGCTACCGGTCATCGGGTTGACGTTGGTCAAATACTGTGTGGTATTGCCGTATTTGACGATGCTTACCGGCCCGGTGATCTGGCCGGAGAAGGTGCCGCCGCCGGTAATGGTAAGGGTTACCGGGCTGGTGGCGGTCAGCGTGCCGCCGGCCGCCGCACCATAGGGCAACCAGTTCACACTCTGCAGATCGCCGATCATCTGGCTATTGTCGCCCAGATTCAGCACGCCGCCGTTTAGATAGAGGCTAGACGCATTCCACCGGTGCTGGCTGGGCCAGGGCCGGAACGTATTGTTCGGGCCTAATTCCACCGTACCTTCGTCCACCACCAGCGAGCCTCGCCACACGGTGGCCGTGCCGGGTGCAAAGGTCAATTTGCCCGGCCCGGTCTTCACGAGCGAGTTCCAGGTAAATACCTGAGCCTCCATGTTCAAATCACCATAGGTGTGGAAATACAGGGAGGCATTTGGGGCCCAGCAGGAGTTCAGATAGGTGCCGCGGATGGTGGCCGTTCCGCCGGCATCCACCAAAATGCCCGGGGCCGTGGGCGCCAACTGGGAGGGCGAATTCGTCAGCGGCACCACGCCGGTAATGTCCAGCACCGCGCCGGGACTCATCCGCAACAGACGGATTTCCGTATTGCCGCTTACCGTATGGACCCCTGCGGGTAACCATACGTTCATGTTGGTCCGCATATTGGGCCGGATATACGGAGCATATTCGCTCGGCTGCAAGAGCCGGAAACCAACGCTTGAGTCGTTGTTCACATCCTGGGTAACAAAACCGATTGTTCCGGTTGCCGGATCCTCGCCCAGCAGATCGCCCCGGCTGGGGGCAACCGGAGTGCCTGCCGCACCGGCAATGCCGGTCGTACCGCCCGGCTGAGCAACGCCGCTAGAAATCCAGAAGTTCGGATTGGTCGAACGGATAAGCCCATTGGTCAGGTTGCCCGCAGGCACCGTGTAGGTATTATCCGCGTTATACCCAATGGGCAGGTTGGCGATCGTCGGCGTGCGGAAGACCCAGGTGGCATTGCGGCCGCCGCTGACGTAGGATTCTATCGTGGTGGCTACAAAAGTAGTCGTGCCCGTGCCGGGCGTGATGTTCAAATAGGTCTTACTGCCGCTGGGCGAACCGCCGTTCCAGAGGGTGCTGACGGTTTCGGTAACGGCCGAGGCGCCGCCCACCAGTTCCAGCACGCCGCCCTGACCGGCCACATTGACCCCTGCGGGAACGCCCAAATCCAGCCGATTGTTGACCGCCTGGGTGCTATTATCTAGAACGAGTCGGCCGGTTTTGCCCACGCGCACCGTGCCGAAATCCACCCGACCGCTTGCGCCGGTAAGCACTATGGCGCCTTGGTTCACCCGCATTTCGCCGGTCGAGGTGCTGGAGCCGGTAAGATACATCGTGCTGGGGCCGATCTTTTCCAGGTTCGGCTGCCGGCCGCCGGTAGAGCTAAACACACCGGCAAAGGTGAAATCGCTCGTTGCGCCCCAGCCGGTTGCCAGCCAGGCACCATCTTGATCCGTCAGCACGCCGCCGGAACCGGTAAGCGGGCCGATCACCTCCGTAAACCAACTGGTACGCAGGAGCAGGGTGCTGCCGTTACCGGGCATGGCCGCCCAGGCCCCGGCCGGAGTCCAATTGGTTACCGGCGATTCCAGATGCACCGTAGCCGTATCCGGGAAGCAATTCCGTTGGGCCAGGCCAAGCTGACCGCCGTCCATCACCCAGAAAAGGGCATTCTGGCCGCCCTCAATCCAGTTGCTATGCAGGCCATCGAACCAGACCGCGCCGCCGTATTTCGGATTGCCGTCGATGTAGGTCCCCTGGGGCAGCCCGATCGTTACGGTAGCGCCGGCCGGGATCCGGACACTTTCTTTAATATAAAGAATCGTTTGCGTGGTGGCGGCCAGGATGGCCCCGTCTTCCAGGATGAGCTGACCCCGACTTTCCTCCCAGCGGCGATCCACCGAATCGTTGGTGATCATGCCGCCTTGGCCAATGCGGATTGTCTCCGGCGCATTGCGCACCACACCCACCTGCGGCGGAATAAAGGGATTGACCTGATTCGTTACATACCTGCTGCCGCCAAAGACTTCATAAATGACCCGATTGCCGTTCGGCTCGGCGGTAACAAACTGAGATAGCTTATAGATATTGTCTGCTCCGAGGCGCACGATCACACCCGGTTCAAAGACGAATTGCCCTGGTGCGATCAGGCCGGTGTTGGCGGCCGGGTTGTTCGGGTCGTAGCCGTAGCTGCCGAAGAAGGCGTTGGCCGTGCCCAGATCCAGGATGGAGCCGGTCTTCATGAGCCACTTGGCCCCGCCGGTCGTCGAACCAATGCCGGAGGCGTCGTTAATGAGGAACCGTCCGCCCGCCTCGACCACCACGTCGGTATTGACCGGGCTAGGCAACGGATACTGCTTGCCGTAGTAGGCTGGATAGTCTGGCGAGTCCTGATATGGATAGATCGGCACATAGTTACCCGGATCGAGCGTGCCGCCCGCCTGCACCAGGACCTTGGCCCGGGAACCAAACCGCTCCAAATCGCCAAAGGAGTTGGCCCAGTTGGGCTGCAAGTAGCCGTCGCTAGTAATCACGAAGGTAATATCGCCGGACATCTGAACCGGAGTGTCTTCGTTCAGTACCACCTGGCCGCTGACGAAGACATTGATCGGTCGGCCCGCCTGGTTGATGATCGCATAGGAGCCGGTGTTGGGGTTAGAGGTGCTTGGCCGACCTAAATTTAAGGCAACCGCGCTGCCGAGCCGATAATGCCCCTGGAGCCAGAAATCGCTATTGGCGTAGATGGTGCCTTGGACCCAGCCTTCGCCTACCGAGGAGCTGAGGCCTTTCCAGGGGGTGCCGGCCCCTACGGTGATATACTGTAACGGCGAGCCATCGCCGGTCTGGTTGAAAAACAGGTCCGCATCCGTGCCGAGGTTCTTGATCATATTGGTCATGATATCGCCGTGCAGAATGGAACCGCTGGGGATGCGGACGATGGCTCCCGGTTCCAGATAGACTTGTCCATCCGCTGTAGCAGGCCAAGTGTATACCCGGGTCAAGCTAGCAAACCCGGCCGTGGAAGAGGTGTGATAGGCGGTAATTGTGGACCCGGCCTCGATGTAGAATCGGTCGCCCGTCTGGTTGTAGGCGATGTTGGACGCCAAGTAAAGCTCCGACCCGTCGATCACGCGGATACCGGCGGTGCTGGAGGTGGCACCGGCGGCGTTCAATTGAAGGGCGCCGCCTTTGACCAGGACCGGCCCCGTGCCTAAACTCCCAGGCTTCGTTGCATTGATTCGACCGCCGTAGAGATACGTGCCCCCGCTATAGGTGTTGTTGGTAGCTTCTAATTGCACCGTGCCTCCCAGGTCCTTGACCAGGGCCACCGGCGCAGAACCGTTGTCCGTGATGGTCGAATAGACGTACGTCGTGCCTTGGGGGATATGGAAGAATAGTTCCTGGGTACCGGTTGCGCCGCTGGAAGGCCCCGCCGTGATCGTGCCTCGCGTCCCGCTTCCACTGGTGCCGATGTAACGGCTTCGGTTGTAATTTTCGGCCAGGATGCCGCCGCTGCCAATATAAAGCACGTCATTGGTAAGGTCGGCAAAGGTCAGAGTCTGATCCGCATCCGCCCCAAACCGCAAAGCAAGCATTTCATGCTTGTTGGTGGAGGAGTCCTCTAAGGTGGCCGTACCGGAAGCGTTCAGATTCACGATATTGGTGGAGTTCGGCGTAAAATTCACAGCTCCAATGTTGGTATAAGTCGAAGGTTTTACGCCGACCCCTGCGGTGGTATCATACGCGGCCCAGTGGTAGGAAGGATTGGGGCTGCCGTAGGCGTTGCTCAAAAAGGCCCAGCCGCCAATCAGGTTGGTGGTGGTGGGTGCTGTGCCGTTAATCTGTGTGAAGAATAGTCGCGGGTTATTGCCCGTAGAGCCGAACGTGCCGGTCGTGGTCTCCAACCGCACGGTGCCACCGCCGGCATCAGCAGTAGTGCGCACTAGGTTGGAGATGGTAACATCGGCGCCTTGGCCTTGCGGCTCCAGGCGGATCATGCCATGCCCTTGGCTGATCGTTACCGTACCAAAGGTCTCCTGCGTCTGGCCCGATGCGTTCCGAGGCCGATAGTAGAGGAAGCCGCCTTGCAGCGAAATCGAGGCGCTGTCATTGACGCGATTGTTATTGTTCACGCTGGGCCATTGCCGGTTGCTCCGGCCATTCTGGTTATCGACGATGAAGTAGCCGTTTTGGCCTACGGTAATGCTCTGGACATTGGGCAGGGCGCCGCTAGCGCGGAGTTCCACGCCGCCGCCCTGGCTGGCAATCACCAATTGGCCGGAAAAGTCCGTGGAGGTCAAAATCTCCAGATACCCCTGGCCGGTCTTGGTAAGAGTGCCGCTGCCGGTAATGGGGTTGACGCCGGAGAGGATAAACCGCTCTCTGAGGGCATCGACACCGGTGGAGACGTTGATGACGCCGCCGCCCGTGCCCACCTGGATTTGCCGGATGCCGCCGGCAAGCGGGTTGCCCAACTGGCCAAACAGGGCATCCTGGTTCCGGGCGTTCATCAAAAGGTGCAAGGTGCCGCCATTGCTAAGCACCACCACATTGGCCGGGTCGCCCAACTGGGGGTTGTTCATCACGTTCAGAAGCCGGGCCTCCGGGCCATCCACATTGATCACGCCGGTAAAGGTGTTATTGGCCGACAGGTACACCGAGCCATAAACGCCCAGGTTGGTATTGCCGCTCAAGACCGACGCCACTTCCAAAATGTCCGACACATCGCCTGTCGGAGCGCCCAGCAGATACCCGCCCAGGCCGGGCGTGATCGTGCCGGTATAGCGGACCCGGCCGCCCGGCGCAGAAGCCGAGCCCATCGCCCCTAACACAATCGTCGGATGAGCGGTAAAGTTCAGGTTATTGGCGCTATCGACGGCCAGCATCAACGCCCCGCTGGGAGAAGCCGCTCCATTAATTCGGCTCAGCAGGGCCTGGTCGGCCGCATAGCCGGCAATCACCGCACTATTATTAAGCTGAATGCTATTAAGCTGAATGCTTACCCCCGAGCCGGGATCGGAGTAGAACTTCAGCGCCTTGCCCGTTCCGACCGTATAGGTGCCCCAATACTGCGGCCCATTGAAACCGATGGCCCCCGAGACCCAGTTCACACTGGGGAAACTCCCGAGCGATTGATCGAAGGTGAGCGTACCCCGGCCTTGCTTGGTAAGCACACCGCCCGAAAGGTTCCAACTGCCCCGGAGGGTAACCTCCCCATTGCCGTCAATGGTCAAATTGCTCGTAGTGCTGCTGGCAATGGAGACGGGATTGTCGAAGACCAGATTGCCGCTTTCCGACCGGATGAGCGTATCGCCGCTGAGCGTGAGCGTCTGGCCAATCCGGTTGACGCCGGCCACATTCCGCAGGGCGCCCAAATTCACGCCGGCCCAAGTATGCCCAGTGCCCACTACGCTAATGGCCTCACCTGCTACGTTGATGCCGCCCTGAAGCTCCAGCGTAGCACCACTGGAGACGATGGTATCATTGCCGGCGCCGATGGCGCCCAACGCATTGGCGTGCCGGATGTTCAGCACCCCGGCCTGCACTTGGGTCTGGCCGGTGTAGGTGTTATTGCCGGCCAAGATCAGCGTACCGGTGGTCGTTTTCTTGAGCGTACCAGAGCCGGCCAGATTGGCCAGGATCCGGCCGCTCTGGAAGGTTGAACCGGTCAGATCGGTAACCGTCAGGGTACCGGTACCCCAAATCTGCCCGGCCCCCTGCATCGAAAGCCGGTAAATCGTATCGCTGTACGGCCCAAGGTCCAGAAGGCTATTGTAGCGGACGGTTACCGTGGCGCCGTCGGCAATCTGGTTATCGGCCTTCAACTGGACATTGGCAACCAGACCGGCGGTGTTGCCAGCGTTAATATCCAGCGAGCCGGGGATGGCGTTGCTAGGTGCAGCCAGCTCCAGTCGGCCGCCGGTTACCGTGGTGGTGCCCGTGTAGGTGTTGGTAGCCTCAAAACGGGTCAAATACGGCCCGGCAACCGTCAAGTTGTAACCGCCCGAAATACCTTGTTTGAAAATAAGGGCGCCGGAGGTGGGGGCCAGCGTGGTGGCCGCCGTCAAGGTGGCCGGACCGTTAATCGTAAGCGTGCTGATCGTTGGGCTTTGTAGAGTGAACGTGCCGGAGCCGGTAAATCCGCTGGCGACCATATCGGTATAGATTTCCAGCGTGCCGTTGCCGCCCACCTGGCCGATAGGCGTCGGGGCAAGCGAGCCGGTCCAGAGCACCCCCGGCGTGCTGCCGAGAATCTGATAATTGCCGCTGGTGTCCGGCCCGGAGTACTGGACCACCATATACCTACCGCCGCTGCCCTGGGTGAACTTGATCACAATGCTATGGTAGCCGGCACTGAGGCTAATGGAAGCAGAGCGTCCGCCGCTTGTGCCACCGCTTTCCGGCAAGACGGCCTGGCCATCGACGTAGAGCGAAAACCGATCGTCATGGGCCGCCCAGAAGGTGTAGGTCCCACCCGTGGTAATATTGACCAGCCCTTTCCACATCATGGCCAAGCGGTCCGGCACCTGAAAGCCCACCACCGGAATCCGGGGATAATCGGTACTGACACTACTCGGCATATTCAGGGTCATCGGATGGGTGTCGATCCGCTGGATGACCCGATCCGGAATGATCAAAAGTTCTGTAGCGAACCGAGGATTCACAGAATCCATATAAACAGAAGTAGTGGTATCAAAGCCGACGTTATAATAATAGCCATTCAAGCCGGGGACTCCAACATCCTGCACGGTAGTCGACGCACCGTAGATGCGGGCCGTGCCGCCGGCAAGATCCACACTTCGCTGTGTACCCCAGGCAGATAAGGAATTGATTTGGATTACCGTATTGGTGCCCGGCCGAATCACCCCTGAATAACCGCTATTATTCCCCGTTAGATAAAGAGTCCCCGTGCTGCTGGTGGGGCCGACGGTGGTCAGATTGCCGCTTCCGGTTAAAGAGCCACTAAGAGTAAGGTTGCGGGCGGTCCCCGT
>JAKPGL010000017.1 GCA_029550925.1 Planctomycetota bacterium
CATCCTGCCGCGCAATCCCGGCCCGGTGAAAGCCAGAACCGATGGCTAAACCGATCCCGCCCAGCCCTCCTGAAAGATCCGACCCTTCTGAAAGAGGAGCAGGCTTCTGTTGGAGGGAAAGTTCAGGAGAGAGTTCAGGCCACTTGCAGCATCCGCTCTAGCGCCAAAAGGGCGTCCTCAGCCGTCGCCTCTTCCACCCGGATGACGTTGACCGGCGTCCCAGCCGCCAGGTGTTCAGCCGCCCAGCAAAGGTGCGGCAAGTCGATCCGATACATCGTTCGGCACATCCGCACAAACGGCGCCAGGAAGTAGATCTCTTGTTCGGGATGTTGCTGCGCCAATCGGCGAACCAGATTGATTTCCGTTCCGATGGCCCAGCGGGTCCCCGGCGCCGACTCCTCCACCAGGCGGATGATTCGGCTTGTGGAACCGACCTCATCGGCCAGATCGACCACCTCCTTCATGCACTCCGGATGCACCAGGATTTTGACGCCCGGATATTGGCGCCGGAAATACTCCACATGCTCCGGCAGAAACGCCTGATGCACGCAGCAGAAACCTTTCCACAGGATGAGCTTGGCCTGCCGGAGCCGGTCCGGCGGATTGCCGCCCAACGGGCCGGCCTGCGGATTCCAGACGGCCATTTCCTCCAGGCGCAAACCCATCCGCAGCGCGGTATTTCGGCCAAGATGCTGATCGGGAAAGAAGAGCACCTTGGGCCGACGCGAAAAGGCCCACTCCAGGACCGGCCTGGCATTGGCCGATGTACAAATAATACCCCCATGCCGACCGCAAAACGCCTTCAGGTCCGCCGCCGAATTGACATAGGTTACCGGCGTTACCTGGTCCGGCCCGAACAGTTCGGCCAGTTCCGCCCAGCAGGCAGCCACCTGATCCATACGGGCCATGTCGGCCAGGGAGCAACCGGCTTCCAGATCGGGCAGGATGACCGGCACGCGCAAGCCAGCCCGCTCGGCCAACCGCTCCGGCCGATTCACCAAAATATCGGCCGTCTCCGCCATGAAATGCACGCCGCAGAAGATAATCGCCCGGCACTGCCGATTCTCGGCCGCCTGTTTGCTGAGTTGGTAGCTATCGCCCCGCAGATCTGTTAAGCCAATCACCTCATCCCGCTGATAGTGATGGCCCAGCAGGAGCAGTTCCGGCCCCATGCGCCGCCGAACCGCCTGAATCCTGGTTATGAGTTCCGCCGCCGTCATTGTCTGATAGGCTTCCAAGGGTAAAGGCTGAACGGCCAAGGCAATAGCTCCTTATTCCTATAGAAGAGCCTCTAACAAAATGATCTTTCCTGCTAAACTCCCCCATGGAGGGCAATACCCGAACCTTTGGGGGGCATTGGTTAGAACCTCTAAAGCAAAACCTTCTTGGCAACAGGACCAGTAACATTTTAGCCGAATGCAAAGGAGGCTTATTTTAGGCCAAAATTTGCCCGGGATTGTCACTGCCTCGCAAGCGGCAGTCCAGAAAGCAAAATCTCTTGAAATATCTGGATTCCCGCTTGTGCGGGAACAAGCCTGGACTGCTGCTTTCGCAAAAATGACAAGGACTGCATTCAGCTAAAATGTTACCAGTACCAAAATATTACTCTCTTTATCCTCCCTTGTTGCAGTATATGGTTTCCAAAGGGAGAAGGCCAGAGCCTAACAGCCCCTTAATAACCCCCTAACCATTTCCTTCTCTAATCAGCAGAATCCCCAACAGCGGAAACGATGGAAAAAGATCGAAAAGGAGAGGGTACTCCATTCGGCGGAAATAGGACGTTTTTGGCAGGGAGTGTTTTTTTCGACGCCTGCTCTGGCGGAAACGCCCTCAGGGTCCTTGGATGATCCCAAGGCGCCTCCTCCCGACGGAGGAACAGTTACAAATTCGAAGACGAATGCGAAGACGAATGGGATGAGCAGATGGGGGCTACTGAGAGATCAGATGGATGGAGGTCGCCTTGATCCCGGCCCAGACGTTTGTGCCGGCCTCCAATCCTAACTCCATCCAGGCTGCCCGAGTTACCGCAGCCTTGAACCGGAATCCACAGTCCAGCACCACCTCTAAGGTCCGTTCCCTGGGGTGGATCTCTATGATCCGGCTAAGGAGCCAGTTGCGTACACTACCTTCGGTGGGACGAGAAGCTAAAATCACGTTTTCAGAGCGGATACATAGCAACACACACTGATGGGGGCGGCCGGGGCCGGGTACCAGGAACTTCTGATTGCCTATTTGGACTTCCAGAAGCTGGTCTTGTGCGCCTACTACCTGCCCGGCCAAGACCGTGTCCACCCCCACCAACCGGGCGACCTCATCGCTGTTGGGCCGAGAAAAGACCTCTTCTACAGAGCCTTCTTGCCGAATTACGCCATCCATCAGAACCGCCGCGCGGGTTCCGAACAAAAGGACTTCTTCTCGATGATGAGTTACCAATACCGTGGTTTGCTGGGCGGTCTGCACGGTCCGCCGGAGCACCTCCAAAAGTTCCTGACGCGCCGAGGCGTCCAGAGGGGAAAACGGCTCGTCCAGGAAGAGGATTTCGGGCTGAAGGATAAAGGCGCGAGCCAGATTGACCCGTTGGGCTTCCCCGCCGGAAAGCCTCTCCACATGGCGGTCTAAAAGGTTTTCCAGCGAAAACATCGAGGCCGCCTCATCCAAGCGGGATTGGATGATCCGCCGGGGAAGACCACGCACTTTTAATCCATAGATGACATTGCTCCGTACCGTGCCCTGAAAAAACACAGGTTTTTGCAGCAGCAGGACAAACCGGCGGCGGATGGCCAAACTGTTGCTAGCGTCCACAGGAGTTCCTTGGTAGAAGATACAGCCCTGGACTGGCTTTTCCACCAAAGCCAATATCCGCATCAGCGAGCTTTTGCCCGCCCCGTTCGGACCAAACAGCACCAGTCGTTCCCCCTTCTCCACTCGGAACTGAGGGATATCGAGCACTAGCCGACCGCCGTAGATTTGCCGGACCTGAACCAGCTCTAATAGAGGTGATCCCCGATGTTCCATAGGACGCTAATAAGAGAGATGGAATATGGGGTTATCGCCGCCATCGCAAGGGCGCGGCTCGTACCCCCTTTTGTTGAAGGCGGGTCAAAAAGAAATTGATCGTAAAAGTAAACATTAGTAAAACATAGGCCAAGGTCAACGCCGTTTCAAATCGGCCCATGCGTGTTTCCTGCAAAATGGCGGTGGTCAGCACCCGGGTTTGGCCTTTGAGGTTGCCGCCGACCATTAGCACCGCGCCCACTTCGGAAATCACACTGCCGAAGGCGGCCATCACCGCGGCAAGCATAGAAAGTCGGGCTTCTTTTACCAGCGTCCAAAGGGTTTGCCAACCGGAAGCCCCCAACGCCCGGGCCTGCAGTGGGATCATCGGATCCACTTGCTGAATGCCCGCCATCGACACCCCTGCTACCATCGGCAAGGCAATAATCACTTGGGCAATGACCATAGCGGCGGGGGTATAAATCAGGCCCCACTGGCCCAATGGTCCACTCCGCCATAAAAGCATCGCCACTACTAATCCCACCACTACCGGCGGCAACCCCATCCCCGTATTGACCATTGCCGCCAACAATCCCCGCCCCGGGAAACGCCCTAACGCTAGCAACACCCCCAGCGGCAATCCTAACGCCAAAGCAATCAAGGTCGCCATGCCGGAAACGGATAACGTCAACCCAACGATCTCCAGAAGTTCGGTTTTCATAGAGAAAGGAATCTCCTTAATGAGCGACAGAGCCTCGGCACAAACAAACCGGCGTCCGACACGGCCGTCCTCGCTAGGAAGTCGGACCGACGGCAAGCTTCCTGGCAGTCGGCCAGACTCTCTTGCCAAAGCGATTCAACGAATGCTCCCCTCTTTCCCTACCCGGAGGCCGATTCCTGGTAGGCCAACTCTAGGATTTCCCCAAGCCTTTGGAAAGGATACTTTCATCTTCCGAGAAGGCCGTGGGCCTACTGGTTAAGGCTGGAGAGCGTCAGGAATGAACAAAGATTCTCCATACTCGGCTTGACCAAACTGTCGGATCATCTGTTGGATGGGAGGGCTGGTAATGAACTGGACAAACTCTTCAGCCCCTTGGCCGTTCACATGCGGGTGGACCTCCGGGTTGACGGTAATCACATGGTAAGGATTCAGCAACTTCGGATCGCCTTCCACCAGCAGCTTCAAACTGAATTGTTTCCGGAAAGCCAACCAAGTGCCCCGATCCGCTAAGAGATAAGCGTTTTTCTCATGGGCGATCCGGAGACATTCTCCCATGCCTTGGCCCGCCTCGATATACCAAGTCCCCTTAGGTTT
Organism: Planctomycetota bacterium; assembly: GCA_029550925.1. Lineage (GTDB taxonomy): Bacteria > Planctomycetota > Planctomycetia > Pirellulales > Thermoguttaceae > JANXAQ01. The sequence goes on from JAKPGL010000017.1 coordinate 4,310, forward strand.
TATACCAGCGGCCGCCCACAGCGACAATTCCTTCTTATGGGTTCCAGAATTGTCCCCTCGAGAGATAAACGGCGATTGAGCGGCGGCAATTTTTTTTATCGCTCCCACGGCGTCCTCACCTTTGATCCCCGCTGGATCGGTGGGAGGACCTAACAGGACAAAGTCATTGTGCATGACCGGCTTGCGGGTCTTACCAAATCCCTCCGCCATAAATCTCTCCTCCGCCTCTGGCGCATGCACTAGCAGCACATCGGCGTCGCCCTGTTGGCCCATCCGGAGGGCCTCGCCCGTACCCACAGCAATCACCTTGACCCGATACCCAGAGCTTTTTTCAAATTTTGGTACTAATACATCCAAAAGACCGCTGTCGTAGGTGCTCGTGGTCGTGGCTAAGATGAGCGCCGCTTGATCCGTATGCGACCCACAACCGAAGATGCCTCCCAAATACAGCCCAACTACCGCCGCAACAAGGAGATTTCTAAAGTTCTTCGACCAAAGAAAACAATGGGCCATTGCTCACTCAAAATCTTTTAACCAGGTAAAAAGTTAGATAATACTTCAACCGAATAGCATACTCTGTCATTCCTACGCAAGCAGGAATTCAAGTCCCCCTCACCCGGCCTGCGAACCAGACCGGCCTCCCTCGGCGGGGGAGAAGCAACCAGTCTGGACTCCAGATTACGCAGGAATGAAAAAGGCTTACCTTGCATAAAACAGCGGCTTCTTCATTCGGCTGAAGTGTTCCAGGATTTGCAAAGGAGCGAGGGCGCCGCACTTTCAAAACAGCCGCACATTCTATTGGACGCAACTCCCCCTGTCAAGCGAAGCCAGACTGGAGTTTACCCAGTATTGATTTCGTGGGGATGTGCGAATTGGCCGGATTTTACGGCGATTGACCAGGTTCGGCAGCATTGGACCGCCCAGATCGGATCGTACCAATCCGGTCGCGTGCTAGCACGGACGACATCCCGGCGGTAACCCGAAAGATGAGCGAATTTTATCTGCCCGTTATTTGGCGATCATCCCACACTGGGTAAACTCCAGAAGCCAGAGTACCACACAGCGATTTAGCTGGATAACCCTCTGAGCCGGAATAATAAAACCTTTTCCATCGTTAGGAGGCGTTTTCCATGGTTAGGAGGCGTTCGTGGTTCGACGTGGCGGTATGGATTAATGGATTCCTCCGAGTGAGGCGTCTATGATTGTAAACAGGAAGGAAGATGGTAAACTAGAGACAATTCGGTCGGATAATATATGCTACTTCCGCCGAAGGGAGGAGAGTGGCTTTATTATCCCTATTATCCCTACGAAAACGAGGATTCCGTGAAAAAACCTGGAGTCCCGTTAGTGTAGAAATGTCGGTCTAGGGAGCCGCACCGGCGAAAGTATGTAACTGACTTCACTCGGCGGAAAAGATGCTTTTTTCCTGTTGAGAAAGGACCAACCCATGTTCAGTAAAACTTTCTGGTTCCGTGGTACGACGCGGCGGCGGTTTTTGCAGGCTTCTGGAACGGCGGTTGCCGCTGGGGCGGCCAGCCAAGGCTGGCTGGATCCGTTGGCCCGATCGGTCCATGCGGCGGAAGAAAACACGTTGAAGATTTGTTTGGTCGGCTGCGGCGGTCGGGGTACCGGGGCGGCGGCCCAGGCCCTCTCCACGGCCGGGCCGACTCGACTGGTCGCCATGGCCGACTTCTTCGCCGAGCGATTGCAAAACAGCCTCAAACAACTCCAGGGCAATGCCGGTCTGGCCCCAAAAATTGATGTACCGCCGGAGCGGCAGTTTGTGGGGCTAGACGGTTACCGGTCGGCCATTGATGCGGTGGCGCCGGGCGGTGTGGTGCTGCTGGCCACCCCGCCGGCCTTCCGGCCCATCCATCTGGAATATGCCGTGGAAAAAGGCTGCCATGTGTTCATGGAGAAATCGTTCGCCGTCGATCCGCCTGGGGTGCGCCGGGTGTTGGCCGCCGGGAAAAAAGCGGCGGAAAAGAACCTGAAAATCGCCGGCGGTCTGATGTCCCGCCATTATCAGCCGCTGGAAGAAACCATCGCCCGCATCCACGAAGGCGCTATCGGCGATGTGATTACCTGCTGGGCCTATCGGATGCATGGGCCGGTCGGGTTTGCGCCTCGGCAGCCGGGGATGAGCGAACTGGCGCATCAAATCCGCAATTACTCCTGTTTTACCTGGCTAAACGGCAGTTTTCTTTTGGATTGGCTGATCCACAATCTGGATGTGGCCTGTTGGGCCAAGGGGGCCTGGCCTGTGTCGGCCCAAGGACAGGGCGGCCGCCAACTCCGCGATCAGCCCGATCAACTGTTCGACCACTACGCCGTCGAATACACCTTTCCGGATGGGACCCGCATGTTCGCCCAGGGCCGACACATGCACAACTGCTGGGGTTATTGGGGCTGCGTGATCCACGGCCAAAAAGGCTCGGCCGAGATCGGCGAGGGTAAACCGCAACCGAAACTCTTCAAAGGCTTCCATCTGACTTCAGAAAACGTCCTCTGGCAGTACCAGGGGCCGCCCTGCAACCAGTATCAGCGGGAACACGACCTATTGTTCGAGGCCATTCGTCAAGACAAACCCTATAACGAGACGGAGCGATGCGCTCATGCCTGCATGGTGGGCATTCTGGGCCGGATGGCCATCGAAAGCGGCCAGGAACTTACTTGGGAGCAGGCTCTGGCTTCCAATGTGGAACTGGCCCCGGGCCTGGATAAACTGACTATGGATGGTCCGGCGCCGGTCATGCCCGATAAAGACGGCAAATACCCGATCGCCGCCCCTGGGTTTACCAAGGTGCTGTAATCGGGCTGGTTTTTCGGAACATCCACGGTTATCCATACCAAAACCCCAATGGATTTTCGCATCGCTCATGGAATGGGCAAAAGGAGAATGGGCAATGGCGTATGAAAATGGAAAGACCATTTTTGGATCCCTTTTTCTAGGGATAGGAGGAGCACTCATGATGTGGGTCGGATCTGGCTGGGCGGCGGAAGGCGATGGTGGGGCGGGGGCATCGGACGTGGCGCCAGCAATCTCTACTTCGGCTGTTCAAGCGACAGAACGACTTTGGGTCTATCTGGGCACCTACACCCACAAGACCAGCCAAGGAATTTACCGGGCGGAGTTGGACCTGCGGGCCGGACGATTGGAACTTAAAGGGCTGGCCGTCGCACTGGCCAATCCCTCGTTCCTGGCCGTCCACCCTAGCGGCCGATGGATGTATGCGGTGGGCGAAATGGCCCAGTTTCAGGGCAAAAAACAGGGCGCCGTCAGCGCCCTGGCCATCCAGCCGGACGGCACACTCCAACTTCTGAACCAGCAACCTTCCGGCGGAGCAGGACCGTGCCATCTGGCCGTCGATCCAACTGGCCGATATGTCGTAACGGCCAACTACGGCAGCGGCAGCGTGGCCAGTTTGCCCATCGCCGAAGACGGCCGACTCCGCGAGCCGGTCTCGACGATCCAACATGCCGGCGCCAGCATCCATCCGCAGCGTCAGCAAGGGCCGCACGCCCATTCGGTCAATTTCGATCCGACCGGCAAGCTGGTCATCGCCGCCGATCTGGGGCTGGACAAACTGCTGGTGTATCGGCTGGACCTAACCACCGGCAAACTCGCCCCGCACCAGCCGGCCTGGGTGAAAGTCGATCCGGGCGCCGGTCCCAGGCATGTTGCGTTCCATCCGACGGGCCGGTTCGCCTATGTCATCAATGAGCTGGCTTCCACCATCACCGCCTTTACCTACCAGGCCGATGCAGGCCGATTGGAAGCGGTGCAAACCATCTCCACTTTGCCGGAAGGATTTACCGGCAATAACACCACCGCCGAAGTGCAGGTGCATCCATCGGGCCGGTTTCTCTACGGCTCCAACCGGGGCCATGACAGCCTGGCTATTTTTGCGATTGACCCGGCTACGGGCAAACTCACCCTCAAGGGCCATGCCTCCACCCAGGGGAAAACGCCTCGCAATTTCGGCATCGACCCGACCGGCCAGTATCTTGTGGCCGCCAACCAGGATTCGGACAACGTGGTGCTCCTGCGCATCGACGCCCAGACCGGCCAACTGACGCCTGCCGGACAACAAATCCAGGTGAGTATGCCGGTCTGCGTAAAGTTCCTCCGACCGAAAGAGTAACCCCGAAATTTAGCCGGACCCCTTTTAGACGGAAAATCAGGGACGAAGCCGGGGAACCGTCGGATTCACCAATTTTCGGTCTCGGAAGGAGGCACGGCCTCGATGGGTTCAGCGGCGGGGGCGAGGTTTTGATGGAGGGTTGCGCCCGGCGGCCAACAACGCCCGAGGAACTCGTGCACCGGCCGGGCGCGGATGCGGAATTCCGCCGCTGGAATCGTAACCGTTCGCCAACGGGGAGATCGCTGTCGGCTGACGGCCTGATAGTCCAACCGCGGAATCCCTAAAAATCCATAGGTCTGTTCCCGAAACGAGAACAGTTGCTCCGGCGGAAGCGGCGCACGCTCGCCTACCACCCAATAGGCAAACACCAAAAGCCCTTGAAACGACTGGCCAAACATCTGTTCCCATTGGTCCAAACTGGCCAACTCGTCCTGGGTACACCAGTTGGTCCAATACTGAGCGCTCTTCTGGCCGGTGGGAAAGCGTCGGCCTTTCACATCGATCAGCCAAATCGTCGGCCCAGGCGACGGCACAATAAAATCGAGGCTTTTGATCGAGGCCCCTTCCGGCAGGAGACTGCGTCGGCTTTCATTGACGGCAATATACGGCGTGCGAAGCTCGCGAAGATAGGCCTCGAAGGCGGCTTCGTAGTGATTATGCCGATCGGCCATCGCCAGGGATTCCTTTGTCGATCTGCCAGGAGGCCTAGAGCGATTTCGTTCTCCTTGGGACATTCCTGCGTATGCGGGGGCCTGGTTGTCATCCACTGCGTCCGACCGGATTCTCCTATCCTGTTCTGGGGAATCCACTGCTTCGAAGAATCTCCGAGTAGTCGCGGCGCTCAGCGGACGGAATGCAAGACTTCCCCATCCCGGAAATGTGGGGTGTTGTTTCCCAAGGAATAATTCCCTTTTCAACGAAGTCCTTTGCTCCGCAGGAGTTGATTCGCCCAGTCGGCCTCCGGACCGGTTAAGGCAGGAACAGGATCACGACGATAATCGATGTCTGTATATCTTCCATTGGCATAGCAGGAATCCACCAGCTTTTGAAGTTCTAGCAGAACGTCTTCGTCCGTAGGACGGAGTGGGACGCGAATGTTGGGCAACGGCCGATCGAGCGGAATGCGATAGACCTCTGCCTCCTGGGGGCGCCATGCCCGACGGACCACCGCCTGATAAAGCGTTCGATAAGATGGCGGGATACGCTCCGGCGGAACGGAAAGAATCCTTCGACCGGTTCGCGTTAAATCAATTTCTACCAGACTAGCCCCCGCCGTCAACACCTCGTGCTGCTTGCGAAGATAAAGCTCCTGCCCCATACCCGCCCATTTGTTCGATGGGCGGAGAAACTCAATTACCGTAACGACCCGGTTGCCGCTTGCTCCATCGACAATTTCGATATACCCTTGCCGCATCGGTTCATCGGCCAGATGTAACACGAGCGGCTCCTCGAGTCCCAGGTCCGCCGATTTAGTCGCTCCGGGCGGAACCTCGCTGGAAAAACCCCGGGGAGGAAGCTCCCATACATGGACATCGGGGTAGATCGTCCGATACCCCTCCTGCGTCGTCTCCACAAACACCCGTTCCTGCAACCGCGCCCGCAGGTCGGCCGGCAATCGGCCTTGAAGTTGATCCCGGGCGGACGTAACCAGAGCATGATGAACATCATGCCAATACTGCTCCACGTAAGGGTCCATACCAGGAAATGGACTCTTCATCTCCTTCCTCCCCGTCCTGCCGACCCTCGAGCCAACCCCCCATAGAAAAAAGCTTAATCCATATTACGACTCTTGAGAAGAGTCCTCCTTCCTGACCACTACGGTCGGATTGCATCTCGCCCCCGCCCTTTCCCGACTCTTCAAGAGGTGAACAGTCTTCTCAAAGGCTCTCAATCGGAGTCGGCGCCTGATAGTTCCGTTAAGATTTGGCGGATGCAGTGGATCAGGGTGTGGGCGTCCGGTTCTAAGGGGACGGTTTGCTGGGTTTGGCGGAGGAGGTCTTTCAGTTGGCACACTCCGGCGGCAAACTCTTCCGAGCCGGCGATCACCGCCAGACGAAAACCCCGCCGATCGGCGTATTTGAGTTGTTGGGAGAGCTTTTTGGGGTCCGAATAAAGTTCTACGCCCAGTCCAGCAGCCCGTAGCGCGGCGGCCAGGCGGAGATAGTCGGCCAACCGCTCCTTATCGAAATAGGCAATAAAAATCGGGGCGGGAGTGGCGACTTTCTCCAGCCGACCCAACGCTTCCATCGCCGCCAAGAGCCGATCTAACCCCAGCGACGCCCCCACCCCCGGCCAATCCTGGCTGGTGTAAAGCCCCGCCAAGTTGTCGTACCGACCGCCAGAACAGACGCTGCCGATCCCCGGCAACTCGTCCAGCAGGGTCTCAAATACAATGCCGGTGTAATAGTCCAAGCCGCGAGCAAGCGACAGATGCAGCCGAACCCGCTCCTCCGTCACCCCAGCAGCCCGAAGTCCCCCCAACACCTCCCGGAGCCTTGCCACGGCCTCCTGTCCCACCGTACTGCCGGTTACCAAAGGTTCCACCTGATTCAAGAGGGCGTCATTAGGCCCGGCCAGTTCAGCCAGGGCAAGAATCTGTCGGATTTGCTCCGTAGAGGCGCCGGCCGACTCGGCCATTTCTCGCCCCACCCCATCCGGACCGATTTTATCCAGTTTATCCAAGGCCCGAAGTATCACTATTTGCCGATCGGCCAACCCCAACCGCTCCAACAGCCCGCTCAAAATCCCCCGATGGTTCACCCGGATGGTAAACCGCTCCAGCCCGATCGCCCGCATCAGATCGTTGATGACCAGGATGGTTTCGATGTCGGCCGCTACGCTGCGCGTGCCGATCGTGTCGAAGTCGCATTGGACAAACTCTCGGTATCGGCCCCGCTGGGTGTTTTCGCCCCGCCAGACCGGCCCAATATGATACCGCTTGAAAGGAACCGGCAGTTCCGCAGCGTGTTGGGCCACAAATCGCGCCAGCGGCACCGTCAGGTCAAAACGTAGCCCCACCCACCGGCCCCCATGATCCTGAAACCGATAAAGCTGTTTGTCGGTCTCTTCGCCGCCTTTGCCAGCCAAAATTTCCAGATATTCCAAGGCCGGCGTGTCGATCGGGCTAAACCCATAGCGCCGATAGACCTGGCGCGCTACCTCGATGAGCCGTTCCCGAGGCATCATCGCCTCGGGTAAATAATCCCGAAACCCTCTTAAGGTGCGTGGTTCAATCCGCTCCGAACGATCCACGGAACGCTGTTCCTCCTCAACATCAGGCAGGCAGATAGGATAGTATTGAGGGGCAAAAACAAGCCGCCCCCCTAAAAAGGATGGGATAGTTCCCCTTATTCTTAGGGAACCTCCAATTTACACTCCAGAGGGGACCTACTAGTTTCTCTCCAGTGGGTGCCTCCTTTCAGATTATCACACCTCCCGCCCTCCGACTAGGGAACCGACAACACCTGACTTGCTTTTCTCCCGAAAGGAAAAGGGATTCCAGGGAGTGTCCCTGAGCCGGGTCTTGCACGCCGAAAGATGCTCCCAGCTCTCCGCCCTCCCTCTATAGCAGGGTGGCTTTTTAGCATAGAAGACTGGTCAATGGTTTTTTTATGTAGGGCTCATACTTTAGAGGGAGGCAAACCCTCTCTGAAATAGGAATACTTTTCCTCTTGACGAATAGCCACGTTCTTGCGACACTCCCGGCCTTGAGATGAAAAACATTTTGGGGCGTTTTTGCGTCTTTTCCCGGAGGGCATGTTCGGCCCAGGAGAAAACCGGTTTTTACTTCCCTTGTGCGACGAGGAGAAAAGAGAATGCGGCAATTGGCATGGATGCTCACCTTTGGGGCGATTTGGATGTGGGTAGGCTGTGGTCAATCCAATTCTACCAGTAGCACCGGGAACTCGGCTGAGGGATCGGGGGAATCGACCTCTGCCGTCGCCCAACAGACGACCAAACCCAAATTGGATGGGCCAGCCGAGGCGGTGTATGAGTTCCTGGAAGCAGTTCGCCGGGGGGATGACATGACCGCCGAGCGGATGCTCACCTCACTAGCCCGCAAAAAAACACAAGAAATGAATATGGTTGTCGCCCCTCCCGGCAGCGATACGGCCAGCTTTGAGATCGGTAAAGTCTCTATGCTGGACGAGAATCGGGCCGAAGTCCTCTGCAAATGGACAGACCGGGAACCGGATGGCGCGGTCCGAACGGACGAAATCATTTGGCTAGTGCGCAAAGAGCCGGAAGGCTGGCGGGTAGCCGGCATGGCGGCCACCGTCTTTCCGGACCAACCACCGTATCCGCTCAATTTTGAAGATCCGGAGGATATGCTTCGGCAGCAGGAGAAGATCAAAGCGGAACTGGCCCGGCGGGAGGCAGCATCGCAAGCCGCTCACAACCAGACAACTCAATCCCCCTCTCCGACCGCCCCACCTTCCGCCCCCCCTTCAACTGGGGAACAAACCCAGCCGCCCCATACGGCCCAAAATCCTGAGCAACCCCCCCGCCGTTGATTCCTGGGCAAAGGTGGTTCTCCCAGAGAGGGATGACACAGATATTTTTGGGGAATGTCTTTTTGGGACGAAAAGCCATTGTTTCCACCATAAAGAGTTATTTTACATACCCCGAAACTACTACGAAATCTCGGAAAGTTAAAAAAGGTCCCTTTTCCTGAGAACGGTACCGTAATAGATATAACTCTTTAATTTATAGATAGTTACATCAAAAAATCAGGGAGGTTTTCCGTTGGGAAAGCCTCCCTTTTTCTTTTTCACAGGAGCATAAAAGCCGGCGGCAAGCTAGATTTTTGCAGGTTTTCTATTTGATCTATATTTCCCAAAAGGAAAATTTTTCCTACCTAGAGGCTTGACAAACAATTTATCCATGCTAGCTTATCATTTTAAGTTGTGTATTTCCTTTAGCCCCACCGGTCGGGAAGCTTTCACAGGGCAAGCGACCCGGTCCGGTGCTAAGGGCGGTCCCCTCGGTGAGCCGTCCATCGAGGGAATAACCTACCCCTGACGGCGCCTACAGCGAATCCTTTCCTGTTTGTCCTTCCTTAATTGATGGAGGATGCGTCTATGAATTGGACCCGTGTGATTAGTGTAGTGGCCATTGTGGCGGTGCTGGGCTTGTTCGTCCTGAGCACCGAAGCCAGTGCAGCTCGGACCTGCCGTCCGAAGACCTGCGAACCGAAGACCTGTGCTCCGAAGACTTGCGAGCCCAAGACCTGCGCTCCCAAGACCTGTGAGCCGAAGACTTGCGAGCCGAAGACCTGCTGCAAGCCGAAGCGGTGCAAGGTCCGGACCTGCGCTCCGAAGACTTGCGAGCCGAAGACCTGCGCTCCGAAGACTTGCGAGCCGAAGACTTGTGCTCCCAAGACCTGCGAGCCCAAGACCTGCTGCCGTGAGTCTCTTCGGGATCGTCTGGCGGCCCGTCGTGCTGCCCGCTCTTGCTGCGTGGTAAGCACCTGCGAGCCGAAGACCTGCGCTCCGAAGACCTGCGAACCGGCCGCTCCGGCTGCTCCGGCTGCTCCGGCGGAAAAGGCCCCGGCGCCCCCGGCGCCTCCGGCTCCGGCCCCCAAGGCCTAAAGAACTTGATAGATCGGGTCTGAACGATCCGCCCCTTCGATGCTTGCCCTGTGAGTAGCGAGGAAGGTGGATCGGCCTATGAGCCATCTAGGAAGCCGAATCCCCTCCGGGGGATTCGGCTTCTGTTTTTTTATGGTTTGGGTTAGCGGTTAGCGGGCCAGCTTGTTCAGGCGGGGAAGTTCCCCCTTGGCCATGGAGGCGGGCCTATCCTGCCCTTGGGAGAGAGAGGCAAACCTTCTGGGCTGCCGCTAGAGGGGGGAATGCCGCCTCCTTGCTTCGCTACAGACAAGGGGGTTATGACCTCTGACTGCGATTGATCAGGTATTCGCTTAACGCCCGGTCGAACGGCATACTGGTATCTAAAGCCACATAGTCGATCTTGGCCCGGGCGCATTCTCGGCGGAAGGTCTCTTGGAATTCCGACAACTCTTCCAGATAGGCGGGCCGAAAATCCAAAGCATCGACTTCCACGAGTTGGCCGGTTTCCGGCTCCTCCAACTCCACCAGGCCATCGAAAGGAAACCTCGCTTCGGCTTCGTCCAGAATATGGAATACGATCACATCATGTCCTCGGTGTCGCAGCCGATAGAGGGCCTGCAAGATCGGTTCCGGCTCGCCCAAGAGGTCCGAAAAAATCATCACCAAACTGGCGTGCCGAAGCATTCCCGCTATTTGGGCAAGGCTAGCCGCCACATTCGTTCGGCCCGCTGGCTGGGAGCGAGCCAATATCGAAAGTACATCGCCCAACTGGGTTCGCTTGCTTTTAGGCCGAAGACTGGTACGCACCTTTTCGTCAAAGGCAAAAAGCCCCACCGGGTCCTGCTGTTGGATCATCAGGTAACACAAGGCCGCCGCCAGGCTGACCGCATAGTCCCACTTGGTAACCTCTTGCCGATAGGTGTAGCCCATCGACCGGCTCAAATCCAACGTCAAATACCCGGTGATGTTCGTCTCTGCCTCGAACTTTTTGACATAGTATTTGTCCGTCTTGGCATAGACGATCCAGTCGATGTCTTTCGGCTCGTCGCCGGGGGTGTATTTGCGATGTTCGCTGAACTCTACGGAAAACCCATGAAATGGACTCCGATGCAGCCCCTGGAAAAAGCCTTTTACGATAAATTGCGCGCGTAGGTCGAGGCGGCGTATCTGGCGGACTACTTCCGGCTTGAGATATTTAGCCACTAAGGACATGGCAACTCCAGGGGCATGTCGCCCATGACGACTATGACGACTAGTACACTCCAGGAAATGGATGTTGTATTATCCTCGGCCTTCGAACTTCGGCATGGCCGGGGGCGGTATTTCACGGATCAGGCGCTGGATGATGTCTTCTGGGGTGACGCCCTCTGCCTGAGCCTGGAAGTTGGTGCTGATGCGATGGCGTAGGACAGGGATGGCGATTTTCTGCACATCTTGGATAGCTACGGAGAATCGACCATCCATCGCCGCCAGGGCTTTGCCGCCCAGGATGAGGAACTGCCCAGCCCGAGGCCCAGCCCCCCAATCCACCCACTCCTTAATATAATTGGGGGCGGAGGAATCCGATGGCCGGGTCGCACGCACCAACCGGGCCACATACTGCACAATATAGGGACTGACCGCCACCGAGGCCACCAACTTCTGGAGGTTCATGATCGCCTTGCCCGACAACACCTTGCTGACCTCCACCTTTTCGCTCCGGGTGGTAACCGCCAAAATCTGCTCCTCCTCTTCCGAAGAGGGATAATCGACCTTAATGTTGAACATGAATCGGTCCAGTTGGGCCTCCGGCAACGGATAGGTTCCTTCCTGTTCGATCGGGTTTTGGGTGGCGATGGTAAAGAAGGGTTCCGGCAGCGGATACGTCTTTTGGCCGACCGTTACTTCCCGTTCTTGCATCGCCTGCAACAAGGCGGCCTGGGTTTTAGGCGGGGTGCGGTTGATTTCGTCGGCCAATAGGATGTTGGTAAACACCGGGCCGGGCACAAAACGGAAGTTCCGCCGACCGTGTTCGTCTTCCTCCAAGACGTTCGTGCCGGTAATGTCCGAGGGCATCAGGTCCGGCGTAAACTGGATTCGCTTGAAATCCAAGTCCAAAATGCGGGCCAGGGTGCTGACCATCAGCGTCTTGGCCAACCCCGGCACGCCGACCAGCAGACAATGCCCCCGAACAAAAATGGCGGCGAACATCTGCTCGATGACTTCCGATTGACCGACGATGATCTTCTGGAGCTCCTCCTGCATCCGTTGGCGCTGTTGCCGGAACTCCTGAAGGACCTCTCCTACACTGCGCGGTTTAGTGGACAAGGCTCTTCCTTATACTACCAGGGAGGGATTCTTTGCAACCAAAACGACGTGTTGAATGCCTATTGAGAGTTATCTTAAACCTCTCAGGATGGGTATTGCCCGCCCGCTTCGAAAATGTCTCTTGTTTCCATTATAACTTTTATTGTATCTGGTCCCAGAACCCACTTTCCTGACGGAACATCAAAAGGGCACTCCATTTTTTACGGGACGGTTTCTTTCGGAAAAGAGGGCAATACCCCGATTCCCCCCCCCTGAATAGGGAGTTGCCGCGTCCTTTTGCCGAGCAAACTTTCCCCGGTTCCCTTGTCAAACCGACACCCTTATAACATTTCAGCCGATGAAGCACATCTAGTGGAAAGAAAGCTCATAAAAAGAAAGCTCATAAATTGTCATTCCCGCGCAAGCGGGAATCCGGGTCTTTCAAGAGTTTTTGTTTTCTGGACTGCCGCTAGAGCGGCAGTAACAAGCCCGGGCAAATTTCGTCCTGAAATAAGCCTCCTTTGTATTCGGCTGAAATGTTACACACCCTTTTGGTTCCTTTTGCCCACAGATAGAATAAACTTAAAGCGTGGAATACATCCCCTTTGAGGGAAACAAAGAGGGCGCAAAACGCCGAAGAGTTGGAAAAGGATCGGACCCATTAGAAATGGGAACAAGATATGAGTGACTTGCCTCTGTTTCAGCCGAGAAAGCCTATAGAAACGACATTTCACCCCGACGCCGAACTTGTTGTTTTAACAGGCGATGTAAGTGAATTGATCGCCCAGGTTCCAGACAATTCGATAGCTCTTGTGGTAACTTCTCCGCCTTACAACTTGGGGAAAGAATATGAGAATCGGGTTTCGATCGAACGTTATTTGAAGACACAGGCTCAATTGATTGCCCAATTTTATCGAGTTTTAAGAGAAGACGGAAGTATTTG
>JAKPGL010000019.1 GCA_029550925.1 Planctomycetota bacterium
CGTGGATGCGGGCCGATGTACTGTCGGATATAGGTGCTCGGCCCGAGGCGGGCCGAAAGACGGCCTGGCAATGGGGCGTTTCCCAGAGGGCCACTTCGACGACCGGCAGATGCAACTGCTGGGCCTGTTGATAGATCAGTCGGGCGATATTTTCGGCCGTGGGATTGGCGTCTAGAAGATAGAGAGTTTCCCCCGCCTGCTGAAGGAGTGCGGCTGCGGGATCGGCCTGGTGAAGGATCAGCCGGTGATCCAGGTTGTCGTCGATCCATTGACTGAGCCGACGTTTGATTTCGCCGAAATCCAAGAGCATCCCGCGGTGGTCCAACTCGGCCCCTTCCAGCGTCACCAAGGCCCGCGCATTATGGCCGTGCAGATACCGGCATTTGCCTTCATAGTCCAAGAGCCGGTGCCCATAACAGAACTCGATTTCTCGAACCACTCGAAACATGGCAGTACCCCTTTTGCGACGTTGGGATCGCCTGGTGCAGATGGAAGATAGGCTTCTGGCATTTTAGGATGACGGAGAAGATCAGAAAAGCCACAGGGCGTCCCAGGGGTCGGCAAACAACCCAAGGGACGAGAACAGATAGGCCGAAACACGAAACAGAAAGCAGGATTACGGCGCCTTGGGCGGTTGTTTAGGGGCCAAGTCCGGAACAAGGATGCGCAGTTCGTCCTGCGGACGGGCCGGGTCGCCGGTAACCAGCTCGATGCGACCCTCTGGGCGGAAGATTTTATAGGGTTGGCCGGTCAGCGGATTGACCTGATAGGGAGGGGCCTTTCGCCCCGCACCCAGAGACAGCGCCACGGCCCAGGCCTCGCACAGGGCGCGGTCCTTGGCCTGGATGCGATGGCCGTTCTCGATGCTTGGCAGGAGCAGATACCCGGCCACTAGGGGGAATTCGCTGGTGTTTCGTTTTTGGTGGAGGTCGAGGCGGATTTCTTCGAACAGGGCGGCCCGTTTGCAATAGGGTTCGGAACAGGAATCGATGATTCGCCGCATGGTGCGGAGATAATAGAGTTCATCCAAGTTGACGGTTCGTTTGGCGACCTCGGCCAACTCGGCGGCTATGGATTGGCCGCCCATGGCTTCGATCTCTTCCGGACTGGCCAGATTGAGTAGCCGGCCGTCTCGGACCAGTTCGTAGGCGTACATTCCCAAGGCCCGCTCGCCGATCCAGGCGGCCGCATCGGGCGGCCATTGGGCCAGATGCGTCTCCAACAGGTCGGCCAACTTCTCCAGATGGCCCCGCTCGATCTCCGGCCGACGGACAATCGCTTCCAAAAGCAGCAGCGCTTCCGACCGCAGAAAGGCGGCCTGGCCGCGCGGCTCAAAATGCTTCTCCGCCCCTAAACAGTGGGCCAACTGAAGAACCATCTCTAACGAAGCGATCCCCTCGGAAATCTGCTTCTTGGCAAGCTGATCCGCGGCGTAAAACATCTCCAGCCGGGCTACGATCCAGACCGTTTTGATAAAACTCAAATCCGCCCCGTCGCCGTCGATAAAACGGATCCCAAATTGGCAACGCGGCCGGGACATCGCTTCCCGCGCCTTCTGCCACGCCTGTTGATATTGTTTCCAAAACACCATGGCCCGATGAAGCCGAACCGGATCGTAGTTAAACCCCAGCTTCACCGGCGGTATGATCCGCTCGGTTTCCAGGAGGATTTCCTCGAGCTTATCGGCCGGGAAGAGGTCCCGGAGTGCGGCGGCGAGATTTTCTTCATCCGGTATGGGCGGCAAGGTGAGTTGTTCGGGAGTGCCGCCTTCTTCGACGATTCGAGTATATTCCTCCCGGAGTTCCGGATCGGGCGTGGCCGACAGGCCGGGCAATTTTCCATAAAAATCCGGTCCCAACGGGGCCTTCGAGGAAGAGTCTTCTTGCGGGTTACTGCAACCTATCAAGACCGCAGAGACGGCCAACAGAATCCGAGGATAACGACTCCAGCGGCGCCCCTCCATGGGAAACCCTCCTTTGATGGGGTTGGTGGATGGTTGATGGATCAGGCCGAATTGGCCTGCCCCCAAGCAGCCCGCCCTAAAAAGCAATATCCACGTTGTGGGTTTAGGAAAACTTTTCTACCCCACCCGGCCCCAGAGGTCAAGAGCATCTCGGCGGCCAGAACGGCGCAAGCAGGAGAGCAAGAGAGAAAAAGAGCCTGGCCCGGGGTTTACTCCGGTTCCCGCGGCAAACGGCGTGGATAGGGAGGTTTCGATTTGGGCGGAGGCGGACGATGGTAGGTCTCGGACCACTGCTCCCGTTCCTCATCGCTGGCATAATAGCGGAGCCACGTTTCCGGGTCCGGGCTTGGACCGGTGCAGTCCCAGTGCAGGTAGTTATTGCCCAGATCAATTTTTTTCTCGCGGGCCGGCAAAATGTCCCGATAAATCAGGGTATAAAGCTCCCGATCCGATAAGTGGTCCGTAAAGTCCAAGATGATCCGTTTTTCCCGGAGTTTATAGATCACGTCGTAGAGGATGTCATGCAGTTCTTCGTCCGTAAGCAGATCGGGCCGAGGCGGACGAAGTTCCGGATCGAACCAGCGATAAATCGGCAACACCGGCGCATATTCCCACGCCAACATGCAGGCCAAGAATTCGTTTTCCTCTTGCACCGGCAATTGTTCCGTAGCAATGCGTTCGATGGCCTCGTCGTAATAGGGTTCCAGCTCGGTGCGGAGTTCGGCGTTCCGCAGCAGTGCTTCCACATCGACGTTCGGCCTACGCGACCTGTCCACCATCGTTCTTGGAACCCTCCTGAACGGATTTTACGTCCCTCTGTTGTCGCCGGGTCTGCGGAAAAAAACAATAAAAGCTAGTCAAAGGCAATCACTTTTCGGGGAACCTACGCCTCCCCCTCCACCCCCTTTCGGGGCGCTTTTGACTGCCAACGCGCCTGAAATTTCAGGGTACCAAAAAACGCGATCGAAGAGAAGCAGCCGAACCGCTGTTCTGAAGAAAACCCACCAAACCGCCCCCGCCATAATCGATATAAACGAAAAAGTCCGTCAGAAAAACCTCCGTACTTACCATGAACCCCGGCAATTTTGGCAAGAATTCCTAAAGAC
>JAKPGL010000026.1 GCA_029550925.1 Planctomycetota bacterium
GTTTTTCGCACAAAATAAGGGAGGATAATCTTAGGAAACTTCGGTGGACATGTTCTCGGTTTTTTCGGATTTCCTTGTTCAAGGAGGAGGAAAAAACGATGGGCACTCGGATCCCTCTGAATCAAGCGGAACTCCAACAGCAAGATTTGGAAGAAAAACTGGACATGAGCATCGCAGAGATCGGCCTGTCGGTGCGCACGACCAATTGTTTGGAGGAGCACGGCATTTTAACGGTTCGGGAGTTGCTGTACCGACGGCCCAAGGACCTGTTGGCCATCGCCAATTTCGGCGAGAAGACGTTGGAGGAGGTCTATAAAGCGCTGGAGGGGATCGGCTTTTATCGGCCCCTGACGGAAAACGCCGGCGGAAATCGTTCGTCGTCGGAAGGGTCGGCCCAAACCGATCCCACGCCGCCCTGCCAACCGGAAACTGCGCCCGCGTCGGCGTCTGCTTAAGGCGTTCTCTTTTTTTCCTGAGCCGATTTTTCATCGAGCCTTCGTCTTGGCGAATCGGTCCTCCATCCTGGCGGAAAAAGAACCGGCCTGGAGGAGAATCGGGTTCTCTTCTGCGGTTTTTGATAGCATAATAGTAGGCGACAGGGAGCGAGTGCAGGAAGGTTTGGCCTCGAAGCGACGCCTAGACCTCAAAGGCCTTTCTCTGTTTCTGAATCGCTGCTGAAACGGAGGAAAGAGCTGTTGGCGTCCTGGTGGGCGGTGTTCCAACAAGCCTGAGTGGAAATGGATAGGAGCGGGCAGAAACAATCTGTTCCCTGCCGACAGGTCTTTTGATCCGCGGCCGGTTGGAGGGAGATCGGTGCGGGCAGAGGAGGGAGCGGGCTTGGCTCGATGGCGGCGTTTCTATGAGAAAAAGCGCGGACATCGCCGCACCGGTTCTCCGGTCTTGGCGATGTTGGGGGAGTTGTGTTTTCATGGGGCGGTGTTTTTTGCCGGTTGTCTTGGATTGGCCGTGGTTTTAGTCGGCTTTGTGATTCCCGATTGGCGGATCAACCGAGACTTTATCCAAACCGAGTGTACCGTACTGGACGTAGGGGTGAGCAAGATAGAGAAGAACGGCGCCCCCCTCTACCGCCCCGCGATTCGTATTCGGTACGAAGTGGCCGGCGAAACACGAGTTACCACCGCGCAGGAACCGTGGAATCGGCGGACCGAAGACCCCAAACAGTGTGAACAGTTTGCGAGAGAATTTATCGAGGGGCAGAAATATCCCTGTTGGTACGACCCCGCCCATCCTGATGTGGTGGTATTGGTACGCGGGTATCATTGGGGGGGCTGGATATGGCTGATCGTGCCGTCGGCGTTGATCATCTTGGGAGGCGGGGGATTGGTATATGGACTGATGCGATGGAGGGCCTCTGCAGAACGGCGGGCCTTATTGGTCCAACAGGCCAGATCGCTTCCCCGGGGGGAACCCAGTACTTCGACCGCTGAGCAGTGGCCCGGCATCCCGCCCGCACCAGATCCGAAAGAAAGTCCCGGGACCACCTTGGCCTATCGGCTCCCGATGTTTTCGGAGCGAGGCTGGGCGCTGATCGTCTCTTTCGTGGTGGGGGTATTGTGGAACGGCGTGGTGTTGATTTTTATCGTTCTCGCCGTGAGCCGATATCTCCAAGGGGAACCGGACTGGGTCGGAACGGCGTTTTTGCTGCCGTTTGCCGCCGTGGGGGCCGGGTGTATCTATTGGTTTTTCCGAGAACTGATCTTGGCCACGATCATCGGCCCGACGATCGTCGAAGTTTCCGAACATCCTTTGCAGGTGGGGCGGACGTATGAGTTGTTTCTGTCCCAATCGGGGCGGTTGAAGATGAAGTTTCTGGAAGTGCTGTTGGTCTGCGAGGAGGAAGCCCTCTACCGCCAAGGCACCACCGCCCGCCGCGAGACGCAACGTGTGTATGAAGATCGGCTCTTTCGGCAAGAAGATTTTACGATTTCTTCGGAGTCGGTGTTCCAAACCCGCAGTCCTTTGGCGATCCCCGCGGGCGCCATGCACTCCTTCCAATCCCCGCATAACAAAATCCAATGGAAGATTCTGGTGCGCGGACAGGCGCATGGTTGGCCCGTGTATCAACGCAGTTTCCCTTTGATCATTTTCCCTGCGAGAGCGGATGGACTTTTGCCGTGCCCGCCCAACCCCACATAACAATCCGCTTGGAAGGCGGCAGTCGTTCTTTTTCTCCCGGCAGCCTGCTGCGAGGCGAATACTGGCTGGAAGGCGTCTCGTCCGAAGAAGTCAAAGCCGTCGAATTGTCCATCCTGTGGTACACCGAAGGCAAGGGGGAAGAGGACCTCGCCGTCCATTTCTTCCGACGCGACAGCCTCGATCAACTGCCCTATGCGGCGGGCCGATGGATCGGCGCCTTCTCCACCGTGTTGCCCCACAGCCCGTTAAGCTACCAAGGTTTGATCGTCAAAATCGTTTGGTGCGTTCGGGTGCGGGTGTTTTTGGCCCGCGGCAAGCAAGTCCTCGAAGAACTCCGATTCCGTCTTGGTTCCGCCTGGGTCCCGAAAGGAATTTCCAAGTGAGCGCCGGCGGTTCTTTCTCCACCAGCAGCAATCCGTTTTCTTCTCGGTTTGTTCGGCCGGGAGCGATCCCCTTTTTCTTTCCCGAACGATGTTCGCTGGAAGCGATCCTCGAACGTCTTCAGCAGACCGGCTGGCAGGGGCAAATTCTGGGCGCCCACGGCAGCGGCAAATCGGCCCTGCTGGCCCAATTGATCCCCGCCATCCAAGCAACCGGACGGCCGACCGCCCTCTATGAATTGCACGAAGGCTGCCGTCAGCTCCCTGCGTCTTTTCCGCCGCCAACCGAAGCGGCGCAACCGCCGGTCATCATCATCGACGGCTACGAGCAATTGAGCCGATGGAACCGCTTCCGGTTGCGACGCCAATGCCGACAGTTGCAGTTCGGCCTGGTGGTAACCGCGCATCGGTCGGTGGGGTTGCCGGAATTGGTTCGGCTTCGGCCCGATGTGGAACTGGCCCGGAAAATTGTCCTGCACCTCCTGAGGGACTCTCCGATTCAGATTACGCCCGAAGAAATCGCCGCCGCCTATCATGCCCGCCGCGGCGATCTGCGAGAAATGCTCTTCGATCTCTATGACCTGTGGGAACAGCGGTTCCGGGCCCAGGTATAGCCTACCGTAAAAAAAAGACGCCCTATTTCAAAAAACGTTGCGCCCCTTCCGTTCCCCAGCAAGTTGATTCGACGCCGAAGGGATTACGCCGGAAGGCCGCTTTTTAGGATCGTTCTTTCCCAACCGGGGAAAATCATCGGGCGTCGGCTGGGAGAAGCAGCTCCGCAAGGCCTTCGGCCTGCTCTTGGGCGTACCGACGTCGCTGGGCGAGATAGTGTTCGTATTTTTCCTTCTCCGCTTCGGTCCAGAGGTTCCCCTGTCGGTAATCGCCCCAACAGGGTACGCCCAGATCGATCCAGGCCGAAAGTTTTTCCTGTTCCTCCCGGGTCAGACGGACCACGGGATGTTTTTCTTCGCCTCGCAGCAGGGCGAAAAGCCGACTCCGGACCGAACCGGCCGAATAGGGCGCCTGCATGGGCGGGGCGCTCTGGGCGCTAATCCAGTTGACGACCGGATGATCCGGGTTGCCGGTCCAGCCATGCTCGGGCGGATTCAGTCGGCTATGGGTGAGTGTGAGATAGGCTTGGGGCCAGCGGCGTTTGGCCGCCTGGTCGGAGACTTCTCGGCCTGTAAGATCAGAATGTTGTTTGCCGTCGTGGCACTGGACGCATTGGGCGTCCAAAATGGGCTGGATCAGCTCGGGAAAACTGAATCCTTTCGGCGGGCCGTCGAAAGGTTTGAGTTCCTCCGGCGGGCGTCGAAAAGCCAACGGCAAAGGACGGTTGGCCAGAGGGGTACTATTTTTATGTTCATGGCACCCTACGCAACCCGCTTTTTCCCCGGGTTGCAAGGTGGTCCAGCTTCGCATCGACTGGACCATTCGGCCTTCGGCGTCCAAAAGCTGAAAATAGATCGGCGTCCGGGCCGGGACCCGAAACAGCGCCGAGCCGTCCGCCTCCACCGCCGCATCGCCCAGAATCACCTTCACATCCCAGGCGCCGTTGCCGACGGCAATGGGGGTGCTGATCATGGCCGCCCCGCCCGGCCCGCTATTTCGGTTGGCGCCGATGGCCAAGGCCCGATACTCCAACGCCACTACCCGGAGCCGATGGACTGCGCCCCGCGGCACGCCCGCCAGGCCAGACCCCGCATAGACATCCTGCACATAACAAACGGCCTCTTTCTGCCGCCAATCGACCTCCGAAGGTCGAACATGCGCTCGCCGTGGTCGAACCGGAATCGGCTGATTGCACGGCAACTGAGCGTCCCAAACCAACAACTCCCGCCGACCGTCCAGGTCCATCCAATAGACGCCAAACCGCGGCCCCCACCGACTAGCCCACCGCCAGCCGATCGGATGATACGTAACCAAAAATTCGGTCTCGCTGATCGGATAAGGATACTGAAACTGTTCGCCATCCTGGCCATACTGGTCCACATGGACGGCCGGCGCAGGCCGCACCGGCGCCGCAAGCTGAACGCCCATGTTTTCCTGCCGTCCGCAGGCCGGATCGATCAGGATCAATTTTCCCGTTTGTCGGGTGTGATGGCCGGAGGCGATGGCCAATACCTTCTGCGTCCCCGGAACATTGCGGGCGTGAAGGATCGCCGTAGGAAACCAGGAATTGCCGCCGTAGAACTCCCGCTGGCCGACGCCGTCTGGGTTCATCTCCATAAGAAGCTGCACAAAAATCTGTCCCCGGTCGTTGTATTCCCAACGGGTATAGAGCACCCGTCCGTCTTCGGTTACCGTAGGAAAATTGGTGTGGACCTGGTCGAAGGCTAGCCGTCGGATTCGCCGTCCGTCGGCGTCGCAGCGATAGAGATTGCTCACTTCTGTCCACCAACAGTCCACAGCCTGGAAACACCGGGTGGAATTGAAGACGATGCCGCCGTCCGGTAGATAAGCCCCTTCATAATCAGCCGCCCCCAATCCATCGGTAAGTTGCCGAACCTGCCGACCGGCCAGTTCCATCTCGTACAGATGATAGTCGTCCTGCCGGTCGGACTTTTTCCAGGCAAACAGGACCCGTTGGCCGTCGTAGGAAACGTCTGGGTCCCGGATCGCCCCTTCGGGCGAGTCGAGCAGAGTTTCGACCTGGTACTGCCTGCCGTCCCACTGGGCCAGGCAAAGAGCGGCGGGCGGAATAAAATGCCTTTCGTTATGCGCGTTGGAAAGCCCTTCGGTGTAGGCGTAATGGGAGCCGCCCAGGGTGTAATGCTTGGTAAAAATAAACCGAGGCGTCTCCGCCGCAAGCCGCCGAAGCCGATCCCGCCGCCGCTCGAAACATGCATCCTCGTAATTTTTCAACCACCTTGAGTCGGAAGGTGAGACACCGGCCTGTTGAAGCTGGCGAAACCGGTCTTGGAACGACTGCGACTGCTGGGCCGACAATTCCCGAATCGCCTTTCCCAATAGCCGATGGAACGCGCGCTGAAACTCCAGCGGATCGGTTTGCAAAGTGAAGTACCAACCGACATCCCGCAGGAAGTCCACCTCCGCGCCTGGCGTCCGATCCGGGGCGTCTTGCAGGAGCCAGTCCATTTGCAGGGGAAACTCTTCCCACAAGCGGCGGCAGAATCGCTCCAGTTCCGTTTTGTCCCAGCGACCTGGCCTTTGGATCGCCGCTGCGGAAAACAGGTCGGCCCAGTCGGCCTTTTTCCCCGGAATCGGCGGCGACGAATCGCCTGCCGAGGCGGCGATGCCCAGCCAGCCCCAACACCACAAGCAGAATCCTAACCTCCTCAGGGAAGCGGCCATAGCTCGCATCTCCACGAAATCGCTCGCAAGAGAAAAAGAACCTGACGGAAGGACCTCCGGCCTCTTGGAACGACAATGCTATCCTACCTTCCCCAGCCGTGAAGTCCAAGAGGCTTGGTAGGAGGTGGGGGAAAATGTTGGAAGGAAAGGTAGGTCTGTTAGGCAGGCGGCGGGTAAAGGAAGTTTTTTATGCAGGCTGGTTCAACAAGCGGGCGGCAGGTTTTTACAATGAACGATTATTTAGTAATCCACAGGCAGACCGGCTAGGCGCTCCTGGACCGGCCGGATGTCTTTTCGACAGGTCAGGTCCAGCACCGGGGCTTGGACCAGCACGGCGTGGAATCGGTCGCCGAGATGGTCCATCGCATATTGAACGGCGTCGGTGATTTCATATTCGCCGCGTGGCGAGGGGCCGATCCGTCGGCACGCCTCGAAGATAGTGGGCCGAAACCGCCAACAGTTCATGCTGATCCAAAGCGGCCGGGGCAACGAGGCCAAGGTTTCTTCGGTGGGCTTTTCTAAAATCCGGGTCAAGCAGCCGCTGCCATTCATCTGCGCCACGGCAAACTGTCGAACGCGCTCGGCCGGGATATTGCCCAGCCGGATCATCGTCTCCTGATCGAACAGAGCGACCGCTGGGTCGGCGCCTTCTCGGATCCGGCGAAGGGCTTCCAAGGGATAATAATTGTCCGAATTGATCATCAGGAAACTATCCTGCTGGACAAAGGCTTCGGCGGCCGCTACGGCGTCGGCTGTACCCCGGGGTTCCGGTTGCACCATATAATGGATCTGGATTCGCCGGGGCGGCGATTGCCGGGTGTAATAGTCCCGAATCGCCGTATGGTCCGGGGCCACCACCAGACACACATGGCGATAGCCGGCGTCGGCCAAACTGGTAAGCACATAATCCAAAAAGGGCCTACCCACCGGCACGAGCGCTTTCAACCCTTGCTGGGCCACAGCCTCCTGTTCAGGCGCCAAGGCAACTCCCTCTTCCTGCCGACGCATTCGAGTGCCCAGCCCACGCGCTAAAATGACCGCCTTTTCAATGGCGCCGGATGCCATCCGAGCCTCCTTTTCTGCACGTCCCCACAAAGAGGGGACTGAGGTATGAGGAAAACACCTCTTCCAATTCGCAACCAAGAGATTCTGAACTTTTAGGGTATTCTCATCCCCTCGATAGAGTTATTCCTTAAAGTCCCCTTATTTTACTTGTCCATGTTTTCTCTTCAAGAGGAGTTTAGGAAAAGGAATACCTAGAACGATGGGAATTTTCCTGCTTTTAGAGGGGCAAGAAAACAAAAAACTCGCCTTCCGCCTTGCCCATTCGGCAGGAAGGCGAGTCGAAGTGTTTCTGGAGGTGAACGCAGTCAGGACTGGTCCAGGATTAGTCTTCGTCTTGCTGGCGGAGGCGAACCAGCACGCTGTAATCTTCCAAGGTGCTGGTGTCGCCAGCGGTTTCCCGACCGGCGGCGATGTCCCGCAAGAGCCGACGCATGATCTTGCCGCTCCGCGTTTTCGGCAACGCAGTGGTAAAACGCACGTCGTCCGGCACGGCCAAGGCCCCGATCTCCTTACGGACCCAGTTTTTCAGCTCCTGACGCAACTGATCGCTGGGTTCATAACCCGTGGCCAGGGTAACGAAGACGGCGATCGCTTCGCCTTTGATGTCATGAGGCCGCCCGACCGCGGCGGCTTCGGCCACGGCCGGATGGCTGACCAAGGCGCTTTCAATCTCAATAGTACTCAACCGATGGCCGGAGACGTTGAGCACATCGTCGATCCGCCCCATGATCCAGTAATAACCGTCCTCGTCGCGTCGGGCGTTATCGCCGGTCAGGTATTTGCCGGGCACATCGCTCCAATATTGGATTTTATACCGCTGATCGTCTCCCCAGATGCCGCGGAGCATTCCGGGCCAAGGTTTGGCAATGCACAACCAACCGCCTTGGTTGACGCCGACCGGCTTGCGATCTTCGCCGACGATTTCCGGGAAAATACCGGGCAACGGATGGCAGCAACTACCGGGTTTCAGCGGCGTAGCGCCAGGCAACGGCGTCATCAAGATGCCGCCGGTTTCGGTCTGCCACCAGGTATCGACAATCGGGCACCGCGAGCCGCCGATCTTCTCGTAATACCACATCCAGGCTTCCGGATTGATGCCTTCGCCGACCGAGCCGAGCAGCCGGAGACTGGACAAATCGTGTTTTTCCACCCACTCGTCGCCCCATTTGATGAAGGTTCGGATAGCCGTCGGCGCCGTGTAAAGAATGTTGATCTTGTATTTTTCGATCAAGCTCCACCACCGGTCATACGCAGGCCAATCCGGCGCACCTTCATACATAAAAATGGTAACGCCCGCTGCCAACGGCCCATAAACGATGTAAGTGTGGCCCGTGATCCAACCGATGTCCGCCGTACACCAATAGACATCTTCCGGTCGAACATCGAAGACCCATTCGGTGGTCTTTTTGGCGTACAGCAGATACCCGGCGGTGGTGTGTTTGACGCCTTTAGGTTTGCCGGTGGAACCGCTCGTATAGAGCAAGAACAAGGGGGCTTCGCTATCCAAAGGCTCAGCGGGGCAATCGGGCGAGGCGTCCGCCATCAGTTCATGCCACCAGAAGTCCCGTCCCTGTTGCATCGGCGTCTCGGCCCCAACCCGGCGGACAACGACGCATTTTTCTAAACTGGGGGCCTTTTCCATCGCCGCATCGACGTTGCCTTTCAGCGGCAACTGTTTGCCCCGCCGCCATCCGGCGTCGGAAGTGATGATCAACTTGGCTTGGGAGTCGTTGCATCGTTCGGCAATGGCCTCCGCGGAGAAACCACCGAAAATCACCGTATGGACGGCGCCGATCCGGGCGCAGGCCAACATGGCAATGGGCAATTCGGGAATCATCGGCATATACATCGCCACCCGATCGCCCTTTTGGATTCCGAGTTTCTTCAGTACGTTGGCGAACTTGCAGACCTCATGATGCAACATCTGATAGGTCAGCACGCGGACATCGCCCGGCTCGCCTTCCCAGATATAGGCGACTTTGTTGGCGATCGGTGTGCCAAGGTACCGATCCAAACAGTTGTACGAAATGTTGATCTGCCCGCCGACAAACCACTTGGCAAACGGGAGATTCCATTCCAGCACTTTGTCAAACGGTTTGAACCAGTGCAACTCGCCGGCCAATCGGCCCCAGAAGCCTTCCAGGTCGTCGGCCGCCTCTTGATAAAGTTTCCGATATTCCTCCATCGACTTGATCCGCGCCTTGGCCGAAAATTCCGGCGAAGGTGGAAACACACGCCCTTCTTTCATCACGTTGACAATCCCGGCGGTCTTCGCTTCTGCCATAGAATACCTCCCAGTCAGGTTAAGATGAGATACTTCCCAGTCGGGTTAAAAAGGCATCCTCCTATTTTCGATTACCCCACCATAGAAGACTATCAATATAAACTGTTTTTGGGGAATAGAAAAGAGGTCCAACGATTCCCCTTGGAGTTCCTGAAGGCCCAGCATGGAGAATACCCCCTGCCGAAAGGGGGCCTCGCCGCCTTTCTGTAATTTCCCCTTCCGAACTGGAGGGACGCCTTTCTAAAACTGCACTCCCCCGGCCGTTGACGAATGGGGACTCTTGGCAGAGAATACAAGGTACACTTTTACGAATTGGCTGAAGGGGAAGTTTCCTTCTCACACCCAACCGACAAGAGAGAACCCAAAAAACTTTATATTAGGGGTAAATGACTGCCCCCTATTGGAGGAATTTTTCCGTTCTTTTTGCCTCTGCCAGGCTAATAGGACAAGTCGGAGTTTCCCACCTATCGGCGGGTGAGGTTACGCCAGAGCAACTTCCAAGTCCGAAGAATCATCACCATAACGGGGTATTGGTACGCAATGAATTGGCTTGCTCAACAAGACCCAGAAGTCTGGTCGGCGATCGTCCATGAAGCAACCCGGCAGCGAGAGGGTTTGGAACTGATTGCCAGCGAGAACTACGCCAGCCCAGCCGTGATGCAGGCTTGCGGCAGTGTGCTGACGAATAAATATGCCGAAGGCTACCCCGGCCGACGGTACTACGGCGGCTGTGAGTTTGTGGATCAGGTGGAAGAGTTGGCCCGCCGGCGGGCGATGCAACTGTTCGGGGCCGAACATGCCAATGTGCAGCCGCATTCCGGTTCCGACGCCAATTTGGCCGTCTATTTAGCCGCCTTAGA
This sequence comes from Planctomycetota bacterium, assembly GCA_029550925.1. Taxonomy (GTDB): domain Bacteria; phylum Planctomycetota; class Planctomycetia; order Pirellulales; family Thermoguttaceae; genus JANXAQ01. Next base: position 10,062 of record JAKPGL010000026.1, read on the forward strand.
ACCAGGCGATGTGGTCCTGGGGCTGGACCTGGCCCATGGGGGGCATCTTTCGCACGGGATGCGGTTGCACGCTTCCGGTCGGCTTTTCCATTTTATCAGTTACGGGGTTCGACCGGACGATCATCGGATTGACTTTGACCAATTGGCCCGGCTTGCCCGGGAGCATAAACCCCGGTTGATCGTGGCCGGGGCCAGCGCCTATCCGCGGGAAATCCCTCACGCCCGATTCGCCGAGATCGCCCATCAAGTAGGGGCCAAATTGCTCGTGGATATGGCCCATTATGCCGGCCTGGTAGCCGCCGGCCTCCATGACAACCCGGTTCCGGTGGCTGACTATGTCTCTAGCACTACCCATAAGACCCTCCGGGGGCCCCGAGGCGGTCTGATCCTGTGCCGAAAAGAGTACGCCCGGGACCTCGACCGGAGCGTATTTCCCGGTCTTCAGGGCGGCCCGCTCATGCACATTATCGCCGGCAAGGCCGTCTGTTTCGGCGAGGCCCTTCAGCCCGGCTTCCGGGCCTACATCGAGCAGGTAGTCCAAAACGCCCAAATTTTGGCCGAACAGTTTTTGTCCGGCGGGCTTCGGTTGGCTAGCGGCGGCACGGACAATCATCTGCTGTTGGCCGATGTAACCCCGCTGGGACTGACGGGCGGGCAGGCCGAGGCCGTGTTGGCCCAGTGCGCCATTACCGTGAATAAAAACATGATTCCCTTCGATCCCCGAAAGCCAACAGACCCGTCCGGCATTCGCATGGGTACGCCGGCAGTAACCACCCGCGGTATGGGTGCGGACCAGATGCGTCATATCGCTCAGTGGATTGTGGAGGCGCTGCGATCGGCCGACGACGCCCAGCGTCTTGCCCGCATCCGCCAAGAGGTGCTCGAGTTGTGCCGACATTTTCCTGTACCGTTGGACGGATTGAGCGATTTATGGCAAATGGGGGCAGAATCAGCCTCCTCTACCTCCCCATCCGAATCGGCCGGTGCGGAATCCACGTTCTCCCGTCCGGCACAGGAACCTTCGACCGGTCCGGGGGCTTCGAGGTCTTCGGTTCCACGGTGAGCAGCAGATGAAAGCAAGCGGCAACCCTCTGAGCCTCAACCACCCTGACGTGTCTCTGACGCCCTCAACGTGTGTACCTAAAAAGCGATCCCCTTTGGACAGTGGGAAACCTTTTCTCTCGAGGAGGCGCCTTCGATGAGTTCCCCATCGCCGGAACCCAGTCGCATTCTGATTGCCGACGATAATCCTACCAACGTCGAATTGCTCGAGGCCTATCTGGCCGACATGCCCTGTGAAATTGCCGTGGCGGTCGATGGCCTAGACACGATGCAAAAGGTGGCCTCCTTCCAGCCGGACCTCGTGTTGCTGGATGTGATGATGCCGAAATTGAGCGGCTTTGAAGTATGCCGAAAGATCAAAGAAAACCCGGCCACCCGAAAGATCATGGTCCTAATGGTAACCGCCCTGAACGAGCCGGGCGATGTCGAACGGGCGGTGGCCGTCGGCTGCGACGACTTTCTGAGCAAACCCATCCACAAGGTGGAGCTCCTCAAACGGGTAGAAAATATGCTGAAACTTCGACACGTCAGCGACGAACTGGAACGGCTCCGCCGCTACATCGACGGGATGGAAGAATCCGCCGGCCCGCCGGACGAATTCACTTCCTCAGCTTAGCGACTTGAACACAATGACTTTTCCCACGCCGTACGCCTGTCCGTGGGCAGAGGGCCGATCGTTCGGGGACTTCATTTTGCTTGGTCCAAATCAACCACGGCTTTCAAAACGCCGTCTCGGTAGTCGGCCACCAGGTCAAAAGCCTCCTGGATCCGTTCTAAAGGATACCGATGGGTGATCCACCATAAGGGATCCAGTCGGCCCTGGGCCATCGCCTCCAAAACAGGTTCCATACAATCGCGTTGACGACGAACCAACTGAATGGCGATCTCTTTTCGGCGGGCCAAATGCGCAGGGACCGAAACTGTTTCTTCCGGCGGAATGCCCACCCACAGGACCCGACCGCCGGGTTTTGCTAGTCGAATCGCCTCGGCCACGCAAGCGGCGTCCCCGGAACACTCGAACACGCAATCTATCCCCAACGGCTCTTGTTGCAAGATGGCCGCCGTCGTATCTTCTCGCCTTGCATTGCCGGTCCAATCCGCCCCGCATCGGGCCGCCGCCGCCAATCGCTCGTCCAATAAATCCGTCGCATACACCGGACAGCCAGCCATCAGCTTCACACACGCCAGCACGCTCAGCCCGATCGGCCCACAGCCCAAAATAGCCGTTCGCTCCCCCGGCCCAAGCCGAGCTAGCTGCACCGCATAGAACCCAATCGAGATCGGCTCCGCCAACACGGCATGATCCAGCGTCAGCGCATCCGGTATTGCAAAACAATTTTCCTCCGGCAACACACAATACTCCCGCACCGCGCCGGGCGCCTCGCCCGGAGCGCCCAAAAACTGAAGTTGCCGACAGGTGTTCGGTCGGCCCGCACGACACTGATCGCATTGGCCGCAAACGATCGCCGGATCAATGGCTACCCGATCGCCCACTTTCAGCCGGCGCACCGCCGGGCCTACTTCCACCACCACACCGGAGCATTCATGGCCAAGCGAAGCCGGATACTGAAGCGTCTGATCGCCGATTCGACCATGAAGGTAGTAATGAACATCTGATCCACACACGCCGACCCGCTCGATCCGCACCCGCACCTGATGGTCGGCCTCCAGACGCGGCGGTTCGACGTCCAAAATCTGTATCTGACGGATTCCGGTTAAAAAGGCCGTTTTCATCTTGGTCGCCTCATCGTTGGCTCGTAGCGGACGCCACCCTTTCTCAATCCCAACTCATCTAGGATAATAGGAAAATGCCCTAGGGGCGGGAAGGCCCTCCGGGAAAAAAACGTCCTGCCATCTCCCCCCTTCTCCAGGAGCAGAATCGTTGGACTCCAAAGAGATTGTACGTCGGGCGATCGAGTTTCAGCGGCCCCCTCGGCTTCCGTTTTGGCAACGGGTAGTCCCTTGGGCGCCGGACGATGTCTGGGACATCTGGGAGATGGATCGGGCAGAGGCCGGCTGGTTTTTCGACAACGCCGCCCCGGACGATTGGGGCTGCCTGTGGCAAAGGACCGAAAAAAAGAACATGGGCCAGGTCGTCGGCCATCCGTTGGCCGATTGGAACGCCTTGAAAACCTATCGCCCTCCGAATCCCAGGAACTCCTTCTATTTTGAACGGATTGGGCCGCTATTGGACCAGGCCCACGACCGATACGTGGTCGTCACCAGCCATTTCAATCTCATCGAACGGCTCCACATGCTCCGAGGGTTTGCCGCGGCGATGGAAGATTTCTACCTGGAGCCGGAGAAAGTGGAAAAGGTGCTGGATATGATCCTGGAGTTTACGGTCCATCGGCTGGAGGAACTGGGCCGCCGGTTTCCCGGCAGGATTGACGGCATCTTTCTTACCGACGACTGGGGCACCCAGAAAGGGCCGTTCGTAAGCCAGAAAATCTTCGACCATTTCTTCGCTCCCCGGTATCAAACGCTTTTCGACGCCATTCATCGCTGCGGTTGGCACGTGATCCTCCACAGTTGCGGCCGGATCAATCCGCTAGTGCCTCGGCTGCTCGAGCTGGGCGTGGATGTGCTGAACATGCAGCAGCCCAGGGCCTACGGGCTGGTGGAGTTCGGCCGGCAATTTCGAGGCAAAGTCTGCTTTTTGACTACCGTCGATATCCAAACCACCCTGCCCCAAGGGGACCCCGACCTGGTGCGTGAAGAAGCTCGGCTTTTGGTTCAGCATTGGGGCACACCGGAAGGCGGGTTTATTGTGTTTAACTACGGCGATCCGGAAGCCCTGGGCATCCCCCCCGGCATTACCGAGGTGATGTTCGAGGAGTTCGTCCGCCTGATGGACATGAAATAAACCCAACTCTACTGGAGTTTACCCAGAGTTGATTTCGTGGGGATGTGCGAATTGGCCGGAATTTACGGCGATTGACCAGGTTAGGTCGCTTTGGACCGACCGGCTCGGATCGTACCAACCCGCTGGAGTGCTAGCACGGACGACATCCCGGCGGTAACCCGAAAGATGAGCGAATTTTAGCTTCTGCCCGGTATTTGGCGATCATCCCACACTGGGTAAACTCCAGACGTAGAAGCGTCTCATCGTGTCTCAATTTTTGTTCTTTGCGCGACTCGCCGCGATAGATATTCCAATCAGCACCTTTAGGGTAAAAAATTGCCGCAACCTTGAAACACAATGGACGTGAGAACATCTGGGGAGACTTGCTGCGCAGAGCATCTACGGCGAGGGCAATAGCCTTTTGATATGCGTAATCATACTTTTTCCAAGTTTGACCACTGACTTCAGAAAAATGCAATTTACCATTACAGGTGAATTCTTGGCGATAGCGAACCCATTCACCCAAGAATATCTCTTGAGGAGTGTATTCTTCTTCTTGAAAAGCCCCAAGCAGTGATGTCTCGTTCGTTACTGACAGTGTAACAGGCACAAAAAGCAGAACGTGCCCCTTAAAATTTCGCCCAGGCACATCTTTAGTTTCGTCGTGATAAATGATAACACGGTGATGCAGAGTGGTACTCACTTGTCATCTTCCAAGCGTGGCATAACTCGTTGTTAGAATGATCCGCCTATCAGCTATGGACTGCTTGGTTGCAGCCTAACACGCAGGTGTCGATTTGTCGCAACTCCTATTTTATCCATCAGATACGTGCCTCTCACGCCTTTGCCGGCGCGATAGGCTGTTTCCGCCTAGCGCTCATGGGAAACAGGGGGCAGGCTGTCGGCCGGGCTGCGGACACCGCGTCCACCGCGGTTGAGAACATGGGTGTAGATCATGGTCGTGCGTAC
>JAKPGL010000047.1 GCA_029550925.1 Planctomycetota bacterium
GAGTTTTCAGAGAAAAAACCCTTTGGAAATTTTCTCCGGGAGGTTTTCGGATCGAAGAGGAGAGCCTTTTTCTAAGTTCTTATATATCAAGGAGTTATAAATAAATATTATCCGTTCAGTAGACTTGGAACTACTTTTCCCGCGCAAGCGGGAATCCAGAAAAACAAAAACTCTTGAAAGACCTAGGTTGGGCGATTGCGCGGCAGTGACAAGGTACTGCATTCGGAAATGTTACGAAAAAAGCAACCGCCTACAAACCGTCCGCCTCTTTCTGCTCCGGAGTGCGAAGGGCCAGGCTCAGATAGCGGTCATCCAGGTAGGCCATGATCCGCTCGGCAACCCATTGGTTCAGAAGGCGTTGGAGTGTCTGCGGCTCAGGAAGATTTGCCGACATGGCCTCCGGAGGCGTGGACGGATTCGATACGGCCAAATGCTCCATAATGCTGCGGAAAGTGCGTCCGGCGTCGCAGAATAGATACACTTGGCGTTGCCAGCCGCTGAGCCGACGTTGAAAGGCGGCCGCCCCCGGACGGGTATCGGTCAGTAGCAGCACCCCGTCTGGCCGGTCCCATTGGCGCAAAGTAACCGTGCCGTACAAACTATGCCACCGCTCGATTTCCCGGCGGACCGGTTCAAAATATTCATGCGGGTTTCGTCCGTCGGCGTAATCGTACTCATAATAGTAGGCCAGCCGACGTAGCACCGATTCGGAGAACGGATAGACATAATGGAAAGCCGGGTTGGGCCGGGGGTTGGTCATGCCATGGCTCAGCGGGTCCTCAAAATAGGGCGAAAACCGATCCAACCGAACGCGCCCCCAGGCCATCGGCGGGGCCAGATGATAAACCGACCGTATCAGATCGGCCAGCCAGCGGTAATCGTCCGGATTTTCGCCAGGAAATCCGTACAGGATGTTCCATTTGACTTCGATGCCCGGTTCGGAAAGCCATTTGAGGGTTTGCAGGTTCTGAAGGCCAGTAGCCCCTTTGTTGATCATACGGAGGATCGGTGTAATGAACGTTTCAATACCTAACTGGGCGGCCCCTAATCCGCAGGCCAAGAGCTGCTCCACCTGACGGCGGGTCATATTGCATTTCATCTCAAAGACATATTTCAAATCCACCCCGGCGTCCCGAAACATCGGCAAAAAGGTGTCAAAATACCGATAATCCAGGATGTTGTCCGCCGAGCAGGCTTTGCGCACCCCGTACCGCCGGGCCAAATAGACCAATTCGTCCACCGCCCGGCGGGGCGATTTGCTCCGATAGACCAACGAGGCGCCGTTCAGCCCGCAAAACTTGCAGTGGCGTCTCTGGCCCCACCAACAGCCGCGGGAAGTCTCGAAAAACAGCAGCGGCTCAAAACACTCCTTCAACGGACTGACTGTATAACGCTGGAAATAATCGTCGAAGTCCGGGTACGGCAGGCTATCCAGGTCATAGACCGTCAGCGGATCCAGCCGGGGACCAAGCTGCCGGCCCGGTAGGCCCACCGAAGCAGGCAGGAGCAACTCCACCTCCTTCCGCGAAAGGCTCTGATAATGAGCCGACTCTTCTGAAGAGGAGTTCTGAAAACCTTCGCCGGCGCCAGAGGGGGGTATCTGTGCTGCCCGGGTAGGAAGGCTGGGGGATTCCGTCTGGGCAAGCAGGCTGGGCACCATTTCCCGGCCGACCACGCCCTGGGGCAACTCCAGCGGCCCGCCGCGAAGCACCTGCTCGACAAAGGGCGGGAAGTTCAGGTCCGCTTCGCCCAGAAAGACATAGTCGATTTCTGGAAACTGGGCCAAAAGTTCCAAGCCCATTTCCCCTTCGCAGGCCGCCCCGCCAAAAACGATCACTGTCTCCGGGCGTCGCCGTTTGATCCGCCGGGCCAGGCACACCGAAGGCATCGTCTGCTGAAACGTGGCGGCAAAACCGACGATTTTATACTGCACCCAGTCGATTGCCCGCTCCCAGTAGTCCAAAAACGGTCCCACATGTTGTTCCAGGGCCTGGTACTGGCGGAACTCCTCCTCGGTCATTTCCGGGTCGGCCCGAAGTAGAATCTCCTGATAATACTGCTGATCATCCGGCAATTGGCCTGGGAAATAATGTTTGGCAAAAAGTCGTTCTCCGCCCAGCACAAAGGCAAAGTGATCGGCAATCCAATAATAGTCGTCGTAGCCGATCCGCTCGGCGAAATCGAAGTTCAGGTAGGCCATTTGGCAGGCAATTCCCCGCCGTCCCAACGCCGCCTGCAAAAGACTGGGTCCCAGGTTCGGCCAACGCAGATTGGAAAAGGGCATGTTGACCAACAGCACCCGGCTCATGCGGCGTCTCCAGGCAAAACCCTACCTACAATCTTCCTCTAGCGGAAAACCACCTGCCCACCGGGCGACAGGCCCCCCAAAAATCCGATACGAATCCCCTCTCGTGTTCATTATCCCTGCAAACACTACAATAGACAAGGAAGCCATTTTCCGAGCGCCTTTGGCTGGGCAATGCGCAGGCAGAAAATAAAACAGGCGAAACACAAAGGCCGGTAGAAATGGAAGACGGGATTGGCCATCCTTCCGAACCGGAACAGACGCCGGACGCCGTCCGGCTTCAGGCGGGCCAATGTTGGCGTCTGAAGGAAGCCGTCCCGCCGTTTGCCGACCTGCTGGTGCTCCTGGCGCCGGTTCGCACAGCAGCCGGAGCCATTTTCTGGGAAGCGATCATTCCTTTGGCCGATCTGACCGATCGGCTACTTCAACTGGCAGAATCCTCCGGCGGCCTGTTGGAATCGCCCGGCGGCAGCCAAGAGAGGATATGGACCGGGGAAGAATCGGCCCCGCCTCTGACAGAGAGTCCCGCGGGTTCATCGACGACGGCGCCGGAGTATTTGCCTCCGGGCGAACCGGCTGAGGGCATCCTGGTCCATGTGCCGGAGGAAGTCTTGCGGGCCAGCCTCCGGCAGTTGGCGGCTGAAGAACTTGCGTCTAGCGACGTTCGGCGGTGCATTCGAACCTATCCCCACGGATATTTTATCGTCGGGGCCCTAGAAGATGCGCTTCGGGAGCTCCCGCCTGGGTTGCTGTGGGAACCGGACATGAGGCGATTTCCCAGCCCGGAAAACTTTCTTCAGGCCCTCCAGCAAGCCGACACCGAAGCCATCGTCAAGATGCTCGAAGACCAGCCGACCCTCCTGGAACAACTCTTGCCAAGCCGCTCGGTCGAAGCAAGTCTGGGCGAGCCTTCGCAGTCGGCCAAAGACGCCCAAGACTCCGTTGCGGTCGTGGGTCCGCAGATACCGCCGGCGCCGGCCTTGTGTTGGGCGGCCCGTCTTGGTCCTCCGGAGTTGGTGAAAATACTGCTGGAAAAGGGGGCCAATATTCATGCTACGGATGCGGCGGGCAATACGCCGCTCCATTGGGCGGCCCAGTTGGGCCAACTGGAGATCGCCCGCATGTTGCTAGAGCATGGGGCGGCGACGGACCAGCCGAATCAGACGGGCCATAGCCCGCTTCTCGTGGCGGCCCGTTCCCCGGCCTGGGACGCCCCCCGAGTGGCCCAACTGCTGCTGGACGCCGGGACACAGGCCGATCTGAATTCCTTGGTCGCCCTGGGCCGGGTCGAAGAGGTCCTGTACCGCTTCTCTCAGGGATCGGAGACCTTGGCCGCGGCGCCCCAGCCAGAACGGCTTCTGGAAGACGCCCTGTGGGCCATCGGGCGGGCCATCGGCCGACGCATGGCCCCGGCCATTACCGACCAAGACACCCTCGATGCGATCATGGCCGAGTATCTGCCCATGCTGGAGCGACTACTTCAGGCCGGTGCGGACCCGAATGCCGACTTTCCGCTCTGGAGGGCGGTGCAATTGCCCGATCCCCGTCCGGCGGCGTTATTGCTTCGGTGGGGCGCCGACCCTAACCAGAAAATCCACGAAAACATGTTTCCTCTGGAAGTAGCCCGCACTCCTGCCATCCGAGAGTTGCTCCGCCAATACGGCGCCAAACAGCCTGACGATCCCGAACTGGTAGTGCAGCGGGAAACCGAGCGACTGGCCCAATACCCGGAAGAAATCGAATCCCTTCGTCGGCGGGCGGAAGCATGGGCGCAACTAGGCCGGTTTGACCAGGCCCTGGCCGACTGGGCCGCCTTCGTCCAACTGGCCCCTGAACAGCCGGAAGGATATTTGGGTCAAGCAGAGATTTGGGCCAGTTGTCCGCTGGAGCGATTCCGAGACGGGCAATCGGCCCTGAGGGCGGCCCGGCGAGCCGTCGAACTGGCCGGCGGATGGGATAGCTTGACCACCCAACGCATTTGGAACGAACGAACCGGCCAAGTCTCGATCCGTACGGAATATTGGACGACCTATGCGGCCGCTTTGGCCGAGCTAGGCCGATTCGAGGAGGCGATCCAAGTCTTGGATCAGGTTTTGCCGCTCTGTTCGACGGCAGATCGGCCCCGGATTCGGTATTTACGCAGCCTGTTTGCGGCCGGGCAACCGTATCGGACACGCCCGGCCGAAGAGGAACAGCTTCTTTACCAGCAGTTTGCCGAGCAGTCGCCGCAGCCTGCGGGTTTTTGGCCTCGTCTGAAAAGCTGGCTTGGTCGATTGGGGGGGATGTTTTGGCCTAAAAAAGAGGGGGCTGAATAACCCGGTCTGTTAGACGGGCTTGACTAACTGTCTAAACAGACGACGTTCCCGTCTGAGCGAGTGGTGCTACCAACCCCCCCATTTACAGGTAGCTGTAATTACTCGGAAGGGGGAGGCAAGAAAGGGAGAGCTGCCTGACCCCGGTAGGATGTGCTATCCTAACATGGACGGCTAGGAGGCTTCCGGTTGGAAAAATCGCCTCTTTTGCCAAGGGTAATGCGGTTTTCCACCCGACAGAATAGTTCCGGTCAAGACGAGGAGAGTAACCAATGGGTAAAGCCAAACGAGCGGGGCGGCGTTTTTATATCGGTGTGGATATCGGGGGGACGAAAATCCAATCGCTGTTGGTGGATGCGGCCGGGGTGGTGGTCCAGCGAGCGCGAACTTCTACCCCCCAGGGCGAAGACCCCGAACCGGTTCTTGCCGCTGCGGAAGAGCTGGTGGAAAAACTGGCCGCCGAACAGCAGATTGCGGTTTCGGAGGTGTCGGCCATTGGGGCGGCCGTAGCGGGGGTGGTGGATCCGAAAGAAGGGCTGGTCGTGGTTACTCCCAATATGAGCCTGACAGGCGTAGCACTGGGCCCTCGCTGGGAGAAACGTTTCCAGAGGCCGGTGGCCGTGGGAAATGATACGAACTTAGGAATCCTGGGCGAGCGATGGTTGGGGGCGGCTCGAAAGGCCCAAAGCGCCTTTGGCATCTTTGTCGGCACCGGCATTGGCGGCGGATTGGTTATTCGGAACCGAATGTGGCGGGGCGCTCGGGAAGCGACTGCGGAGATCGGACATATCGTCATGGAGATCAACGGGCCGATGTGCGGGTGCGGCAATCGAGGGTGTTTGGAGGCCCTGGCCAGCCGAACCGCCATCGAAGAGCAACTTCGCCAGGCCATCCAGCAGGGTCGTCCAAGCGTCCTGCCAGAACTGACCGGCGGCGACTTAACGCGTATTCGCAGCGGCGTGCTCCGGCAGGCCCTGGCTGCCGGCGATGGCTTGGTCCAAGAGGTGCTTCGCAAGGCCGCCGAAGTGCTCGGATACGCCTGCCTGACGGTCCGTCATCTGGTCGATCCGGAGGTCATCATCCTGGGCGGCGGGGTGATCGAAGCCTGTGGGTATTTTATGGTGCCGATCGTCAAAAAAATCGTCGAAGCGGATCGCCTGCCCGGCGCCCGGCCGGGCGGAGAGATTTTGGTTTCTGTGCTGGGCGACGATGCGGTTGCTTTGGGCGCCGCGGCGTTGGCCGCCCGAAAAGTAGGCCGAAATCCCCTGAAAAAACGTTTCGCCCTCTTGCCAAAATACCCTAAACTCCGACTCGCTGACAATCACCAAATTGCCGTCCAGAAGGAATCCTACCGTCAGGACTTCTATATCTTGGCCAACGGCAAAACCAAAAACCGCAAACAGGAATTCCTAGCCGACGAAAACGCCTCGGGCTGTCGGCTTACCGCGGACGAAATGGAAAAACTGGCCGAGGGCGGGCCAGAGGTGGTCTTTGTCGGCGCCGGCTTTTCCGACCAATTCGAAGTAACGCCGGAAGCTCAGGAATATCTGAGCTTGCGAGCGATTCGCTTAGAAGTTCTGCCCACACCGGAGGCGGTCCAGGCGTTCAACCAGTACAAAAAGCGAAAGGCCGCCCTCTTCCACCTAGCATAAGACTCCCGCTGAGGACACGGAGGCGACCTACCTCTTAAAGAGCCTCCCCATTGTCATTCCCGTGAACGCGGACATATGTCATTCCCGCGTAAGCGGGAATCCAGACTCCTTGTGTGCCTGCTACGGTGTCATTCCCGCAAACGCGGGAATCCAGCTAGCCCACCGCTGACAAACAGGGGCCTTGCCGCTTTCGCCGGGTTGTCTTTCTGGCGGGCAGTGGGTTGGGAGAGGAAGCCGCCGCCCATTCCTTGGAACAAGTGAAGTTACTCGGCGGCGGATTTGCTGCCAGCGGGCGATGCGCTGATGGGAGCGCCTTCGGGCAACGGTCGGGCTGCCGTGGCATATCCTTCTTGGGCCAACGCCTCTTTGAGCCGACGAAACTCCAGGAAACTATCCGGGTAGGTCCAGATCGTTACGGTGCTTCGCCGGGGCGGAAACTGCCCAAGCGCCCGGCGGAATTCGGAGTTCGGCCCCAGGGCCTCGTCGATCGTTTCGCCCATCTCGGCCCGCACCGGCAAGAGCATCAGATACCGAAGCGCGGCCACCGTGGCCACGGCGCCGGTGCGGTTCGGGCCGGACAGCATGACTTCTTTCTTTTCGAATTCGTATTTCACCCGGAAGCCGCCCACGGGACCGATGATTTCACTGATCTCGGACAATTGACGGAGTTTATCCTGTTTCGATTGGGCGTCCGCGGCGACGGCTTCGACGATCTGGCGCATCGGGACATGGACGATTCGGCCTCGCCGGAGTTGGAAGTGGGCCTCGTGTTCATCGACGGTTCGGCTCAGGGGCGTCGGCTGATGGTGGATGACTTCGACGTGTTCGGTCGGGGTGATCGGTTGTTGGAGGACTTTGGTCCAATGGTCTAGTTCGGCCTGGGCCTCGCTCAGGGCATGCCGGAGTTCAAACTGCCGCCTTCCTTTGTCGTCCAGGGCCGCTCGTTGGGCTTCCAATTCCTGTCGGGCCGCCGCCGCTGCTGTGGCCAACATCACCCGTTCCCGGTTCCGAACCGCAATCGCCTCCTGCACCTGGTTGATCTGGTCGGCCAACCGAAGTACATCGCTCCGCAACGACTGTACCCGGACCTGCTCGGCGGCCAGGTCGTCCAACGCCTTCTGCTCTTCCGGCGTCAGACCTTCCTGCGGCACCGGCGCCTTGGCGGCCCGAACTCCCACCAGCATCACCAAAATCACCAGAATCCCCACCAAGTTGGTCAGTACGTCCAGAAAACTGTCCTGGCCTGGCGGAGAAAAATCGCTTGCCCCATGTTCCTCAACCATCCGGATTCTTCCTCCCTCTGGCCCCGGTTGTCCTATCTCTTCTCAAACCGAAACGGTCCCGGTACGACTAGTCGGCCATTTTCATCGCCTTCGTTCGACCAATACCCCGCTATCTTCGAGCAGGGTTTGCAGTTCCTGGAAACGTCCTTCTGCGCCGGGGGCCACCTGGACCGAAAGCACCGGTCGCCAGTACATGCCCCGGCCCGCAATCCCCCAGCTTTCCACCTGTTCCCAAATGGCGCCCACCAGTTCGTCCACGCTCTCCAGGCTTTGGGCGCCCAGGGGGATTTCTTTTCGCCGCTCTCCGTCCGGCCCAATCACCAGTCGATCCGAATAACACTGGACCGGGATCGGCCGGGTGATCGGGATGGCTTTATCGGTCGCCTCCGGCAAGGCCCAGTTCCGCCCCCGCAGCGATCGCAACTGGCGGGCCGAGACAGAAGACTTGTTTTGTCCGACCGGATTCTGGGTCGTACTCTCAGCAGGCGACTCTAGACCGGAAGGAGTTTTGGGAGGCGGATCATACCACTCGCCGGGCCGACGACGTTGGCCTGCCTGGCGGGAGGCCGGTTCGGCAGCGGCGGCTGTTTGGTCTGTCCCCGGGTTCGGCAGACCGGCCACCCACTGCCGGGTTGCTGAAAAACCACCTCCGGTGTTTGACGCATCTGCCGTCGAGGGGGACGTGGGACCGAACGAGCCGGCGCCCATCGGTCCTCCGGAGACGCCGCCCGGGCCGCCCGGCGAACTCTGGGCTGCAAAGCCGCCCGCTGGCCCGCCGCCTGGCTGCCCCATACTACTCCCCATATTCCCAGAGGAAGGATACTCAGCGCCGAAGGCGCCGGGTCCTCCGCCGGCGGCGGGAGAACCATGCCCGGAAGAACCTCCCAGGGCAAAACCGCCCCCCAAGCCGTCGCCTTGACCAACGCCTTTTCCTCTCTGGCCTTGATTACCGGAACCGCCTGCTCCAGAGCCATCCGCCTCCCCGAACCTGCCCGGAGGGGCGTTCTTTTGGGATAACGCCCCCCGAGAACGGGAAACGCCGTCGCCTGCCAGCCCGCTGCCAAGTCCTTCCCCAAATCCATCTCCCGATCCGGCCCGACCGGAGGAACTTCCCTTGGACGAGAAATCGTCTTCCGGCAGGCTAGGTGTTTTCTTGGATCGGTCTGTGTCGGCAAACCGGGGCGGTCCGGGCCGACCAGAGCCGCCCGCACCGCCAGAATCTTCCAGTTGGATCCCACGGGGACCCACCCGGTAGGTAGGGCGTGTTCGACCGGCCACCCGAGGAGCGATCTTCGCCAACACCTCCTGCCTCGCCCGGGCCAACTGTACCTCCTCCCGCAATACCTGCGCCAGTTGCGGGTCGGCCGGCGGAAACTTCAGCTTCCAATCCGGCCCGATCAGTTCGTAGCCAAACTCCGATCCCCACTCCACCAGCGCCTCACGGGCTGCATAGTAGGCCACAATCCCATCCGGTCGAACTAACAAAAGCGGATACGGCTCCTGGGCCTCTGCCCGTTCGCCCGCTCGACCGGCCCAATACTCCCGCACCGCACGCACCGCACGGGCCAGGGGATTCTCTTGGGTGATCGGCCCTTCAAAATCCCGCGGCGTAAGGACGATGCCTTCCGGCTGAAGGATGACCGCCTCTTCTCGACACTCAATGTACACAGGGCGACGATTCGTGCCGTAGGGGCCTTGATAGGGAATGATGGCGTAAGAGACTTCGGTTTTTGGGGCGTTCTGAGCTTTTTGGGCGGCTTCCTGTTTAGTGCGGGCAATTTCGGCCTGCACCTGCCGGAGCCGATCTTCCAGTTGGGCCAACTCCGCCGAATCGCCGACGGATTGTTCTATGGCCCGCCAGGCCCGCTGAAGTTCCTCCACCTCCTGACGCAATCTGCGTAAGTGATCTTCGGCGCCACTGAGTTGCCGGCGGGCCTCGGCCAATTGGGCCTCCGTCTTGGCGCGGGACTCCTGAATCTGCTCGGCCTGCCACTGGAGGAGTTCTCGCTGCTGTTGGAG
>JAKPGL010000050.1 GCA_029550925.1 Planctomycetota bacterium
AGCTCAGCCCTTGGCTCCTGTGGCCGCCGGACGGACTGAACTTGAAACAGGGCACCTGCGGGGAACTATTCGGCTATGGGTACCTGCCGCTTCCGCTGACAAAGAAAAAGTCCACGACCGCCGGCAAAAATGTCGCTACGGGCGATCAGTGCTGGACCTTGTTTCTGAACACGAAAAACTTCAAAGGGCCGGTCGCCTTCTTCACGCCGTTTTTCTGGTCCCAGTGGGCGGCGGAAGATCCCAAGTTCGATGGTCTGCTTTTGGACTCCCGGCCTTCGAATCCGAACCGGGCCCTGCAGATGGAAACTCAATATATTCCCGCGGCGGTGGCCGTGGACGCGAAAGGAGAGATCTTCGCCCGCATTGCCCCCACCTGTTTTCCCTGCAACCGGGAGGGCGAATCGGTCCTGGTGCATCGTGTAACTTCATATAGCAAGAAGGCTCTTTGGGATGCCGTGACAAGATGGTTTGACGGTGGGCCGCCAGCCACTGGGCAAATCCATGAAGAGGCCGCCATCCTGCACAAGTTCACCGGCGGCGGATGGGCAAACTGGAAAATCTATCCCCAGCGTGCTCCCAAAGAAGAACAACATGCTATGGCCTGGCGATCGTTTGCCACCCCAACCGCCTTGGATGAGTACACGTTCGGTTATCGGTGGAACTTCGACCTGGTAAAAAAGAGCAGTCTGGCCGGTTGCTCCTTGGTAACGCTGCCGGAATATTACCACTTGGTCAAGAAAGACAGCAAAGGTGCCGAGTGGGTGCCCACTGGGCCGGAAAGGGTCCCCAAGGAAACGGGCCTTCATCAGCTTCGGTTCGACCGGGCGCCCAGGGGCCGACCCCAACCCTACGTAACTCCGGAAGAGCCCACCAGTTGCTGGAAAAAGCCCGGTCCGGCGGCAGGACCGTTTCATGTCCAATTGGGCGACGGCAGCGTCGTTACCTACTACTGGTATCGGTTTGCCGACCAGCCGGCCCTGCTGAACGCCGATTTGACCGACCAAGAGCGAGAACAGTTGCAGGCCCGGGTGGAACTGATCCACCGCTATTGGAAGAAGGATCGGCAGTATCTGCCTCCGCCCACCACCGGAAAATTGGGGGAACTGGACCCGGCGTTATTAGTGACACCGCCGCCGGGGCTGGAAGTTGGTTATGTCCCCATTGTTACCCGACAAGCTGCGAAGGAGTAAGCCATGACGAAACGACTTGCTTTGGTTTTTGTGGTCTTGTTGGCGGCCGGGGCACTGGCCGAGGCGGCCGGTCCACCAGTAAAAGTGTTCATCTTAGCCGGTCAGTCCAATATGGTCGGAGCCGGTCGGGTCAAAGCCGACCCCCGTCGCAACGGCGGCAAAGGGTCCCTGGAATACCTAGTGAAGAACCCTTCCACCGCCCAGCGGTTTGCTCATCTGGTGGACCCCGCCGGCCAATGGCGCCAACGGGATGATGTGTGGATTATTTTCAACGAGCGCAAAGGGCCGTTGACGGTCGGCTACGGAAGTAGTCAGGAGACGATCGGTCCGGAACTGGGTTTCGGCTGGGTGGTAGGCG
Source organism: Planctomycetota bacterium (assembly GCA_029550925.1). GTDB lineage: Bacteria > Planctomycetota > Planctomycetia > Pirellulales > Thermoguttaceae > JANXAQ01. The sequence continues at coordinate 1,549 of JAKPGL010000050.1, forward strand.
ATGCCTTGGAGGAGCCGGTGCTGCTGATCAAATGTGCCTGGGGCGGCAAAAGCCTGGCCGTGGATTTCCGACCGCCCAGTGCCGGCAAACCCCCTTATTCCCTGGGCCAAAAGACCGACGACGCGATTGCCAAGGATCCGACCATCCTCGGTAAATACTATCGGGAGATACTGGCCTTGACGAAGGCGGCCCTGGCTAACATCAAAGAGATGGTCCCCGGCAGTGACGGCCGATACGAGCTGGCTGGCTTCGCCTGGCACCAGGGCTGGAACGATCGGATCAACGAAAACTTCACCGCCGAATACGAAAGCAACTTATCCCACTTCATCCAGGACATGCGCAAAGACCTGGCTGCCCCGGGGCTGCCGTTTGTGATTGCCGAGACCGGCATGACCGGCCCGGAAGAAAAACATCCCCGCGCCTTGGCCCTCATGAAGGCCCAGGCAGCGGTCGCCCAGCGACCTGAGTTCAAGG
>JAKPGL010000111.1 GCA_029550925.1 Planctomycetota bacterium
CTGGCCAGAGTGCTCTGGAAATAGATGGCCAGTGTGCGAGTGGCGCCCAACAAGGCCGGGTCTAAGCGCTGGATCTGTTCTGCCGAGAGCACCACCGAAAGCACTGGCGGCGGTTTGCCCCACACCACCAGCGCCGTCAACACCACCCCGGCAAAGGCCAGTTGCACTGCCGCCGAGACCGTCAGCCCCACTGCACCGATCCAAAGCATTGGCTTATCTCCTTGAAAGGGATGATCTATTATTGAACTTTTGTTTACTATATCGCCTATAGGTTTTCCCCGTTTCATGGCCCCGGCAAAACACGGATTCGCAGGTCTGGAATGGAGAAATCTTTCTGCTCAGCAGGTACAATGGTATAACCATCTTACCATTTCTGGCATCCGGGGAAGGAGATCATTATGTGTACACACTGCATGAATCGTCGAGAGTTTCACACCATAGCCGGGGCGGGGTTGGCGGGAGGGGCATGGGGGTTGGCCTCGGTTTGGGCCGGACAGGAGGCGGCCAAAAGCACTGGACCAGAAGGCGGGAATGTTCCATCGGGAAAACAGGCGGAGGTGGTTTGGGACCCGGATCGTACGCCGGTGTGCACGGGGCGGCCTTTGCGGGTACAGCCCGTGCTGGCTCATGCCCTCCTGGAGCGGAGAGAAAAAACCTCCTGGCGGTCCTGGAGCGAGATTATCAACCAGCCGGCCGCGGTGGAAGAGCTCCAACGGATCGGCAAAGAACTCCAGCAGTTGGAGGCCCGGGCGGATTTTCCCCTGAAACTGCTGGAGCCGGTGAAGGTAACCAATTTGGAGGAGGCGGCCAACGTACAGAAGGGCCAGTTCGATGTCGTCCTGCTTTATGCAGCTTCCAACGCCGGTTTGTTTCGAGCCTGTTGTACGGCGGATCCAAAGCAGGACACCATTGTTTTTGTTCGGCATAAATCCGGCCCGACGTATTATGGGTATGAATGCCTGGGCGTTCGGTTTTTCCCGCCCGGAGGGCCGGAACTGTGGCAGCAGAACTCGGCCGCTAACCACGGCGGGGTAACCCTGGACGATGTGGTCGTCGATGATTATGACGAGGTCCTGTGGCGGCTTCGGGCGCTTTACGGGCTGAACAATTTTATCGGCCAACGGATTGTCGCCTTAGGCGGGGCGGGCGGTAAATACGATCCGGCGGCGCCTCAGGTAGCCCGAGAGCGATACCAACTGCAAATCATCGAGGTTTCGTACCAGCAGTTGGCCGATCGGCTCAAAACCCTCTTGGCCGAGCCTAAGGCCCAAACCCGATACAAGTCATGGACCGACCGGTATTTGGCCATCCCTCAGACCCGGCTCGAAACCCAACGAGAGTTTATCGAACGGGCATTTGCCCTTTATGAGGTGTTTCGGCAATGGTTGGCGGAGCACGAGGCCCCGGCCATTACGATCAACGCCTGTATGGGGACGATTCTGGGAGTGTCGAACACGACGGCTTGTATGGCGCTGAGCTGGCTGAACGACGAGGGCTACCTGGCCTTCTGCGAATCGGATTTTGTGGCGATTCCGCCGGGGATTTTGCTGCATTATATTTCGGGTAAACCGGTCTTTTTGCACAATTCCACTTTCCCCCATCGGCGGATGGTTACCTGCGCGCATTGCACCACCCCGCGCCGGATGGACGGCCGGCGGTACGAACCGGTCCGAGTGATGACGCATTATGAGTCGGATTTTGGAGCAGCGCCGAAGATCGAGATGCCGATCGGGCAACTGGTCTGCGCCATCAGCCCCGAATATACTAAGCCGCGTTGGGTGGGCATCAGGGGCGTGGTCCGCGACAACCCCAACTTTGCCATTTGCCGAAGCCAACAAGACGTGGAAATCCAGGGCCGCTGGCAACGCCTCATCCCTGAAGCCCGTGATTCCCATTGGCTGATGGTGTACGGGGATTATCTGCAAGAGGTGGGCTACGCCGTGCACAAAATCGGCCTTCAATGGGACAACACCGCCCAGACAGATGCGTAAGACTGTTTCGAGAGAATCTTAGACTTCAGTTCCTTGGCGATCTTCTTTTGCCTAAGGAAGAGAATCTCCATTTTTCCTGTGAAAGGAGATAGAAGGATGCACATGGCTTTTTTTGTCATTGTACTTGCGGCGGCGGGTGCCGAAGAGAAACTGGCTCCGGCCGCAGAAGAGACCCGCCGGATGCACCAGATGGTGTTGATTCCAGCGGGCGAGTTTCTGATGGGGACTAGTCCGGAGGAGACGGAATCGCTGGCCAAACAGTATGGGGTCCATCCAACCCATTTTCTTACCGAATCGCCGCAGCGGAAAGTGGATGTAGAGGCCTTTGCCATGGACCGGTTTCCGGTAACCAATGCCCAGTACAAGCGGTTTGTGGATGCCACCGGGCATCGGCCGCCGCTGTATTGGGAGGGGCGAAATTTTCCCGACGGCATGGCCGATCATCCAGTCGTTTGGGTCAATTGGCACGATGCCGACGCTTATGCCCGCTGGGTGGGTTTGCGCCTGCCGACCGAAGCGGAATGGGAAAAGGCAGCCCGGGGGACCGATGGCCGACAGTATCCTTGGGGCAACCAGTGGCAGCCGGAGGCTGTCCGGCTGGAAGAACCTTTGCAGCCCAGGGCGCAACTTTTGACCCATCCAGTCGGCGCCTATTCGGCCGGGGCCAGCGTATATGGGGTGTTGGACCTTTGCGGCAACGTGGCCGAGTGGACCAGCACTACTTCCCAGGCCCCGGATCCGGAGCGGCAATGGGCCTGGTATGTGATCAAAGGAGCGGGCCTACCGCTTCGAGAAAAATACAACTATCGGTGTGCGGCCCGGAATTTTTCGGCCCATACCAGTCGGATGCATCCCTGGCTTGGGTTTCGCTGCGCCGGCCCGGCCCAGTTGGGTAAACCGGCAGAGGCACTGCCGCCTTTGCAGGCAAAAGCAGGCCCAATTCCTGCGGTGGAAGGCCCCCGGACGGAACTAATGGGCAAAGAGCCAATCCGTGTCGAAGGCATCCAAGGGGCGCATTTTGCCCAGATTTTTGTTCCCGCATTTCCCGAGGGCCATTTTGGTATGAATGTGCCGGAACAGGTGCAGGCGGAGGATTTGGCCCTCGGTTGGTCCATGCCGCACGAAGGCATCCGCTGGACCAAGCAAGAAAACGGGACGGCTGAATATACCTGCCGATTTCCGGGCAAGGCGGAGCTACGAGTTCGGCTGGAGCCGGGGGCGGATGTGGTGGTGCTCCGACTAGAACTTAAGAATCTTACCGACAAGCCGTGGCGGCGGGTGTTCACGAATACCTGCTTGAATAATCACCCTTCGCCCTATTTTGTGGATCCGGAGCGGGTACGCAGCTTTGTCTGGACGGATGACGGGCCGACCTCGATGTTACGAATGCCGATTGCTCCCCGGAGCGGTGAACCGCTGCATGGCGGGTGGGGCGTGGCGGCGCCGAATCAAAAGGCCCCGGCTGGCGGGCCCCTGATCCGCTATCCTTTCTTATTCGTCCGGAGCCGAGATGGACAGTGGATCGTGGCCCACACCACCGGCGAAGGTACCGGTGTAGGCAGCAACGCCCATTATTCCTGCCTGCACGCCAACCCGGCCTGGCCTGAGATTCCGCCCGGCCAGAGCCGATCGGTGGTCAGCCGACTGTACTTCCTCCGCAGGGGCCCCGAAGACCTGCTAGTCCGATGGAAAAAAGACTTCGGGAAATAACCCCAGAACGATAAATCTCCCTTGAATGGGCCGGCTTCTCATCCCCGGGCAAGCAGGGTTCCAGTCTATGAATGCGGGTGGGGCGTCTGCAGTCCCAACATTGGCGAACGAGACGTTCGCACTTCCAGCAGGATTTACGGCAGTTTGGATCCATCGACCACTTCGCCGCCGTTGATCGTAGAAATGGCCTTGAAAGTGGCCAGGTCGATGCTGTCGGAGATGAAGCGGACGGAGCCGTCGGCAAAAAGACAATTCACCCCGCCGGGATGGAAGCTGTTGGCGTGCCAGGGATTCCAGCGGTAACTGTTCGGCGTGTAGTCGAAATAGACGGCGGAGTGGACATGCATTCCTCGGCTGGATTCAGCGCCCATATCTTGTTCGCCCGCAGAGGGGCCTTGATGGTTTTTGTACCTCCGGCCCCAGACTTCGCAGACCATGGCCGTATTGCTGGTCCCGTCGGTAATATCGCCAATGCGGGTGGCTGAATCGTTGAAAAACATTCCGTTGTGCCCGTTGCAATGCCCGTAGGTGCCGCAACTGGTCCCGTCGGGATGCGGCAACAAAGAGCCTTCGTTGGAACCGTGGACGGCAAAGTAGTGTAAGATACGAGCCCGGTCTTTTTCGTTGCTCCAGGGGGTGGTCAGCCCCCGATAAGGATCACTAGGACAAAGAAATAATGGATATTCCCCTTGCATGATCTCTCGATTTCTCTCGGAATCATATTGAGGTGTGAAGCCGAACTCCAGGCGGTCATACTGCGGTTGCATTTCCACAAAGGGAAAGATCAGGTTTTCCCAGCAGCCGATAAAGCAGTTCCAGCAGCAATGGGGGCAAGAGCCTTGGACCGCCTTGGCGTGGATTTCCGCCGGTGGGAAAACTTTGCGGGCGCTTTCGTAGTTCAGAAGTCCCAGGCCGATCTGTTTGAGGTTATTGGTGCATTGGACGCGTCGGGCCGCCTCGCGGGCCGCCTGCACCGCAGGCAACAAAAGAGCAATCAAAATCCCAATAATGGCAATAACCACCAAGAGTTCCACCAGGGTGAATCCGCCGCCGGGTTTTTGCCGCCGGTGGACAAAAACCCTAAGAAGACCTCCAATAACCGGTCTAATTTTCTCTCGGTTCATGCGTCCAACTCTCCTTTTGTAAAAAGGCAACTCCCACGACAAGATCAATGGTCCATGGCCAAACACCTTCCCTTCCTTCATACTCCGGTAAAAACTTCGTTTCTCCCAGAGTTTTTACCGGGAACGAAGTTCGATGTTGAAGTCGTTCTTTTCACCGGCTTTGACTTCAAAACTCAAGCCGGAGGTATTTTCGTTTTCGTACTTGGTGGGGATCAAGGAAGGCTCTTTTCCTTCCTCCTGAGGAGTTTTGGCCTCTTGGCGGGCGCGGATGCGGACCTTATGATGGCCGAGGACGGCGCCGGGCTGTTGTGCCGTCTGGAGAGTGAATCGTCCGTCCGAGCCGATCTGGCCGACCGCGGTGGGGCCTTTGGTCCCTTTGGATTCGTCGGGGATAAAGGTTACCGTGCCGCGAGGCAGGGGATTGCCGTCCAAGGTTACTTTGCCCGACACGGAGGCTAGCGGCGGCAACTTAGCCCCACTGCCGCCGCAGCCCGCCAGAAAGCCCACAAACACAATCGCCGCCACGCCCACCAACAGAACTCCCTGGACCAAAACGCTACTTTTTGCCGTATGGTTCATCCGCCTACCCTCGAATCAAGAAAGAAATTGACTCCTCTCAGGTCGAAATGGGCTCTTCTAAAGAAACTCCCCCAAAATCCTTCCCAACTAAAGTATCCTGAGAAAAACAGATATTGTCAAGCGGATTGCTACTCAAAAGTCCGGTAAAATGGCTTAAAATATATGGGCATGCCGCATTTCCAAAGTCGATCTTCCTTCTTTCTTATCCCCAAGGAGCAAGCCGATGAACGAACAATGGACTCGGCGAGGTTTTGTGAAAAAATCGTTATTGGGAACAGCCGGATTGGCAATGGCGTCCGCATCTCAAACGTCTCTAGCGTCCGCCGCCGAGCAGGCTGCTCCGTCGGAGACAACTCACCAGCCCGCCCAGCCGCCCCACCAAGCCAAAGAGCAAGTGCCGAAAGGGAAACTGGGCCGTCTTCAGATCGGACGGTTGCTTCTGGGCGGCAACCTGCTGACCCACTATACCCACAGCCGGGACCTCCGCTATGTCTATACCCTAACCCAGCACTACAACACCAAGGAGAAGATTTTCGAGACAATGGCTTTGGCCGAGACGCACGGCGTCAACGCTTTGGTGATCCACACCGCCCCCGGAGTGCTGGAGATGCTCAAGGAGTATCGCCAGAAGCATGGCGGCCGAATGCACTGGATTATTTGTCCAACGGCCGAGATGAAACCGGGGCTCAAAGAGTTTAAAGAACAGGTCGAAAAGATGATCGACTTCGGCACCGACGCCATCTATATCTGGGGTGTGCGGGCCGACGCCCTGGTAGGCCAAGGCGAGCCGGAATTGATCGCCCAGGCGGTGGAACAGGTGAAATCCAAAGGCGTCCTATGCGGTGTCGGCGGACATGACCTGCGGGTTGTCCAGGAATGCGAGCGTCTGAAAGCGCCCGCTGACTTCTACATCAAAACCCTCCACCATCATCAATATCCCACCGGGCCGAAACCGGAACAAATTACCGGCCCGACGGCCGAGATCCCCGGCTACTGGTGCAGTCATCCGAAGGAGACCATTGAATTTATGGAAAAAGTGGAGAAGCCGTGGATTGCCTTCAAGGTGATGGCGGCGGGGGCCATTCCGCCGGCCAATGCGTTTCGATATGTCATTCGGGGCGGGGCGGACTTCGTCTTGGCCGGAATGTTCGATTTCGAAATTGCTGAAGATGTGCGAATATTCAACCAAATCTTGGCCGAAAACCCCAAACGCACCCGCCCGTGGCGCGCATGAACCTCGGCAAACGCGGGGTGTTCTGATCCGCAAGAGGTTGGTGAACGGGGCCTCCGCGCACCTTGTCATTGCACATGGTCATTTTTTAGGGGGATTCCAAGGTGCGGCCGAAAGTAACGGGCTGAATCACCGCCTCGGCCAGACGGCGCAAGAACTCTTTGCGTGGAATCGCTGTAGCCCCCATCCGCTTGAGGTGCGGGGAAAGTTCCTGCACATCCAGGAGTTGGTAGCCGCGGGCTTGAAGATGGCGGACTAAATAGACCAGAGCCACCTTCGAGGCGTCGGAGACCAGATGGAACATGGACTCCGCCGAGAAGGCGGCGCCCACGGCCACGCCGTAAATTCCGCCTACCAATCGCCCCTCGAGCCAGACTTCCAGCGAATGGGCGTGGCCCAGATGGTGCAGGCGGTTGTAGGCCCGGATCATGGCCGGGGTGATCCAGGTGGCCCCACGACGGCCTGGGGCCTCGGCACAGGCACGGATGACCGCATCAAAATTCCGATCCGCGGTGATCTCGAATCGCCGTTTTCGCAAGGTACGGTGTAGGCTTCGGGAGATGTGCAGTCGGTCGAACTCTAGGATGGCCCGTGGGTCTAGGGAAACCCAGGGGATCGGCCACCAATCTGGCCCGCAAGGCCAAGGGAAGATGCCGTGGCGGTATGCGTCCAAAAGCCAATCGGGAGAAAGTCGCCCCCCGATGGCCACCAGGCCGGTTTCGTCGGCCAATTCCGCCGAGGGAAAATAGCGCGAAGGAGGCAGTTGGCCCATGGGGATCGGACTTTGGGGGAATGAGGAAAGTAATTCCAGAGAGCCCCACAGACAATACACCTTTATCCACTATTCCCGCCCTACCATCTGGAAGGCGGCGAAAGCGGCCGAAGCGGGGCCGGTCGAGATTACTCCTCTTCCTCTTCTTCTTTGCGTTGGGCTTTTTCGATGATTTCCTTGGCCAGGTTGGAGGGAACCACGTCGTACCGACAAAACTCCATCGTATAGCTGCCCTGGCCGCCGGTGATGCTCGAAAGGCTTCGGGCGTAGGTGCTCACCTCGGCCAAGGGGGCTTCGGCGATGATTGTCTGATAGTCGCCTCCGGCCGAATCCATGCCCAGGACCCGGCCGCGTCGGCTGGCAATATCGCTATTGATATCGCCGACGTTTTTTTGCGGTACAGTGATTTCCATACGCACGATCGGCTCCAACAGCGACGGCTTGGCTTCCAAAAACACCTTCTTGAAAGCCATCGAAGCTGCGGTCTTGAAAGCCTGCTCCGAACTATCCACCGGATGGTGTTTCCCGAAGAACACCTCCACACACACATCCTGCACCTGATAGCCGGCCAAAACGCCTTTGCTCATGCGTTCTCGAAAACCTTTTTCCACGGCCGGCATGAAGTTGCCCGGAATGGAAGCTCCGACAATCGAGTCGATCCACAAGAAGTTCCAATCGGGATCGTAATGGATTTCTTTCAACTCGGGGAAGCGATCTTTCGTGGCGAACTGTTCGATATTCGTGCCCGGAGGCAGCGGGCACATGCGGATATGGACTTCGCCGAATTGGCCGCGCCCGCCTGTCTGTTTTTTGTGCCGATACATCCCCTCGGCGCTGCCCTGGATGGTTTCCCGGTAGGGGATTTTCGGTTCTTTCAGTTCGATTTCCAATTTGTCGCGGCGTTTGAGGCGTTCGCGGACGATCTGCAGATGTAGTTCGCTCATGCCGTAGATGACCAGTTCCTTGGTTTGAGGGTCCCATTCCCGGCGGAAGGTGGGGTCTTCCATGCAGATTTTACCCAGAGCGCCGGTGATTTTCGTTTCGTCGCCGCCGGCCTTGGGCGAGGCGGCCATGCCGACCATCGGCGCAGGAAACGTAATCGGCGGCAGGGCCGCTTCCCCTAGAGAACTGCCGGTCTGGAGCTCTTCGACCTTGATGACCGCCGCAATGCCGCCAGGCCCAATCTCGTCGATCGGCTCGCTCTCCGAAGCCTGCATGTGGAGCAGTTGGCCCAACTTGACCGGCTTCCGCTCGCCCACCACCGGGACCGCACTTTCCTTTTTCAACGTACCGGAATACACCCGGATGAAACTAATTTTTTGCACAAACGGATCGACGCGGGTCTTGAACACCTGCGCTACCAGCGGGCCGGCCGGATCGGGCGTAATCTCTACTTCCGCGCCGTCGGCCTTTTTGCCAGTCCGGCGAATCGCCGTCGGCGGCGCCGCACACAAGGCCAACGCCTCCAGCAATTCCGGCATCCCGACGCCTGTCTTGGCCGACACGCACACCATCGGAATCAACGCCCCAGAGGCCGTCGCCTGGACAATCAACCGGGCAATTTCTTCCTCGGTGGGTTCCTGGCCCTCGAAATACCGTTCCAAGACCTCTTCGTCCGTCTCGATGATCGACTCCAGAAGCGGAGTGTGGATCGAGGCCGGGTCGATCACCGCCCCTTTAGTCTCCGACGGGGGTTTCAACGTGCTTACCACCCCCCGAAAATCGGATCCCAACCCCACCGGCACATTCAACAGCACACATGCCTGTCCGAACATCTCTCGAATGCTGTGGATCAGCTTGTCAAAAAAGATGTTTTCGCCGTCCATTTTCGAGAGGATGATCATCCGCCCCAGCCCCGCTTTGCCAGCCTCGGCAAAGACCCGTCGGGTATTGACCTCGATGCCCGCCTGGGCGTTGATGACGATCGCAGCGGTTTCCATCCCCCGCATGACGCCGATCGTCTGGCCGATAAAATCGGGGTACCCGGGAGTGTCGGCCGCATGGAAATGTTTGCCGCCATAGTCAAAATGCACCAGTTTGGCTTCGATCGTATATTGATGAGCCTTTTCCTCTTCCTCGAAATCGCAGATGCTGGTCCGATCCTCGACGCTGGCCGGTCGGCTGACCGCTCCGGTCATGTTGAGCAGTTTGTCAACGAGCGTCGTCTTTCCCGAAGAGCCGTGCCCACAAAACACCACATTCCGAATTTGGTCCACGTCGTACTTGGCCATGAGAATGTCCTTAGATACCTCTTTTCTATAGTCCTCGATACGTTTTTAAAAGGAGACCACACAACTTTTTTATTCGGGAGACCATTCCCTGGGAAACCGTTCAGGCATTCTAACGATGGTTCTGTGTATGTTCTTTCCCATGATTTTAGTAAAGGAAAAAATTTCTGGGGAGGGCTTTTGGGGATGGAAAGGGGGTTCCAAGGGTCGATCTGCATCTTTCCGATAAGGGCGAGAACAACCATTTAGGGTGGTAAAATCTCCCCCGCTGCCTGCATCGCTTCTGGTAACGTGAGGCATTTTTCGTAAAGCGCCCGGCCGATGATACACCCGGCCAATCCGGCGGCTGCCAGTTTTTCGACATCTTGGGGGCTTTTAATCCCCCCAGAAGCAATGACCGGCAAGGATACCGCCGCCTGCATGGCAGCCATCGCCTCTACATTCGGCCCGGAAAGCATTCCATCGGTCGCTATGTCCGTATAAACAATCCCCGCCAAAGGCAGGTGAGTAAACTCTTGGGCTAACTGGATCGCCGGTACTCGACTGGTGCGTTGCCAACCAGCCACCGCCACCCATCCATCTCGGGCGTCAATGCCTAAGACTAATTTTCCTGGGAATTTCTGGCACATTTGGGAAAACCACTGGGGATTTTCTACGGCTGCTGTTCCTACCACAAGCCGTTGGATGCCAAGCCCCAAAAGGCGTTCGATCCAGGGTTGGGAGCGAACTCCCCCTCCCAATTGGCAGGGAACATCCGCCACTTGAAGTATCTTTTGGAGGGCCTCTAGGTTGACCGGTTCTCCTTGGGCCGCCCCGTCCAGATCGACCAAATGAAGGCGCCGGGCGCCCAGGCCCACCCAATGCCGGGCCATAGAAGCCGGGTCTTCACTATAGACCGTCTCCTGGGAAAAATCCCCTTGCCGAAGCCGAACGCATCGCCCTTGCCGAATGTCAATGGCCGGCCAAACTTCCACCCCGTATTCCCCTATTTTCCCGATGACATCTTCACTTGGGCAGAGGCGTCTGAACTCGCTCCCAGCCGTCCTTCCCAAGGCTTGCCTTAAACTCAAAAATAAAATAAAAATCCTCCCTTTCCCAGAAAACTACAGGAAAAGAAGGCTTCCCTCGATAGAAAATTACCAATATGCCATAAATAGCTTCCATGATCAACCCCCCAGGGAAACCGCCAATTTTTGCACCCCACCCCAAAACTGGGGATAAATGAACCTGGGAAACCTTTTAGAAAGGGCGACTATCCTTCATGAGCGATTCCGAATCTGAAGGCTCGGGACAATCCGCGCCGGTTTATCAAGGTCTGCTCTTGCTAGGCCCGACCGGATCGGGGAAAACCCCGTTGGGTGAGCTGCTAGCCCAGCAGGGGGTATGGGGCCGACGGTGCGTGCATTTTGATTTTGGCGCCCAATTACGTCGGATTGCTTCGGGATCGACCTGTGGGACGGTGCTGAGTCCTCCGCCCGTTAAGCGGGAATCTTCTGCCGGGGACCTTGGAGACTCCTCCGACATCGGGAGAAGTCCAGAGAGCCAACAGGAGGAGGGGGGGCCGTTTTCCTACTTTACGCCCCAAGAGCGAGAGTTCGTTCAGCAGGTGCTTCAACGGGGGGCCTTGTTGGAAGATGCGCATTTTCCCTTGGCCTTGAAGATTCTAAAATGGTTTTTGGTTGTGGAGGGCGTGGAGACGCCGGACGTTCTGCACCAAACCGCCCTTCCACTTACCCGAAGCACAACAGGTTCCAGCGGTGAACGTTGGATCGTGCTCAATGGGCTGCCTCGCCATGTGGGCCAGGCCGAGGCGTTGAGACCTTGGATTGATGTGCAAGCGGTAATCCATTTGGAGTGCCCGGCGGAGGTAGTGCTGGAGCGGATTCGTACTAATGTAGGCGGCGATCGGCAAGGGCGAACCGACGATGCGGTTGCCTCTGTCCAGGCGAAATTGGCCATTTATACGGCCCGAACCCAACCGCTCATCGACTATTACCAGGGCCGGGGTGTACCAATCGTCCGGCTCCCTGTTACCGCCGTCATGACGCCGGGTGAAGCATGGGCGCAACTTCAGAGAAAAAATCCTTGGACAAACCAAAAGTACTCAAACCGACCTCTATAAATTAGTTCCTACGATGGTGCATCCTGATCAGCCGATAAAAAAAACGTCCAAAACCGAATCAGAGTCTTCTGCTCCGCTGTTGCAGAACGCCCAGAAAACGCCTAGTGCTCCACGAATCATCCTTTGTGAGCAAAGCGGCGTTTGGGCGGCGGCCATGCTACGGGCCGAACCGAACATCCGGAAATACTGGAAGCGATTTTTTGGTTGGTCGGCAGCATGGGAGGTGTTTCAGGCCAGACCGGGCAGTTTCCTGGTCGTCGAACTTTGGCCGAATAATCTCCCAGAGATTTTGGACACGCTGCGATGGATCGATCGCTTCGCCCCAGAAAGCCGATTAGCGGTAGTGGCCGATCGACGTTGGGCTGAGTCAGAATGGTTTTTTCGGCAGGCAGGCGTGGTGCATTTTACCACCTCGCCCCGGCAGGTTAGGCCTTTGGTCGAGATGGCCCTTCGGCATCTGAAACGCCATTGGCGACCAGCTCAGAGCCTGGCCGAACGCATTTGGCGCCGTTTGCCCTGGCCCAAAGCCGCTACCAAATAGACCCCCCTAGCTTCACCCCGGGTCTTCCTTGTCTAACAAGATTTAGGGGACCACCGCGCGAAAACGAACCGGACCATAAGGATTCGGATGCTGCTCCACCGAGGTGTTGGTACCGGTCCATCGCAAAGTAATATCTGCGGTAGTGGTAAATACTTCTTTTTGCTGCTCAGGGGGCGGGGAGTACGATACATGGTTGATATTATAATAAGCTGTTCCTCCGGGCGGGACATCGACCTGAAACCAGCAAGTTTTGGTGTCGTCATCCGATTGGAGATACGTAACCTGCCACCAGTAGCCATCCTGTCCGCCTGGGCCGCCGTAATAACCGAGAAAACAAAAGCGGATCTGCCCCAGATTGGTGCATTCGTTGGGATGTAACAATATCGGAGGCTCGTTCGGGCATTGGACGCAGTCCCAAAGATTGACCTCTTCGATGGCATCGCTTAGTTGGCCGTATTCTGTCACCAGGGTATTTCGCAGCAGCCAGGCCCCGGCCACGAGGCTCAGGCCGAAAATAATGGCCAACAGAATCCATTCCACAGTAATCATTCCTCTGCGTCGCTGGGCGTTAATGCAGCGGTTCATTGCGGTTTTTTCATAAAAAGAACAAAAGGAGTTGGTTTCGGCCTGGATAGAGACCGATGGGACAATCTTGATAAAATCTCTTCCCTTTTACCCAATTCCTAGAAAAAGAAACTCCTCCAGGCGGTTTCAGGATCGCTTCTTGCGAGAAAGACCAGCGTCCTCCCAAGTTTTTGGAACACTCTCCTGGGAGTTTAGGGGCGAAGATACTTCCCTTGGGAAAGGTCTGTCAAAGGAAAATCCTTGCATATTGCGTGCCGGGGCAAGAGGATCCGAAGGAGTTTGGGCATTTTTTCCTGGAAAAAGCCAATAAGACGATCAAAAACCCACTCACGCCAAAGGTCGGGGGAGACCAATTTTTCCCTAGAAAAGAGGTACTTTCCGATCAGGGAAATTTCTGGTTTAGGAAAAGGATGTTTGAAAAACGAAACGTTTTCCGGGACTTTTGTTTCCAAATCCATACACTCGCCGAACCGATGGGGCGGCTTCGGTGGAGGGAATGGCGGCGGCTTACTAGCGCCCGGGCCTCTTTATTTTTTAGCCTCCAACCACTATCCTGAACTCCTCGGAGTGGATCGAAAACGGTTGAATTCCTAATAAGCCCGGAGGCGCCCTCGCCAAAAGGTTTCCTTCTCTGGAACCGCCGATGTTGGGCTATGGTTTCCGCTTGGAGGACTAGGTGCTTCGATGAACAGCAAACCGATTACCGAAACCGATGTACTAGAAACGTTGCAGGATTTTTTAGACCCGGAACTTGGCCGAAGCATTGTGAAGCTAGGGCAGGTACAGCAGGTGCGGGCCGACGGCGGTCGGCTTTCGGTGGTGGTTGGACTACCGACCTTTGCCGCCCCGGTTTGGGAAGAGTTGCGATCGGCCTTGGTGGAAAAACTTCGGACGGCCTTTCCGCACCTGGAGCAGGTGGAGGTGGTTTTGACGCCTTGGGCCCGTCCGCCGGAGCGGCAGGGAGTGGTGGGGCTATCGGCCAAGAGTGTGGCGGCGGTCGGATCGGGCAAAGGCGGCGTAGGTAAAAGCACCGTAGCCGCCCTGTTGGCCCAAGGACTTGCCAGGGCCGGTGCTCAGGTCGGCCTTTTGGACGCCGATGTCTATGGGCCGAGTATTCCTCATCTTTTAGGCGTCCACGAACAGCCCACGGTGGTCAACGACCGGCTCCAACCGGTGCGGGTGGACGGTTTGGCGGTGATGTCGATCGGCTTTTTTGTGCCGCCGGGCGAGGCAGTGCTGTGGCGGGGACCGATGCTCCATAACGCCATCAGCCAATTCCTTCGGGACACCGATTGGGGCGATCTGGATTATCTGATCATTGATCTGCCGCCGGGGACCGGCGATGTGGCCCTGAGTCTCTCGCAACTGTTACCTCTGACCGAGGCGGTGGTCGTCTGCACGCCGCAGGATGTGGCCCTGCTCGACGCCGCCAAAGCCATCACCATGTTCCGAAAACTCCAGATCGAAATCCTGGGCATGGTGGAGAATATGAGCTATTTTATCTGTCCGGGGTGCGGGATGCGGCACGAGATTTTCGGTTGCGGCGGGGCCAGACGCCGGGCGGCAGAGCTGAACGTGCCTTTTCTGGGCGAAATTCCGCTGAATGTGGGGCTTCGGACGCAGTGCGACGAAGGTCGGCTTGCCGCCGTCTGGCAAGATACCGCTTTGACAGGTTTTCTGGAGACGATCTGTCGGCGGTTGGTTCACAGCGCCATTCAAGTCCGCCGGCAAAAGGCCCACCAGGTGAACCTACCGGTGCTGGAATGAGGCGGTTGACCTCGTCACGGTAGGAACTGGAAGATCGTTCTTGCTCTCGCAGACCTCAGCGGGTGTTTTGTCTTTGAGGCGCAAAAAACAAGCCGCTTGGGAACGTGCCCAAGCGGCTTTTGAGAAAACGTTTGTGCCGCGTCCGGCCACCAACATTTTTGACGCGGCACAGTCCCCGGCGGGGAAATTAGAAAACTCCCGCGCCTTTAGGACAACTTACTTCTTTCGGCAGGCTTTCTTCTTGGTGGCCTTTTTGGCGGTTTTGGTGGTCTTCTTGGCGGCCTTTTTGGTAGCCATCACACGTCCTCCATTCAAAAAGGTTTCGGGGCGAGTCCCTCCTGGATAGCAGTCACGACCTCCGAGGTCGTGCGGGAAACTGCGCCCTAGAATTGACCTCCTACCAAGCTGCTGTTTCCCACGTGCTCTTCCCTGAGTCGCTCCTCACTGCTACCAAATTAGCACGAAAGAAACGCAGTTGCATAATGTTGTAGCATCCTTTTCAAAAAATGCAACAGGTTTTTTAAGATTTTTAGAAAAATTTTGAAAAATTTTTGGCGACTCTCTTCTCTTGCCGACATCGCAAACGGAACTGCCGACGCTTCGACGACGGAAAATGTTCTTCCATTCCGTTAGACGGGGTTACAGTCCTGACGCTATTTCGACCAAATGGAGCAACCGCTCATTCCTGCAAAGGCAGGGCGTCCGAGTTTCCCCTGTTTTAGCTTTTTTGGTTCCTCCTTGAGCGGGAACAAGTCTGGATTCCCGCTAGAGTGGGAATGACACATTATCCTCTTCGGAGAGAAACATGTCGCTGCTTCACTCGGCTGAGTATTACCAGTCCTGAAGAGTTCCAACTCGAATAGGACCGACAGAAAAAAGCTTTACCAACCCGAAGATCGCCCACCGGACGCCTGGAGCGTCATGAAGTTGGCAAAGGCCAAATAGCCGAAAAGAATCGCCAAAAACCAACTCTTCCACAGCACTAGCGACGCTGCACAAAATGCGCCGGCCACTAGGACCGAAAGGACCAACGATTGCAGAATGCCTTGCCGGGGGTTGGCCCAAACAAGCAATTCCCGGGCGATCTGTCCGCCATCCAACGGATAAATAGGCAGAAGATTCAAAAAACTCCAGGCGATCAACACCCCGGTGAGCCAAAGAAGAAACTGATCCAGTATTTCAGAAAACCCCAAGGCAAAAACCGCCGTGAACCCATAAGGCAGACCCCAAAAAAACCGAACCGGATGGCCCGTCACCCAGACTCCGACAATGATCAGAAAGGCCAGCAGCAGGGAAGCCCCGGGACCGGCCGCACTGATCAGGATTTGCCCGAAGGCGCCGCCGCCCCAACCGCTTCCCCGCCAAAAACGGTCGTAGGACGCATACCCGCCCAAGCCATACAGCGTGATCGACGGCCGATACCCAAACAAACGCATCACCACCGCATGGCCGAGTTCATGGACCAAAATAGCCGTAAACACCGCCAACAGCCAAAGAACCAGGTCTTTCGGCCCCTCGATGAAATTGGCGCCTAAGATCACCGCCACCAACCAAAAAAAAGGATGCACCCGGACCGGAATACCCAGCAGACGGAAACAGAGATCGGCCTGAGTACGTTCTGGTTCGCCTAATAGCATGAGGAATTTCCCTCTGCCCAATACTAAAGTCTTCGCGAGAGCGACTTCATTCGTTTAGGGGTATTATATTCCGGGCGGGGAAAACGGAAGACCCCCTTCTGGAACTTTTGGAAATGGATTTCCAGGATCGCGCCATGCCTTAGACGCCCGACGCTTCGGACCGGACTGGCTGGGAAACCTGCTGGTTTAGTACACCGGTCCCTGGGAGGCTGCTTTAGGCAAACGGACAATTTCTGGCGGTGCAGATCGCTGCTTGGGGCCGACGGCTATCCCACCCCAACCGTCTTCAATGACAAACTGCGTAATCATCAACTCTCGCATCCGTGGGTCGGGGCTGATATTTTCCGGCGAGATGAGCAGGGGTTTTTCCTTGTCGAATGCTTTGCCGAATAAACCGCGCAGGCCGATCTGCGAACGCATGTCTAAATCGCCTCGAAGGTGGACCACGCCGTCACGCACCAACCGGGCCTGCGTGCCGTCGATCTCTGGGCGGTAAAAAGCGCAGACCTGAAAATTGCTCCATTCGTTCTGACCTTTGCGGAGATAGGCGATCGACAAGGAAATGGAAAATCGTCCGTTTTGGAACCGAATAACCACCGGGTCCTGTTGGGCAAAGGTCAGACACACGTCATCATGTTCGGTCTTGCGTTGGGCGAATTCGGGCCGATGAAGTCGGTCGGCCGCCCACTGGCGAAGTTCCGGCAGCGTAAAGGTCCGGCCTGCCAGGTCCAACCGATCCAGGAAATTGTTGACGGCCGACTCGTGTACTTGGAAGCTGGCCAGACTGTCGCTGGGCGCCCACGGACGCGGAGTATTGGCCCCCAGTTGGTCCGGGCCGCCGATCCGCAAACGCATGGTGATCCGTTGGGAATCCGTCTTGGCTTCGACCATTTCCGGCCCAAGGCCCAAGGCAGCCATCGGACCTAGAATCTGGTCTTGAAATCGGCGGGAGACGGTCGTAAGTCGGGCGTCCGCTTCTGCATCGATTTGGGCTTTTGCACGGGCCTTCAGTTTTGCCTCGATTTCCCGATTGGCTTCCCAACGACGAGCCTCATGCTGCGAGCGGGCCACTTCCTGAACGATCGAACCCAACAGCGGAATCGGATCAAAATCCGTCTCCAGCCCTCGTAACCGGGTGGAATTGCGAACCTCCACCTCGGCCGGCCAAAGCCGAATCCCAAACGTCCCGACTTCTAAAGGCTTGCGAGCCACATACACGGCGTCGCTCCGATTGTAGAAAATGGCCGGCCCCTGATACGCCGTCGTCATCGAAGAAACCCGGCCGGTTACTTCCAAAGCCAATCGGACCCGAGCCGGGTCCGGGATCGTCCGCATCGCCACATCGGTAAATACCAGGCTGCGGCCTCGGACCGGCACGCCGAGAACTGTGTCGGCAACCCATTGATACTCCGGGTCCCGGAGCGGAATGAGCCGATTCAGTAAATCCTCCGTGATCACGATCCGTAGATTAGCGTTCTGATAATGATAGTGAAGTCGTTCTCCCAGCGCCCGACGAGCGGGATGGGCGGAAAAGAGGAGTCGCTGACAATCGGCGGCCAATCGCTGTGCGTCGCTAGGCTGAGCCGTTGCTTCGTAAGCCTCCACATGGGCAAGTACTTCAGGGGTCTCGGGGGCGGGTTCGATCGCCCAGGCCCGAAGATGCCGTTGCACCACGCCGCCCGGCCCCATATTCAAAAAACCTTGCTGCTCCGGGGCCAATCCGCGTCGTGTGAAACGTTCTAAAATCCGGCGAGCCAACGCCCGACGATCCGCCGAAGAAATCTGCTCCCGCCGCGCTAGCAACTCCCGAAGCGAATCAAGTAAAAGATATCGGCGCCAAGCCCGCCCCTCCGGCGAGACCGCGGTCAGCCGATCCAACTCCTGCACCGCCTGAGTAAGCTCGTTCCAATCCGCCTCGGAAAGGTCCTTCGGTCCAAGGTCCTCCATCAGCGGCGGCTCTCGAAGCCAATAAGTCCATAAATCCAAACGCCGATACAAACCAAAACGCGCCTGACGAAAATTACGAAGCGTCCGACGGTCGGTCAGCATCGGCTCCAGACGATCGCTTTCCCGACCCAATTGGGTGAGTCGATTTAAGATCATCCCCGCCTCCGGACTCCGCCGCTCCAATAGAGGCGTTAACCCACGCACATCCGCCAGCACTTGCCGGGCCCAAGGCCCCGCCTGGGGATCGTCGGCAATCGTCTCCAATTGAGCGATCAAAGCCCGAGGCGTCCAAGGCGGACCGGCTTGCTCCGGCGCCGCCTCACCGGATTCCGAAGAAAAACTCCCCGTTTCGGAATTTCCAGCGGGTTCGCCGGGGGGCGTTTCGCCCGCTGTTTTCGTATCTGTACCTTGGGCCGGTGCAGGGCCGGAGAGCGCGGACGGCTCTCTTTCAGGTCCAGCCATCCGGAGGATTGGCGTCCCGGAAGAGGACGACGATGGGCTGGTTTTCTCCGGCGGCGAGGCAATGGTTTCTTTCTTTGGGTGCTCGGCGATTGGAGCAAGAGAAGAGACGGCTAATTTTTCGGCGTCTGGATTGGTAGGAAGAGGCCCCTCTGGCGAAGGTCTTCTCAATTCCGGGCCATTGCTTTCTGCCCGAATGTTTTCACCCTGACGGGCCGGGCCGACAACCGAAGAGTTTTCCGATGGTAAAGCGACGGCCGGTTCGGACTGCTCAGAAGGCGACGCCGAAACAGGCTCCCATCCTGCCCTCAATGGATTACCGGAAGCACCCGTAGGTTTCAATTCGGGACCTAGTGGGTTTCCCACACGTTCCGACGGAGTAACAATCACTCCCTCGGTAGGTGTTTTTAGTTCGACGGCTTTCTCCGGCGATGTCGCGGTTTGTTCTCTATTCTGAGGATTGGTCTGCTCGCTACTCTGGAGTTGCGGCGGCAGCAATTTCTCCGCTTTTTCCGAAACCCGCGCCGCGGATTCCAAGACGGAAGGCGGCGCCCCTTCCGATCGGACAGCGCTGCTCGTACCAGAATGTTCCGAGGCAACGGCTTTCGCGCCCGGAGACTTGGTTAAACTGGCTGAGGAATGGGCAACTCCATTTGGATGTACTTTTCGTTCCCAAGACCTCGGCGCAGTAACCGTCAACACAAACAGGCTGACCAAAATACACAAAATTGGCCAAATGGTGTCCCGCTTTTGCCAACTCATAAAAGGCTGCATCGCCTATATGGAAATGAAGTGCAAAGCCACAACTTCCGCCATTCGACGCCGATATTCCTCCACTCTTGGATGTGTCCACCGTCTGTCCAAACGGCACTTAAGCCCGTCGGACAGACTGGGCTACCACCCACACTTTGCTTCCTTGCCCGGAGAGATACTGAAAATAACCCTTTTGTGGTAAAAGAGCCTTGGCAGTGGTTTGTCCAACCGGCTAAAGGGTGCTTTTGCGGAAGTTTCCCTATCTTTGGTAAAATCGGTCTTTTGAAAAAATAAAAAGGATTTTTTCCTTTATTTATGGATCAAGTTGTCTGGGTGGAAGACCTTTTATATAAGCAGGAGAAAATGTTCTTAAATTGGAAAATAGATAAAATAGGAAATCTGGAAAATAAAATGGTGTTTGTAATGTTGCAAAACATGCCTTGTTATGAAAATACCTGCTTCAATTTCTCCCTATCGACTTCCTACCGAAATTTCATAGGGGGCTGAACTGGCAGGCCACCTTCTACCAAAGAACTTTCCAATCCACAACCTCAAAGATCGAAATTGATCAGCCTGCCGGACTTCTAGGAAAGGGAATCCCCTGGTCTATCCCTCCGGATCAATACTTCAATCCCCCAAAAAGTGGCGGGGGGTTCGGAATGTTTTCCTAGATGGGCATCTATTACCACATCTATAGACAAAAGGCGGATTGGGAGGAGTTTCTGAGGGTATGGCAAAATGCAGAGAATGGGAAATTCGGGTAAAGCAGTTTCAGGAGATTTTTTTCCCAAGGTTCCCCATGAAGCCTCTGGATCGGTCATAATGGGAATGGAGACCTCCTACGGTCCCTCGGACTCAGGGTCGATACCCAGAATCTTCCCTAGCTCCTAGGATTGAAGAGAGGAATGGAGAGACATTTTTTTCCATTGCCCTAAAGAGAGACAGCCAGTTTGAAATCCCCCGGGTAGTTCCGAACAGGTTCCGTTGTGAGACTTCAACCACTATAGCCCGAAGCTGGCATCATGATGCTATCGCAAGCGGTTGTAGCTCGGAGGCGACAACGTAACCGGCTCAGTAGTTCCATCCAGGGAAGGGCATACTCCTTCCAGAAGCCCATCAGCGCCTAGTGAAGAAGCTGCTGGGAAGTGTCCTTTTTGCAGGAAGTATTTTTTCTGGCCGACTAGGAGTGAAGATGACGCAGTTTTTGATCGAACTGGCCAAACCTTCGGATGATGCGGAGTTGCAGAACCTAGCCGTCGAACAGATCAGGAGCGGTTCGGCGACGGTGTATTTCCGCCATCAACCAAGCTTTTTCCAGAGTGTGCGTGTCCAGGGGCCGGTCAATCAGATCGGCGTGGTGCGGGACAGCCAGACCGATCGGATTGTGGGTTGGGGGATTCGTTCGATCCGAGCGGCCTACATGAATGGAATGGCGGCTAATTTAGGATATTTGGGCGGCGTGTGGATTGATCCGAGCGTTCGGAGCGGAATGCTTTTGGCCCGGATATATCGAAGTTTTTACGAATTGCATCGGGATCGGCAAACCCAGCTCTATCTTACGACGATTCCGGAAGACGCCTACCAGATTCGGCAGCTTTTGGCCAGTGGTCGAGCAGGTCTGCCTTATTACGACGATTGGGGGCGTTATTACGCCGTGGGGATTCGGACAACCACGGCCGGAGGGCGTTCTTCCGGCCCCATCGAGGTCGTTCGAGCCGACGCCTCGCACATCCAGCAGATCGAAGAATGTCTCAGCCAGCATGGTCCGCGTCGGCAGTTTTTTCCCTGTTTTATTGCGAACGATTTTTTGAGCGGCGTGCCGCATCTGCGGGACCTGCACACAAAGGACTTTTACTTGGCCCTGGAACAAGGACGGGTGGTTGGAGCGGCGGCTTTGTGGAACCAAACGGCTTTCCGGCAATTGGTGCTGGCCGGTTATCGGGGCTGGCGGCGGATGTATGAGGCCATCGTGCAGCGAGTTCGCAGCTACCTGCGAAGACCAGCAGGCTTCCGTCCGGGGCAGGAAATCCCATATCGTTTCTTGAGTTTTTTGACGATCCAGGAGGATCGACGCGACGTATTTCGGGTGTTGTTAGAGACTTTATCCCACGAGTCCGCCGAAACGGGGGCCTGTTGTCTTTTGGCCGGTTTTCACGAAAAAGACCCCCTGCTGCCGGAAGTGTGGCGTCATCGGCCTTATGTGCATTGCCGCCGTCTGTATCTGGTCTATTGGGAGGATGGGATCGACTTTTGTCGATCTCTTCAGGACTTAGTTCCTTACGTGGAACTAGCGACCTTGTAGATGGTCGGCCCTATTGGGAAAGACAAACTAACAGGGCAGGGGCAGAGACCCTAGCCTATTGGGAAAAGGAGAACTTTTGTCCTTTCCCCCCCGGCGGACGCGATGGTTTCCCCTTAGGCGGCGGCGCGGGCAGGCTTTTTCTCCTGGAACAAATTGATAGTGCAGAGCATTCGGCCCTGCCCGTCGTAGAATTGGAGGATCCCCACTTCCACAAGCCACATCGCCATGAAATTGGCGACGCGATACGATCGGGCCAAATAGCGCCCCTCTCGAAGGAGAATGGTTTCCGCCAGGTTTTCCAGGGTCTGTTCCGACAGGCCCAGATGGAGAAAGGTGTGCTCGACTAACTGCCGAACTTCCCAAGCCGGTGGGTTCAGCCTCATACTTTGCAACCTCCTGTTGCCTTAAGGACGGCTTCCTGCCAAAAGCGTTGGAGAAAATTTACCTGAAAAGGGCCTAAAGAGAAAGAGGAAATTCTATCTTCTTGCTAGCCTCCCCCTAGGATAGGGATTCCCCCCAAGGAGTTGAACAAGGAGCTTTTCAGGGGGTAAATCCTTTTTTAACCCCAAGGAAGTTTTTGGGCTGAAAAAGGGATTTTTTCCCAAATTTTCCCCAACCAACCTGCTCCGAATGGCGTAATAGAGTAAAACAGTCCGTAACCGATCCGTGGGGAAAGGTCGTTAATCACCAGATCGGTCTAAAAAAGAGGGTGCATTGGCCGATTCCGATTAACCTTCCTAATTTTTTTAATCGTTATAATCGCACCTTGGCTCACTAAAATACGGACAACTCCCCCTCCCAAGGACAGTGAAAGATTTGACAAACCCTTCCCTGGGTGGATATAATACAAGCAAAAATAGGCAGAAATTATGCCTTTTCCCTCTTTTGAGGGGGAACACGCCAAAGGACCCCTCTCATGTTGGTCATTACCCGGAGACCTTCTGAGTCGATCGTCATCCGCGACGACATCATTGTAACGGTGGTCTCAGTCCGGGGGGATAAAGTCCGTTTGGGCATTGAAGCCCCGAAAGAGATCACGGTCCATCGGAAAGAAGTGTACGAAGCGATTCGACGCTCAGAAAAGCCGGCATAAACTCTTCCGTAGCCTCCCGATGGAGTAGAGGCCCAACTTTTGGGCGTCTCCGCCGGCAAGATCGGGGTGTTTCTTTTTCAAAGCCTCGAAGGTTCTGTGGGAACCCTTTTCCGCCGGGAAGGCAAAACTTCCTAACGGCTCAACGACCCTTCTTGGCATTTGGGCCTCCGATTCGGAGGGTTTTTGGGGACCTTTCGGCCGAGTGGAGTACTTTGGCATCCCCGCGAAGGCGTCCCCGATCCCCGGTTCCAGGGAGAGGCCGTAAAGAAGCCTGGATTCCCGCTTGCGCGGGAATGACAACTTAGGGGGCTTTCTCTGCCTAGGGGGCTCTCCCTAGGGGCTTTATCTGCCTAGGGGCTTTCTCCCCGCGCTTTCTTCCCGGGTTTTCACCCACGGTTTTCACCCCGGATTTTCTACCCAGAAAAACTGATGTGCCGGCCTTCGGCTGGAATGTTACGAACCTTCAGAGCCTTAGAGGTTCTAAAACAGACATCTGTTGTAGGCAGAACGTTCCTCCGAACGACTCTTTGGTGAAAGGCCGTCGTGGGAAAAAGATTCTGGATTTTTCACGCCTTAGGGATTGCTGGGCGTGTAGGCGCCGGGGCCGGGAACGACCGTCGTGGTAGGAGCGGCTGTTGCAGCGGGGCCGGGGGCGCAAGGCGAACAGGTGGACGGCGCCGCATTGATCATGGGACCACACG
Source organism: Planctomycetota bacterium (assembly GCA_029550925.1). Taxonomy (GTDB): domain Bacteria; phylum Planctomycetota; class Planctomycetia; order Pirellulales; family Thermoguttaceae; genus JANXAQ01. Next base: position 23,543 of record JAKPGL010000111.1, read on the forward strand.
GATCGACAATCACCGGTTCCGCCTCCTGCCGCCACCAAACTCCTCGGAATAGTCGGCATTGTCGGCAGCCAGCCGCAGAAAGCGTCAAAATCCCTATAACCATCAATAGTAGAATTTTTTTCATTTTCCGTTTCTCCCTAACAGTAGGAACAAACTTTGGTCGAGAGGTTGTCGCCAAGCAACTCTACACCATAAAAACGGATGTGCAAGTGCAACAGATGATTTTTTGCTGCTTTTTCTATTTCCCTTAACCTCTCGAGGTTGAATAAAGGCTACAATTGAATATCCAGGATGAGGGCCTTTGGGAAGTACCTGGAAGAACCCGGGGGAGAAATTGCCTCCGTCCTCGAAAGCCGGGGGATAGTTCCTGGTTTTCCGATGGCTGTCGCCTTTTGTCCCCGCTGCACGGAGTCGTTTTTCCTTTTCGCTGTAAGACGCCATAGAGCCTCCACCGGAGCAAACGGCCATGAGGAAAGGCAGGCTGGACTATCGAATGGGGATCGGCTATTACGTGCAAATGATGGCGAGGATGGCTGCGGCGGTTTTATTGGCCGAATGGCCGGCCGGTGGGGCATGTTGGGCCGAGGGTTCTTCGCCCAGCACCCAGCCGCCTGTTCAACAAACCGGCGGAGGAGAAGGCGGCCTCAAGGGAGAGGTGTGGCTCGTCAGTACTCGAGAGGCGACTTGGGAGACCGCTTTGGAAGAGGCCGTCCAGACGATTCACTATTGGCGGCTGCAATCTCCAGAGAAATGGGAAGCCGTGGAGGGGGATGTGTTTTTTTCCCGAATGGCTTCTGCTACGCCGACGGTGATTTACATTCACGGGAATCGGGCGGATTCGGCCGCTGCGATTGAGCAGGCGTGGGTGATCTATCAGGGGGTTTGCGACGCCGGGGGAGACCGGCGGTTTCGGCTGGTGATTTGGTCCTGGCCTGCGGAGCGGATTTCCGCGCGGGCCTTGACCGATCTTCGTTTCAAAGCGGCCCGGAGCGATGTGGAGGCCTATCTGTTGGCTTGGCACCTGAAACGAGCAGATTCTTCGGCCCCGATCCTGCTTGTTGGGTATAGTTTTGGCGCCCGGGTGATTACGGGAGCATTGCATCTGTTAGGGGGCGGACGGATCATGGGCCGATCGCTCAATGATGCCGATTCCGGGAGCGATTCCGGCTCTAAGGGGCGGTTTCGGGCGGTTTTGGTAGCGTCGGCCATCGGCAACGACTGGCTCCTGCCTGGAGGACGCCACGATCGGGCCTTATTTCCGCTGGAGAAGATGCTTGTTACCGTTAACTGCGCGGACCCGGCCCTGCGGTGGTATCGTGGATTAGAACGTTGCGACAGCCCGGCTTTGGGGCGCACCGGCCCTGTGCTGGTAAATGGCTCCGACAGTCTAAGGGACAAAGTCGAGTCCATCTCTGTGGTTGATTCGGTAGGTAAACAGCATGATTGCCGGGCATATCTCCTGGCCCCTGAACTTCAAGCCCGTTTGCCGGTCTATCTTTTCGGCCCTGGGAAAACTGCCAAAGGACCGTAACTAGCACTTGCCGCCGGAAGGTTTTCTCCTTATGCACGAAGGGCCTCTCGCTTATCTCAATGGGCATTTTCTACCGGCCAAGCAATTGGCCATTTCCGTAATCGACGCCGGGTTTGTGCTAGGCGCTGCGGTAACAGAGCAATTGCGGACATTTCGGGGGGAGATTTTTCGATTGCAATCGCATCTGGATCGGCTTTGGAGGTCGTTGGACGTGGTGGGGGTCGATCCAGGTCTGAGCCAGCAGGAGATGGCCGAGGTGGCCCGACAATTGACAGCCCATAACCACCGGCTGCTTCAGCCGGGAGACGACCTGGGGTTAGGCATTTTTGTTACTCCAGGGCCTTATCTGGGCTATTCGGAACGGTTGGTGGAGGTGCGTCCGACGGTATGCCTGCACACGTATCCGTTGGCGTTTTGGCTATGGGCCAAGAAGTATCGGCAGGGACAAGCGTTATGGCTGAGTTCGGTGCAGCAGGTGGACTCGGCCTGTTGGCCGACGTGGCTGAAGTGCCGGAGTCGGATGCACTACTACCTGGCCGACCGCGAAGCCGCCCAAAAGGAACCCGGCGCTCGGGCCGTCCTTATGGACCGGGAGGGGTTTGTTCGAGAAACTTCGATGGCCAATATCGTGGTGTATCGGGCGAGCGAAGGGTTGCTTTCTCCTCCGTATGAGCAGATTTTGCCGGGCGTCAGCTTGGAAACGATTTTTGTTTTGGCCGACCGACTGGGAGTTCCGAAGACGTTTCGGCCTCTTCGGGCAGAAGATTTGGCCTTGGCAGATGAGCTTATGATTACCAGCACGCCCTTTTGTGTTTTGCCTGTTACCCGGTTCCAGGGGCGTCCGGTAGGCGGCGGAGAACCGGGGCCAATGTTTCAACAGCTACTTCGGGCTTGGGGCGAAGAAGTGGGCGTTGATATCGTCGCTCAGGCCGAACAGTTTGCTGAACGAAACAGATAACTCTTCCGAAACGTTCGGCATGAGAGACTTCCGGTCGAGCAGTGTTTCACTTTTCCCGAATTTTTCTTCCACGATACGAAACTTTGCCGTCGATTTGACAAGGACCGTTTTATAACCTACTAATTGTAATGGTGGGAAATAATGTTCCTAATGTATTGACGCTTATGCCCGAAGAACCCGAAAAGGCAAACCGGTCGTAAGATCGGGGCGCAAAGCCATGGGACTTCCCCCCGGGAGTTCGCCAGGCTGCCGAAGGTCCTCCGAGGGCAAGGCGAGAAGCTCGTCCACTGCGGGCTGAGGTTTTCCTCCCCCCGAAGAAACGAAGCATCTCGCTTGTCGGAGGAACCCTCGCCATGACGCCCGTCGATCTTACGAACCGGTTAGCAAATACTCTTTTCCGACCCGAGGAAGCCCCTCTATTGAGAAGGTCTTTTATGGGGCAATCTTCTGGAGGTTACAATTGCCGAGAATTGGTATGGGGCCGGGGGTTAGGAGGAATCTCGGCACATCTATGGGTCGGGTATATTTTCGTTGCCCGCGCTATTTTTTCGGCGCCGAGGGTCTTCGCTCGGCCCGAACAAATTTCGGGGAGAATAGGTTCGCAATGTTCGTTTTCTCATTTTTTATGGGAGGAGAGCATCCATGAGACCTACAGCTATCCGAACTGAAGGCAGGAAATGGTTCACCAAAAGCCGAACAGGCCCCCGAGGGGCTGCTGGTAGCCAGAGCGGCCCAGCCGCCTCTTTGCCCAAGGGCCGAAACGCTCGTCGCCGTCGAGGGGCCATTCTGGTCTTGGCCACCATGTTGATGGTGGTGTTGGTCGGAATGGTGGCTTTCGGTGTGGATTTGGGCTATGTTGTGTTGACCCGGACGGAGTTGCAAACCGCCGCGGACTCAGCTGCCTTGGCTGGTGCGGGCGCAGCGGCCGAAGGCAAAGAGGCTGCCACTCAAGCCATCTACCAATTTGCCAGCCTCCATTCAGCGGGCGGCCAACCGATCACCCCCGATCAGGTCGAAATCCGTTACGGCCTGTGGGATAAAAACAGCCGGACCTTTATCCCCAGCAGTATGGAATGTTCTGCGGTAGAAGTTACCCTGCGAACTTTCGACCGGCCGCTGTTTTTCGGCCGAGTGCTCGGCAAACAGTTCTTCCAATCGGAAGCCAAGGCGATTGCCACCTTTGCTCCGCGGGACATTATGCTGGTGTTGGACTTTTCGGCCTCGATGTGCTACGACAGCCAACTTCGCTCCATTTCTGATTTGGGCCAGGCCGCCGTGGAAGCGAACCTGTTTCAGATTTATCAAGCGCTAGGTTCGCCCACGTTCGGCAAGATGCAATGGACCCCGCAATATATCAGCTCCCGTACGGTTTCTACCGTCAAAAGCACGTTGGGGCTGACCAGTGTGCCGTATCCTTATCCAGGCGGCTCCTGGGATGAGTATATCCAGTATGTGATGAACGACAGTTATATCTACCAGGCGGGTTACCGGAAAAAATATGGGTATCTGACCTGGGTCAATTACCTGCAAGCTAAACGATATCTATACAGCAATACGCCTGATTTGTGGAAAGTCCCCGAGCAGCCGATCACCGCTCTGAAGGATGCGGTGGATGTGCTGGCTGCCTATTTGGAAGAGAATAGCCCGGAGGATCGGCTGGGGCTGGCGATTTATACGTCCAGTAACAGTACGGCGGTGCTAGAAAGCCAATTGACGGAAGATTTTCAGAGCGTCGCTCAGATTGTCCGTCATCGGCAGGCAGGGCACTATAACGCCTATACCAACATCTACGACGGTATGAAGGCGGGCCGACTCGAACTCCAGAATAACGCCCGCGCAGGCGCCCGACGCGTGATGGTCCTGATGACCGACGGCCAGGCCAACCTGCCGAGCAATGAGACGGTCGGCAAACAGAAAGCCCTTGAAGAGGCCTATGCCGCCGCCGCCGCTCGGATCCCGATCATCACGATCGCCCTGGGCACCGATGCGGACGACAGCTTGATGCAGCAAATCGCCGATATCACCCGCGGGGCCTACTTCAAAATCCCCGGCGGGCAATCGGTGGCCGAGTACGAAGAGCAACTCAAAGAGGTCTTCCGTATGGTGGCCGCCGACCGAAACCTCGTCCTAGTACAATAAAATCCTGTTCCCTCCCCTTTTTGGACTGACCCTCCTTCCGAAGGTCAGCCGACGCCTGGCAGGGAACTCTTCACGCATGAAGGGCCGCCGACGCCCCTGAGCGTCCCCGGCCCTTCTTTATTTTATGTATCCGACATCCATCCCTGGATTTCCAGAGCGATACTTCTTGGAGAGATTTCCCCCGGCTCAACGATTTCTTCCCGAACCGGCGGCAATGCAACCAAGCACACATGCCCCAGCCTGCTGCAGATCGGCCACCACCGTATGAAGCAGCCGTTTGGGCGTTCGGCCCAAATGGACCACCAGATACACTCCATCGCACTGGTCCAACAGGACTTTTTGGCCCGGGTGGGGATGCTGGCCGCCGTCGATGAGGATCAACCGATAATGCTTCCGAAGTTGTCCCATCAAACCAGCCCAAGATTCCTCCGAGATATTTGCCCACTCCATTCGTTCCGACGCACCGCCGGCCAACAGAAAAAGCTCTCCTATCGGGGTTTTGCGGACGGCTTCATAGATCGGCGTCTGCCCGGCCAGCACTTCCGCCAGCGTCCATCGGCAAGCCAGGCCGAAACACTCGGCCAATTCCGCTCGATCCGACCGGGCGTCCAAACCTAAAACCGGCGCCGGAAGGGCCTCGCCCAGCACGGCGGCCAACGGCGCCAACGCACCCGTCGTTGTCGGGTCCCCGGGAAGGCTCAGAAACAAAAACACCGCGCTCGGTCCAGGCGGCAGTTGACTCAAGATATGGGCGGCCATCTGGCAGTACCCAGGCTCTCGGCCTGGCAGCGCCCGAAGCCGCAGTCGTTCGATCACCGTCTCCAGGTCCAACGGCTCTCGCACCGTAACCGTTCCTGGCAAGCCCTTGATAGGAGTGGAACTATTCGGGCTAAAAGAGACGTTGTTCGCCGGCAAAACCTGCTCGGCGGAGAGGGCCAACGCCGTAGAAGGTCCTCTTTCCGGCAAGGGGCCTTCGTTGCCTGGGCCGATCGACGCGCTGGCCGGCGATTCTCTGGAAGTCTCCACTTTTTCTGGAGCGGTCCAGTGCTGGTGTTCGACCTCCATGCGTTGTAGAGCCTTAAGAAATCGACTCATCGTTTTTCGGCCCTCTTCGTATGCTTCAACCATGGAGAGCAGACTTTACTTTTTCAGCCCCGCCGAAGCCGGGCAAACAGCCGTCGATACTCATGTCGGGCTACCGGAACCGCAGTGCATTTCGGCCCAGGCGGCGGTTCCTCCAACTCTTCTTCAATCACGATCAACGGCAGTTCCTGGCGGCCAACGGCCTTTTCCGGTGGTTCCCATCGGCGAGGCGACTGGGCAATGTCTTGGCTCAAAGAAAACTCTCTGCGAATGGAAGATATTTCTGGAGGGCTAGGAACGTCGGTCGGCAATGGAGGAGATGACGACGCCAGTTTCCAGCCCTCCTCATGCCCGGCCAACGATGTTGTAGGGGGAGAAGTCTCTCCGGTTGAGTTACCTGAGTTTGACCTCGCTTTTCGGACTAAACAGATCGACGACCAGGGCCTTTGCCCTTCCATGCCCAACTGCAAATAGGGGTCTTCGATCCACTCTTCTTCTAAAAAAGATTCCGCAAAAGGATCGTTTTCCATGCCAGAAACCTCTCCAGGGGAAGCAGAAGATTCGGCTTTGCCAAAAGCCAATTCGATTTCCGGTTTTTGGCGGGCGTCCGGCCGATCGGTTGCCTCAGCCGTTGAACCAGAAGAATCAACCTGCCCGTCGAAAGCCAATGGCCCTGTTTTATCTTGCAAAACCTCTCGGGACGGTTGCTTTTCGCTTCGCTCGGAGATCACCCGGAAAACCGCCGTCTGCAACTCTTTGCTCTCCGGTAAAGAAAGTGATTCCGAACATGCTGTTTTTCCAGAGGGTTCCGGTGAGACGCCGATTTCCGAAAGGGCCTGCTCGATTTCTTCCAGCCGACGCCAGGCCGACGGCAGTTCTCTTTCCGTTTCCTCGGTCCGATCGTCTTCTGGCAAGGAATTGGTGGCGTCGGACATATCGGAAGAGGACTTTTCCACCGGGCCAAAGTAAAACTCCTGCTCAGGGCCAGAATGTTCGGTTGCTTCCTGGACGCTGCTGTTCTCCCAGCCCGGCTCAAAAACAGAGCGATTGCCCAACCCGTCTTCCGACTCGGAAGGCAACAAAGCCGAATCGGGCTTGTCCTGCCCCACCCATCGTTCCGTGGAAAAGCACGTTGTCCCTTGGCTTTGGGGGGAAGACTCGGAAGCCTCTTCACACCCCGGCCCGACCTTAAACGGATGGCGAACGGCTTCCGGCTCTTCGTCTAAAACCCCAAACTCAATGACGGAATCTTTAGGTCCCGCAGTAGTTACACCGGCGGCAGGCGTCGGCAACTGTTGCAACTCCGCCCACGCCTCTTCCACAGCCCGAACATCCACCGTCCGCGTCCCAAGCCGGCTGGCCCCTAAAAGCACATGATCACAAAGCTGATTCACTAGCCGCGGAATGCCGCCGGTTGCCTGGAAAACCGCTTCCGCCGCCTGTTCCGGAATGGGAAGCTCTTCCCCAGCGAACGATGATGACGCCTTCTGGAGCTGGCTCCGGATATACGCCTGGGTTTCCGCTCGGTTCCAGGGTTCCAAATAACAACGGGCTGTGATCCTTTGGCTTAACGCCTCCAACCGGGGATGAGAAAGCCGTTCTTCCAAAACCGGCGCACCGGCCAACAAAAGCCGAAACCATTCCGCCGACATCCCCGGTAACGTGCTCAAAATGCGAATGTCTTCCAAAAGTTTTCCAGACAACAGATGGGCTTCATCCAAAAGAAGCACCAAGCCGGGCGTCTGTTTCTGCTGAGCCGACAGGTATTCCACTAGCGCCAACCGAAGCTCGCCTTCTTCCATACCTCGGTACGGTTGGCCGAGGGTATATAAAAGGTTTTGCCAAAGCTCCCGCCGACGACTGATGCCGCCTCCGCTCAAAAGGACCACCTGAAACGTCTTTTGCAGGTCCTGGGCCAGGAGTTGGCATAAAAGGCTTTTGCCTAGGCCGACCCCTCCAATCGCCAAGCCCCAACCCGCCCCACGTTTCAAACATCCTCCCAGCGTCTGTCGGGCATATTCCATCGTGGCCGAAGGAAAATAGTCCTCCAGCCTCGGAGCGGCAGTAAACGGACGTCGGCAAAACCCAAAAAACGCCTCGTACATCGTCGTACAATACCCTGCTGCTTTTGCCCCTGCACCCGCTGTCTAGCGGGCGGGTAACTCAGCCTGAACAGGCTAAGCTACGTAATGCCGTCTCTCAGACAGTACCCCAACCCGTCTGACACACTAGACCCCAACCGCCTCCGCCGTTTTCGGAGGAACAAAGTCTTCTCCGGACCGCCGAAATGTTCCGACGCTCAAGTAAAACAGACTTTTTGGGCAAGATAAATAAAATACGCGAACTTTTCCGGCCTTCCGGTCGCTTTGGAAAAACTCTCCCTTTCCCTCCTTTCGGCACTCAGAACCCATCGTCTCAAGAAGGGGAAAAGTTTTTCTCTTCCGAACTCCCTGGATGATAAATACGGAAGAATGGAGAGTTTTTACCGCCCAGGATGAGATAGGCTCCTGCCGTAACCCAGACTGTTCTGGATTGAACGCCGTCTCGCCGGACAGCGTTACGTAGCTTAGCCTGTTCAGGCTGAGCTACCCGCCCGCTAGACAGCGGGCGTTACGGGGTTACATAGCCCAGAGATAAGAAAGTCCCCATACGGCTGCCCATTATCCATACGGCAGGTCCTCTTGGCCGGGCACTTCGGGCGGAAGGGGTTGATGGCGGTCGTGCCGGGTTTCGTTGGTCGAAAGGACTCGCACTCCCGGCTGGTCATCCAGCGGGCAGACATGTTCGCACACCCCGCAGCCGATGCATTTATCCGGATCCACCCGGGGCATGAGCACCGTTCGATTCTGTCCGTTTCGGAGTTTCAGTTCCTGTTCGACACAGTAGATGGCCTTGTCCGGCACGGGGCAATGTTCTTCGCAGACGATGCAATTTCGGCCATAGACATAGGGGATGCATCGGGTGGGATCGAAGGCGGCCAGGCCAATCTTGATCTGATGCTTTTCTTCTAGGCTCAGCGGCCGGATGGCTTCGGTGGGGCAAACATGCCCGCAGGCAGTGCAGTTATAGTCGCAATGGCCGATCAGCGGGACTAACCGGGGTGTAAAAATGCCTTCCAGCCCCGCCTCGGTAATGGCCGGTTGCAACCCCCCAGTTGGACAAACCTTCATGCACATGCCGCACCCGGTGCATCGGGCCAAGAATTCTGGTTCCGGCCTAGCGCCGGGTGGTCGAATGAGTTGGGGATGATAATAGACATTGGCCCGGCCCTGTGGGGTGGCTCGCATTCCGGCTAAAGCAGCCAGGCCGCCCAACGCGGACCAGAATAGCCCCCGTCGGCTCAGTCCCACCGGCTGGAGCGTCGGCTCTTTTTTCCACGGCATGCTCAAACCGAACGAGCAACTTTCCCGGGCGCACACCTGGGAGCAATTCAAACACATCAGACACTCGCTGGGTCGCCAGCCCTGGCCCGGACCGCTGGCCGAGGACCCATGACAGGCCGTCGTACATAACCCGCACTGATTACAGCCTTCCGCGTTGACCCAGCGGCGCAGGAGTGGCCAGCGGGCCAACAGCCCCAACAGCGCCCCCAACGGGCACAAGTACCGGCACCAAAACCGCCGCCGATATCCGTTGGCCGCTACCATCAGCCCAAACACCAACCAGACCAAGCCCGCACCCAAAAACGCCTGTTTGGGGATGGCAAACACATGATCCCGGAAGAATTGATACACCGGTTCGCTGAGGCTCGTCAGATGCAGAGGCCCCAGGTGCGGATCTGCCTGGAAGACGCTATGGGCCGTCTGTTCCACACCCCATTGAAAAGCCGGCGAAATGGCCGTCGCTACTGTCCGATATAAAAGCACCAGGGGATCAAAAATGCTGATCCAATGGCCGCCAAACAGGGCCATCGCCAACCCGCCGATCAAGAGATAATACTTCGCCTTTTGCCAGCCTGTATAGGCGTCTCGGCGTTTGGCCCGGCTTTGAACCTTATCGAAGGCCCAACCGGCCAAAGAATGCACCGTTCCCAACGGGCAGATCCAGCCGCAAAAAATCCGCCCAAAAAGTACCGTTACCACTACGGTAACCAGGCTCCAAAGCAGCAGCAGCGGCACATCCCGGGCGGCAATGCCGGTCAGGACCAAAAGAAGCGGATCCGCCAAAAAGAAAACCTTCGGCCAATCCCGCGGCAATTGATCAGCCGTCGTCCAGGTAGCCAACACCACCCACAAAAACAGAATCAAAAAAACCACCTGGACCACTCGCCGAACCCACCGGGGCAAAACAACCGAACCGGCTTTCATCGGATTGCCCCCAGCGGTTTAGGACAAGGTGATTTCCTTCGGATTCAGTTTGCGATAGTCCATCACACCCAGGCCGAATTCGGCGCCTTTCTTCACGGAGCCGATCTCCTCCGGCTTTCGCCGCAGCATCTCTGCCCCGAAGGCGTCCAGGGCCACGATGTCGGTCCCGGCGGCGATGGTCCATTTGGTTTCCACGTCTTCGAGCCGACCGCCTTTCGGCCCATGGTCCAGCAGGATCCGGGTGCAATCCAGGATGCAGACCGGCGGCTTCATAAACCGGGTGATGTCGGCCAAGGAAGTGGGAATGTCCTGATGAAAGAGTTGACGTTTTTCCACTACACCCATGTAGTTTTTCATGCACAAGGTGGCCGTGGCGAGCCGATGGTGCTTAGCGATCGGCACATTGATCACCACGTCCGCCTCCATGATCTCCGGATAGATCGGGATGGTCTTAAGCCGTTCCCCTTTGATATTCACTTCCCGGAATCGTTCCCGGTCCAGATAGACGACTTCGGCGCCTGCCTTTTTGGCGGCCTCGGCAATGCCGCTGACCGCGTAGGTCTTTTGGGCCAGATCGCAAGGATTGTCGCCCACTTTCACCCGTTTGGCCCCCGCATCCAGGCAAAGCCGAACCAACGTAGCTACGACATCCGGATGCGTATTGGCGGCTTGTTCCCTTGTGCGGTCCCAGGCCATGTTCGGCTTGATCCAGACGACGTCGCCCTGTTTGACAAACCGCCGCATGCCACCCAGGGCTTCCAGTACCTTCTCGGTCAGTTGGGAGGCTACTTTTTGTTCTTCCCTTGGGCTGGCTGGCGCCGCGCCGGTCCATCGCACAATCGCCATTTGCGCCTGCGCCTCCAAAAGGGAACCCAATCCGGTGGACGCCACTCCCAACGTTCCTACACCCGACGCCGAATACGCCAAAAACTCACGCCGATTCAAGCCACGCTCCATTGCAAAGACCTCCTCATTCACGAAAAAGGTACTGTTTCATTCCTTTTCACTTGCTGATGTTTCCGTAGGATTACGCCGCCTTCAAAAAGTTTCTCCTGTTTTCGGAGAGTTCTTTTCGGAACAACATGTTCCTCTTTTCGGATTTCAAACCAATAAAAACGCTCTCCAAAGGATTTGCCTGAGGCGCAAAAGGAATCATTCTTAAGGCAGGAACACCAGGTAGGACGCTGCTGGAAGGTTTTTTCCTAAAATCTCTTTCTACCATACCATCTTCTTGGGTAAAAGACAACCATAGGAATCTTTCCCAGTTTTTCCCAGAAGTCAAGAGCTTCCTACGATGGAGAAGCCTCATGGGGGGCTTTTCCATCGGCAATTTTTCGGTAATTCCTGAGGTTACTCCTGGCTGGCGCGAAGATAATCCACGGCAAACAGGCCCTGCTGGTCCGCCAGGTCGAGCCGAAGAGCCGTGATCAGCCCCTCGGCCCAAGCCGGGTGTTTGCCCACTTCCAAACGGTATTCGTGGAACTGGCCGTCGGACTGGAGCGAAAATCGGATCGACTTTTGTTCATCGAAATGCGGGCTTGCTTCGGTAGCCCAGAAAATCTGGCCGGTCCGTCCGGCGCTGGTGCGAAGTCGCAGTCGCAGCACCGGCGTCTGCCGACCTGGAACCCGCAGCAAATACCGCCCGATATACGGGTCCGGTCCGGTCATCTCGCCTTGCAGGAAACCGCCGTCGGCTCGAAGATTTTCCACCTGGTGAAGCCCTAGCCAACCGTCGGCCGAATCGGTAAACTCAAACTCGATTTTCTCCACCAACCGGGCCACTCGGCTCGCCTGCCGGTATTCTGCCGGCCGGACGACTACTTGCACCGGCCCGGATCGTGGAATCCGAATAGATAGATAGGCATAGCCGGCGTCGTATCGCCAACCCGGTTCTTCGGACTCTTCCAATTGACGGCGTTCCGGCACTGGTTGCCCGTCCAGCCGGACTTCTTCCGGTCGCCCCATCGGCGAAACCAATACGACACCCTGCTCCCCGGCCGGATAGGTGATCGTAAACTGAAGGCCATTTCGATCCCACACCGGCTGGCCGATTCGGCCCGTAGCCGTCAGATGGAGCCGACGATCCCCCTGGCCGACGATCACGGTACGCGGTTCCTCCGGCCGATCCATAAGTTCACCTATACAGCTGATGATCTGCCGAGGGGCAAACACCCAGGGACACCGCTGGGAGTCGATGGCGCTGATATTGTCCGGCCAAAGGGCCACATCAGGCCCGTCCGGCGCCTGCTGATGCACGGCGCTATGGACGATCAAGGCGGCCAGTTTGCGCCAGGGCAGGGTTTGGTCGTGCGGAGCTAGTTTTAACAGGGCTGCGGCATATCGCAGTCCGTTCCACTGCACCGGTCGGCCGAACCAAGACCCCCTGTGCCAGGTAGCCCCAAAGACCGGAATGCTGGCCCCCAGCAAGAACGGCTTTTCCGAATCCTCCCACAGATAGATGAACGGCAGCCCACGTCTTGCCCACTCCACTGCCGCATCCAGCCATCGCTGCTGGCCGCTTATCCAATAGGCCTCCAGGAAGGCATCCACCGCATCGGCGGCGGCCAACACGTCCGGCGTATGCACCGGCACCTCCCACACCTGGGCCGCCCTCGGCGCCCGAAACCGTCCCATCACCTCCAGCGTGGGCGCCATCTGCCGATATACCTCCATATCCCCGGCAATCCGGGCGTATCGAAGCACCTCATACGCTTTGCGTGCACAAGTGCCCACTTCTAACGCCTCATCCGGACCAAGCTGATGATAGTCCATGCCGACAAAGGGTCCCTCTTTCGGCTCATAATCGGCGTCGAATCGCCAGGCGCCGTCCGAACCGCGACTAGCCAGCAACTGGCCGGCATGACTGGGATTGGCCACGGCCAGGTCGAATCGGCCCGGCCAGCGTTGGGCGTCCAGACGCACCGGGCCGCCGATAAGCGGAACCACTTCTTCGGCCCGCTTTCGACACTCAGCCGCCAACGCCCGATCCGGACTCAATAGTTCCCCCAGGAGCAGATCGGCCACAAAGGCTGGCGGCCTACCTTGGTGCGACATCTTGCCGCCGCCTTTGGTCGTCCACCACGTTTTGCTCTCTGCGTCCCAAAGCGAATGCAAATAGGCCTGCATGGAGAAGGCGATTTCTTCCCGGTAGCCGCCATGCGGAAGCGGCGCTGGCGCCGGCAGGCCGTACCGCCGAATCCATTCTTCAATAGGTACCAGGACATCCTTGGCCGCCCCGTCCGCGTACAATTGGCAACATATCTCCAGTGGTTTGCCCGGTTCCATCGGATAGGGCCGACGGGCCGTTCGCTCGTTGACCGGCACATAGTCGGGCACAGGCGGCAAAAACAACCCCACCACATGGCTGCGCCGATGATGCAGCCGATCCGGCGAATCGAACACCACGGCGGGCCGATCCGGCCGAGGGCGATTATCCCACAAAAGCCCCACCACGCCCTGGCCTGTGTCCAGGCCAACCGCCGGGATGGTAATCATCTGGGGATGCACCACCCGACGGACCCGATCCGGATGGTCTTCGGCAATATCCAGATTGCTGGAAGAAACCTCCTCATCGACGAGCCACTCTAGCCCTGGAAACACAGCCTCCCGGCGCTGGAGCACCGAAAGCATCGGTCCCTGGAAATGGAGCAGTTTGCGGGGCTGGTCGCACTGAAGACGGTACTCCGCCTGAACCAGGCGATCCTCCGGGCCAAGCGAAAAGCGCACCTCCAGACGCCATCGGGCGCCTTGGCCGTCGGTCTTGGTCCAGGTAAAGGCCAGTCGAGCGGTTTGGGCCGATTCGGGCTTCGGTGGAACGGCTTCGGTTTTGTTGGCGCCTGGTGGAGCAGGAGGGACCATCTCGGCCAGCGGTGGTTGATCGGTGAAGATAGTCTCTGTGTGCTGCTGGTCGGCATTGGTTTGCCAGATGAGCCGACTAAGCGGCGTCAGCCAGCCGACCGTCTGAAACTGGCCGGCCGGTTCTCCGGCAGCAGGTCTCGGCGTCGAAGGAGCAGGTTTTCGCACCTGAAGCAAGGCCGGGCCGAAGCCGCCAGCCGCCCTCGGAAAAACCAATCGAAGATACGGGTTTTCCAGAACGGCCCAGTGGTCGGTTGCCGCTGCATGAAGTCGGCCAGTAGGCGCCGGCAACGGATGATCGGGCAAAACCAGCAGAGTGCTGGCCGCTTCGATCAGTTCCTGGCCAGCAGCCCGTAGCAATAGCTTCACCTCTACGCACTCGGCCGGCTCGGCAGGGGTAAACTCCACCGCCTGGGTTTCCCATCGGCCGGGCCGAACCGGCGGGAAGGCCATCTTCCGCCGCTCGGCTTTCCCCTGGATAGAAATCTCCAGCTCTGCCTCCGCCCCGACCAGCATGGCCCGGCCAGGATTTTCCACCACACACTCCAGCCGAACCGGCCGACCTGCTACCGCAACCGGACTGCTCGGTCCAAAACTCCGAAGCACCATCTGGGGGACAATTTCTAACCGGTCTGCCGATTCCAACTCTCCGGCGAAAGCACAGACCGTAAAAGTGGCTGGTTTGGTCCGTTCGCCTTCGAGCGTCCAGTGGATCCAGATGCTTTCGCCTGGTGCTAAGACTGGTACCAGCAACTTAGCCTGATGGGTGTCGACAGAGCGGTCGGTTTGGGTTCCACCGGCATCCTTGCCTGGGGGTTGCTTTTGGGCTTTTTCCGCCGAAGGCGATTGGGCTGGGATTTTGGGTAGTTGGGCTGTTTCCGGGGCGGTTGGAACTAATTGTCCGAAAACTTTTAGTCCGTCCGGAGCCTGAAGCGTTACCAGAACCGTCTGGGCGGGAGCGTCGCCGGTGTTTTCGAGTTTGGCCGAAAGCACGGCCTTTTCACCCGGTCGGTCTGGGTGCTCCTGCCATCGGAGACGCCGGATCTGCACAATAGGCCCGGTACGCTCCAGGTAACGAAAATCGTCCAGGAGGAGTTGGCCAGCGTTGCCGGTGATGCGGGCGGCAAAGTGCACCCGCTTTACCTTCGGATTGTCGCTATAGTCATACCGAATGCGGGCTTTGTGCCACTGGCCGTCGCCGATATGATGCGGGGGGACCAGGTATTCCATCCTGCGTGAACCGGCTCGTTCCAGGCCGTCCTCGCCGACGGGAATGACCACGATCCGAAGTTGCGCCCCGTCGGCCGATAGGGCCTTATACCAGAACTCCATGCCGCCCTGGACCTGGTCGATCAGCCTGGTGCGGTTCAGGCCGGTTTCCACCTGCCGGGGCGTCTGGGCGGTGCGGGTAAGCTGCACGGCCCACTGGCCGGTGTGGGCCTGGGGGGTCATCCGCACTGTTTGTCCCACCGGCCCCCAAAAGGCGGCAAACCCCCGCTGATCCAATTGCTCAAAAGAACCGTTCGTACAAGGATTTTGCTCCTTGGAAAGAGCATTCTCCGACAGATCACCCGCTCCAGCAACCCATGCCGCCAACAATACCACAGCCCATCCCATAAGTTTACTCCTGAGATGCCCGGAACTTTCACGATTTATAATTCCTAAAGTAAATGGATATTGAAGGAAAAGAAACCCCCTTCTTAAAAAACGCTTGTGCGCAGGCAATCCCCTCCAACAGCAAAAGAAAGTACCACCTGCCTGGGGCTGGCAATGGAATGAACGCCCGAAGCCGGATTGCTTAGAGCCTATGCCAGAGGGCTTTCTTTGCCTGGGCGAGATTCATCCCCGTCAGATTTTTTTGTGTTCGCCGGCAAACTGGCATCGGGAGAGCGGGGAACATGAACCGGTGCGCCGATCACCGGCACGGATAAGCCAGTCTGTAGCTCTTCCAGGGTCATGATGCAATCCTTCAAGGTTTCCAGTTCCGGGTCCGGATCGGCTTTGGGCGAAGAGTCGGCTGGACCAGGCGCCGGCGGCGCTGGCAGAACCGATTCGGAACGTAACAAGCCCCCCGCGGAAAGAGCAGGTGGAGAGGCTGGGAACCGGGGCGGTTCGGAGCTGGACGCTTTGGAGACAGTGCCCTCTGTTTGATTTCTCTGCTCGCTTCCTGGAGGCTGGGTTTCGACGGTGTTAGAAGGCGTCGAAATGGGACTGGGGGCTTGGACGCGGGGGGGAAACCGCCGCAGGGCAACCCGGCTCAATGCGGCGGCAGCAAGGGCAGCCATCAAACTAACCCCGCCCAACTTCCAAAGCCTGGTTTCAGAACCGACCGACGCCATCTCTCCCATTGGCCGGACGCTGCTCTGCAAGCAGACCAGCCCGGCCTGCCCGGCCCCATCCAGTCGGCGGAGAAGTTCCTGAGCTTGGCGGATCCGTTGCTGGACGATCTGCTGGCCCTGCATCTGCCGGGCAACAAATACCTCCCAGAAACTCCGAAACTCTTCGAGTCGGTCGGCGAATTCCCGTTGATACGTCCGGTTTGCTTCGGACGCCGTCGATCCTCCCGGAGAGGATTTTATTGGGTCGGCGGCCGCTTCGGAGGAAACCGTTGGTCTGGGTGCCTGGGGCGGCGCCCTCCTGGAACTATCCCAAGAAGACCCGGAGGGCGCAGAAGAAAACCTCGGCAAAGACTGGGCGCTGTTTGGAGAATGCTGGGGGGAAGTGTTCGGAAAAGACGCTTCGGACGGAGTCAACCAGCGGGGAGTTTTGGCCAAAAGCGCTTCGGTTTGGGCGATCCACACCTCCGCCTGTTGGACTTCTGGATGGATGGGGGTTCGATCTTCAAGGAGTTTTTGGCGGCGGGTTTGCCACTGCTGCAAGGTCTGCGATAAGGCAATCCATTGGGGATTTTCCTGCATGGGACTGGGGCGGTTGGCTTCAGGCTCAGGCAACCCGGCGGACTCGCTTTCTGGTATTTGGGATTCCGCCGGTCGAAGGGAAGCCGATCCGGACGGGAAGGGCGATTCTTCCGTAAAGGGGCCGACTGTTAACAGAGTGCTCCATTGATCGACATACTCCAGAAAAAGCTCTTCCTGGAGGGCGCCGCCGATCCAGGCGGATTGAATCTGGTGGGCCGTCTCCTGAAATTGTCGTCGAAGACCGGCCTGGTGTTGCTCCCACTGAGTTTGCCAGAGTCGGGCGATTTCTTGACCGGCTTTTTCTACGGCCAAGCAGGCTTGGGCAGGGTCTTGAGCTTGGTAACTCAAACGGACAGAAAAACCCCCGGGACCCTTTTGAAGACTTGGAGGTCTTTCCGAAGAAGAGGACTTTCCTAAATCGAAAGCGGCGAGGTGGATGACTACTTCTGGGGGTACCAAAACCCCGTTTTGCCGAAGCCAACTACGAAACACTTCCAAATCGGAAAAGGTCCTTTGGAGATTTAATCCTCCGAATAAGTGGGATTGGAGATCCTCAGAGGATGGCATTGGTAAAAGGACCAGGCATTCGGACTCCAACAAAGGTGTCTCTGAACGGCGAAAGATGGTTGGGGCGAAGATGATCCCCCCTAAAAGAGTAACAAAAAACACCCCGAGGCCGATTGCCCATATCCAAAACCATGTCCCCCTACTTCCTTCGAAGGGACAATCCAAAGTTCCCGGTTGATCTTGCTGATCTGGGGAACGGATCGTTTCGGGGTTCTTTCTCATGGTAAAGAACCTGTCTTGTTCCGGACGGTTGGGAAGAACTTTCTCAAACTTGGGGTGCTAAGAGGCATCCAGCCGGAAAAGTTTTCCCACCTTTTAATTCTTTGAATTGCGGCGGAGATGTTCGGCTCGTCTGCCACCAAACGGATCGGTCCTTGGCCGGATCGGCCTTGAGAACCGTTCCTCGGCCGGAGGCTGCCGGCGGGAGAAAAAAACGCCAAGGAAAGGGATTCTATGGAATAAGGGGAGGAAATCGGCCCTGGGGGGATTGCCAGATCGTCTTCTGTGGGAGAAAAAAGGGAGAAGGGCTGCTGGAATGATGAAATGGGACATCTCTTCAACCGGCTGATGTGTTCCCAATGCTCCTAGCCGGATGGCAGGGGGGTGAGGATGGTGATCAAAACCTTTCAAATAAAAATATGTGGCATTACCCGGGCGCACGACGCTCTATGGGCGGCCGGTGCAGGGGCGGATGCCGTAGGGTTAAACTTTTACAGTCGAAGCCCTCGGTATATCTGGCCTGAAGACGCCAGACAATTGATCCAACTTTTGGCGCCGGAGGTGGTCAAAGTGGGGGTGTTTGTGAATGCAGAGGCAGAAGAAATTTGCCAAATTTTTGACACCCTGGGGCTAGATTGGATTCAGCTTCACGGGGATGAGCCGCCTGGGTTGCTCCCTAACTTGGGGGATCGGCCGGTGATTCGGGCGTTTCGCCTTGGACCGGAGGGATTAGAACCGGTGTTGGAGTATTTGGAACGATGTCGGTATGCAGGCCGGATGCCGGAAGTAGTCCTTTTTGATGCATACAGTGCCGGTCAATATGGGGGGACCGGAGAAACAGCTCCTTGGGATGCATGTCGTGAGTATGCTGCCATGCAGGGGGTACCTCCGTTGATATTGGCAGGGGGGTTAAGTCCCGCCAATGTGGTGGATGCGATTCGGACGGTCCGCCCCATGGCGGTAGATACGGCCAGTGGAGTAGAAGTTTCGCCGGGTAGAAAGGATCCCTCCCTAGTAGCTGCTTTTATTCGGGCGGCAAGGGAAACCTTCCAACATGTGAAGGAGCAGAGGGATTAAACGGTAGTTTTAAGCTTCTAACAAAATGCTTTTTTCGATTCCCACATCTCAATATGGTTTCCATACCCCTGGGAGGAACCGCATAGAGTGATAAAATTAAAGAAATAAAAAAAGATCTCTTCGCAAGGGAGAAAAAAGTATCAGCCAAATGCAGTGGGCCTCTCCTTATCCCTTGCCCCTGGCGGGAGAGGGGGAAAGGGGAGAGAGGAAATAGCCTGTTGCCTCCCTTACCCGGCTAGCCTGACGGCTAGTCGGGCTCTCCCACAGGCGGCAGAGGCGGCTTTCTTCACTTGGCTAAAATGTTACGAAAAAAAGTCTGGGTGGGGGGATTGGAAAAAGGAACGGGGATGCTGGTTTAAGATCAGCATGTTGATAAAAAATGTGAATTTTATAAAGGCGGTGGTGCTTTTTTTACTTTTAGAGCGGAAGGAGTAAAAGCCGTGGCCCAAGTCGAGACGCAACTTTTCGATCCGAAGATGCTGGCCAAAAAGCCCCCGTATAAGGTAGCAGATATTTCTCTGGCCGAGTGGGGACGGAAAGAAATCCAATTGGCCGAGAATGAGATGCCCGGTCTGATGGCCCTTCGAGAGAAATACGGGGCGAAAAAGCCGTTGGCAGGCGCACATATCGCCGGGTCCCTCCACATGACTATTGAGACGGCGGTGCTGATCGAGACGTTGGTGGAGCTGGGCGCCCAGGTACAGTGGAGCAGTTGCAATATCTTTTCGACGCAGGATCATGCGGCGGCAGCGATAGCGGCCCGCGGCATTCCGGTGTATGCCTGGAAGGCGGAGACGCTGGAGGACTATTGGTGGTGCATTAAGCAGACAATGGTGTTCCCGGACGGCCAGGGGATGAACCTGATCGTTGATGACGGCGGGGATGCGACGTTGCTAGTGCATCGGGGCTATCGGGCGGAGGAAGACCCGGCCATTCTCGACGAGCCTACGGACAACAAAGAACTTCAGATTGTCAACAGCCTGCTTCGGCAGACGCAGCAGGAGGACCCGCAGTTTTGGCACAAGATTGTTTCGGGGTGGCGGGGTCTGTCGGAGGAGACCACCACGGGGGTGCATCGGCTCTATCAGATGCAGGAGCGTGGGGAACTTTTAGTGCCTGCCATTAACGTGAACGATTCGGTTACCAAGAGCAAGTTTGACAATCTATATGGGTGCCGGGAGTCGTTGGCCGACGGCATCAAACGGGCCACTGGGGTGATGGTGGCGGGCAAGGTGGTGGTAGTGTGTGGCTACGGTGATGTGGGCAAGGGCTGCGCCCAGTCGATGCGGGGCTTTGGCGCCCGGGTCATTGTTACCGAAATCGACCCGATCTGTGCCCTGCAGGCTGCTATGGAGGGGTTCGAGGTAACTACATTGGAGGATGTGGTCGCCGAAGCAGATATTTTCGTAACGGCCACCGGCTGCTGCCAGGTCATCCGGGGCGAACACATGCTGCGGATGAAAAACGACGCCATTGTCTGCAACATCGGCCACTTCGACATCGAGATCGACGTGGATTGGCTGATGCACTATCCGGGCATTCGGCGGACCACCATCAAGCCGCAGGTCGATCGGTTCACATTCCCGGATGGGCGTTCGATCATCTTGTTGGCGGAAGGTCGGCTGGTGAATCTTGGATGTGCGGAAGGGCATCCGTCGTTTGTCATGTCCAACAGTTTTACCAATCAGGTCTTGGCACAGATGGCCCTCTGGACCGAGCCGGAGCGGTTTCCGGTGGGCGTACATACCTTGCCCAAAAAGCTGGACGAGGAGGTGGCCCGGCTTCATCTGGCCAAACTGGGCGTGAAACTCACCCGACTGACGCCCAAACAGGCGGAATATCTGGGCATACCGATCGACGGCCCCTATAAGCCGGACCATTATCGCTATTAGTTCTCATCCCCCAGGGGGTTCTCATTGGTGGAGGAACCCCGAAGGGCGGTTTCTGTACGGTTTCAGGATTTAGCGAGGCTCTATGCCAGAAATACAAGCATTTCGAGGCATTCGATATGATTTAGGACGGGTCGGTTCGCTGTCCGACGTGGTATGCCCTCCGTATGACGTGATCAGTCCGCAGTTGCAGGAGGAGCTTTATCGTCGGCATCCGTACAATTTTGTGCGGATCGAGCTGAACCGGATTGATCCGACGGATAACGAGGCGGATAACCGCTACACAAGGGCGGGCCGATTTCTCCGCCAATGGCAGTCGGAAGGCGTACTTTTTACCGAGGCGGACCCTGCCCTGTACGTCTATCACCAGGAGTTTACGATTTCTGGCCGAACGTTTTTGCGTCGTGGTTTCATGGCCCGGATGCGGCTTTCGCGGTTCGGCGAGGGGCAGGTTTTCCCGCATGAAGAGACCATGAGCGGGCCGAAATGGGACCGCTATATGCTTACAGCGGTCTGCAAGGCGAATTTGAGCCAGATTTTCGGCCTCTATCCGGACCCGGAAGGCCAGGCCCAAAGGATTCTCGAAGAAGCGACCCTCGGCCAACCGCCGTTGGAGGCGGTAGATCATTTGGGCGTGGTGCATCGGATGTGGCCGGTTACCAATGTGGACCTGATCAGCCAGGCGTCGGCTGTCCTGGGACCGAAGCCTGTTTTCATTGCCGACGGGCATCATCGGTACGAAACCGCCTGTAATTGGCGGGACCAGGTGTATGACAGCGGCGCCTTGAGTCGGGACCACCCAGCCAACTATGTGTTGATGACGTTGATTGCGATGGAGGACCCGGGCTTGGTGGTGTTGCCGACGCATCGGCTTTTTGCCGAGGGGCCCGAACTATCGTTCGATACCTTGCAGGAGCGATTGGAGGGATATTTTACGCTTCGTCTTGTGGGCAAAGGCCCGGCGGATACCCTTGGCGTGTGGGAGGAGTTGGCCACCCAGCCCCGGTCGGAAGCCCTGGCCCTGTACACCCGGCCGGACTGCAAATGGACCCTTCTGGTCCCCACCGAGCAAGGTCGAGAAAAGATGGCCGATTTGTCCAAGGACCACGGCCCGGAGTGGCAGGCGCTGAGCGTGGCCGTTTTGCATCGGCTTGTGATGCATCTGCTGAGGATAGAGCAGCCCGTTCAAACCAAGTATGTCCATCTGGCCGAGGAGGTCGCCCAGGAGTTGGAAACCGGTTATTTCCCCTTGGCCGCCTTGGTCCAACCGGCAACGGTGGAGCAAATCCGGACAATCAGCATGGCAGGCGAACGGATGCCTCCGAAAAGCACCTACTTCTATCCGAAACTGCTGAGCGGTCTGGTCATCAATCCGCTGGAGTAAGCGTCTTACAGCCCCTTGGTCTTCCCCGATTTCGTTACCGGGGCAATCTGACCGTCGCTCCGGGGCGATGGTAGTCTTTGGGGGCCGCCCCCCGGCAAAATAGACTGCTTTGTGGGGATGGTTTTTGTCGCTTTTTCTTGGTTTCACGGGAAACCCGTCTGGAGAAATCGGTTGGGAGAACCCCGACCGTCTGGAAAGAATCGGATCGGACAGCCGGATTGTCTTGATCGGCCCGATCAACAGGGGCGGCCACGGCAAGTTTTCTTGTCTGGTCATCTACGAAATCGAGGCAAAGTTTCCGGTTTCACGGGAAACACGCAGTTCTGAATGCCCCTGGGGCAAAACGTTCCCTCACTAGCGATCCGGTTCCTGAAAGGGTAAACTAGATTCATCTCCTTGGTTTGCTCCCAGTGAAGGCGACCGTTGGATTCGAAGAGCAGTTGCAAAGGAGCGTAGGAACTTTTTGACCCTCCCGGGACTGTCGTTTTTCCTTTACCATCGAACTTACGGAACAAAAACGACCGGGCGGAAGCTTGCCCCCCCTCATTCTGCCAAAAGGAGTCCCTATGGTTCGTGTTGCTGCCTGTCCAGCCTGTATGCAGCCGGTTACAGTTCCCCCAGGACTGGAACCGGAATGTCGGGTACGGTGTCCGCTCTGTGAGGCGGAATATCCGCTGGCCGACCTCTCTTTAGAAGCCGAAGAGGTGGATAGCGAGGAGATGAGCGCCGGCTTGGAAATCCCTTCCGGAGAAGAGGAGAGGGAACAAACGGCATCGCCGCCGGAATTGATTCCCGTGGCGGACTTTCTAGAGCAGTCCGAACAGACGCCTCCCCTTCCGTCGGAGGAAGAAGGAGTTTTATTGGCTGATGCGGCCCTCCAGGAAGAAGAATCCCTCTTGGCCGAGCCGCCGCAGGGAGAACCGCAAGAGGGTGATGCGGAAACGGAAGAAATCTCTCCTTCAATCGTCTTTGAAGGGTCGGAGGAAGTTAGTGCGGAGATCGTTGCCGAAGAGGTTTCTGTAGAAGAGGTTTCGGGAGGGACGGAGGACGTCGTGCTAGCAGAGGTCGTAGGAGAGGTTTCCGAAGCCGAAGTTTCCGAAACGGAAACAGCCGCCGTGGAACAGGCCGCTGAATCGCCGCTTGGCGAAGAAGAGCAGCCTGCGGAAGCCGAACCCACCGAAGCCGTCGCCGAGGAAGCCCCTCCTCTGGACCTGGACCCGCTGGTCCGAGGGCCTTTCAGTACGGAGGCATTTCCCCTCAGTCAGTTGATTGTGGAGGCAACGGGGGAACCGATTGGCCCGGCGTCGGCGGCCCTAATTGTTCGCCAAGGACTGCTCCGGACAATTTCAGAGGAAGAAGCGGCGGAAATGGCCTCTGCGGAGGCCCCAGCCGCCCAAGAAGCCCCAGAAGGGTTTGATTTCGGCGGTTTTTCGCCTGTCGGCGAGGGGGCGGCGGCTGGAGCGCCGATTTCCGCTCGGCCCCGGCGGCGGTCCGAAGTCAATCCCCTGAAAGAGATGATCGGCATTGTGCTTGGTGGGGCGATGGGGCTTTTGATCGGCTACTATTTGCTGAATGTTTTTGGTGGGCCAAGGTTCAACTTTTTGGAAATCTATCTGCCCGGCGTCAAACACACCTATAAATACACCCCCCGTTGGCTTCCCCAGTGGGCCAAGTGGGGCGTCGAACCAACGGGGTCCGAGGAGTCCGAAGAAGAGGCGTCTTCCTCAGAGAAAGAGAAAAAGAACAACCGCTCCTCCTCGGCAAAAACGAAACCTTCCCAAGCAGAAAGTTCTGGGACTCCGACAGAAAAACAGAGGGGCAAAGAAGCCGCCGCTCCGCCAGAAGGCCCTTCCAAAGGGCAAGGCGATCAACCGCCTGGCGCCGCCGAAAGTCCTGCCCCTCAATCTCCCGAGGCAAAACCGAACAAACAACCGAAAGGCAAACCCTCCACTCCCGCCGACAAACCTGCTTTTGCCCTAGAAGTAACGGGGGCGCCTTCCTACAGTTCTGACGATCTCGGCCAGGCCCTTCGAGAGGTGTTGGAGGTCTTCGGCTGTAAACAGTGCAACTCGACCGGCCAACAGACGAAGACCGTAACCGAGGTCCAACAGGTCGATGGCCAACCCAAGGAAGTTTCCAAACAGGTTACCGTCCCCTGCGAGGCCTGCAAAGGGCAACCGCCCAAGGCGATTACTGAGGAATCCTACGCTCGGTTTTGCCGATTGGCAGAAGTGCTCAGTTTTGTCCGCGGCCCTGAGGACAAAAACTTCCTCCAGGATCGGCGGTTTGCGGCACGAACGCTTCTGGAACGGGCGGCGGAAGAACCCGGTAATGTGGAGAAGATCGGCGCCCAGGCGGCGACCGTTTGGAGCGACGCCGGACGGCTTTCGATGGGCATTTTGGCCGCCGGCAAATTGGGCCGGATGGAACCCAGCGGCCGCTGGCAGCAGTATGAGCTTCAATTTACCGGCGCGGATCGGAAGGTGCCGCTTCTGCTCCGGGGCGAGCCGCCTGCCGCGGAGGGAGATACGGTGCTCGTCCTGGGCGTTATCGTGGAGGACCCGGCTGCCAATCTCCGCGGCTATTCCGGCAGTCAGGCGGCTGTCGTGGTTGGGGTGCTGGTGGTCAAAGTCCCGTAAGACCGCCTCACGGGCGACGCCCTTCCTTGCCCGGTTGCACGTGTGCATCGTCCCATATCCCATCTTGGAAACCATATTCTTAAGAGGTTTTATGTCGCACATTGGCCAGTCGTATCGGGTCATTGTTACCGATTTTCTAACCGATGATCTAACGCCGGAACGGCAGGTGTTGGCCGACTTGGCTGAGGTGGTTGCCCTGGGGGCCATACACGAAGACCAACTGCTGGGTCGCGTAGAAGAGGCCGACGCCTTGATCGTCTATCATGTGATTTCGATTACTGAAAAGACAATCCAGCGGCTCCGGCGGTGCAAGCTGATCGTCCGAGGCGGGGTGGGTTTCGATAATGTGGATGGTCCGGCCTGCCGCAAGCGGGGTATCCCGTTGGCCAATGTACCCGACTACGGCACCGAAGAGGTAGCCGATACGGCCCTGGCGATGATGCTCAGCTTGGCCCGGGGCGTACACCTGCTCAATAGCCGACTGCGGGCCGGTTCGGGGGCTTGGTCCTATCTTCAGGCGGCCCCGGTCCTCCGTCTTCGGGGCCGAGTGTTGGGCGTTGTCGGTTTGGGCCGGATCGGTACGGCGATGGCCCTGCGCGGCAAAGCTCTCGGCATGGAGGTATGGTTCTACGATCCGTATAAGCCAGACGGTTATGACAAGGCTCTGGGTGTCCGACGGGTCGAAACGCTGGAGGAGTTGGCCCAATCGGCCCATGTGCTGAGCATCCATTGTCCTTTGACGGACGAAACCCGGCGGATGATCGACGGGCGGATTGTACGTCTTATGCCCCGCGGCAGCTTTTTGATCAATACGGCCCGGGGGGGCATTGTGGCGGCCGAAGCGGTGCTAGAGGCGTTGGCCGACGGGCATCTGGCCGGGGCTGGCTTGGATGTCCTGGAACAGGAACCGCCTCCGGAGGATGAGCCGCTGCTTCGGGCCTGGCGGGACCCGAATCACCCGGCCCACCATCGGTTGATCATCAACCCCCACAGTGCATTCTACAGCGTTGAAGGCCTGGACGACATGCGGCGGAAGGCGGCCGAGGCCTGCCGACGGGCGCTCCTGGGACTGCCGCTGCGGAACGTGGTCAACTGAGGCGGCCCGTCAACGTTTTGTTCCCACAAACCCAGACGCCGCCGTCCAGGTAAGAACCCCGCCATTCCTCTATTTCGGCCAATCAAGGCGTCTCCGGCAGAACGGTAGCGGAGACCGCGGCGCGTTCTACCTCCTGAATCGGGTGGGGAGCGGGGGAGGTACGCCGCCGAGCCAATTCTGCCAAGGCGGCCTGTTCGGCCTCTAGGACATCCGACCCGGCGCCCAGGCGACGACGAACTTCCTGCCAGAGATCGACCGCCTGGGACTCCGCGCCTCTGGATAAATATACACGCGTCCAATCTTTGGCCAATTCCAATTGGAACCGTCGAAAGGCGGCGTTGTAGGATGCGGGGACCACCGCCGCCGACCGGGCCAGTATCTGCCAGGCTTCGGCAAATCGCCCCTCTCGGCGCAACGCCGCCGTCCATTGCTGATGCACATGGATAAAGTTCGCCTGGAACGGTTCATACGTAGGCGCCAGGACCAACCCCTGCCGAAGCAGCTCGGCGGCTTCGGCGTATTGGCCGGATCGGCCCAAAAATACCGCCCAATTATTCAAAGTGGCCAGAAAATTCCCCCATGCCGTCGGATGCGACGGGTCCAGACGCAATGCTTTCGCATTGGCGGCCAGGGCTTCGGCGAAACGTCCTTCGGATAATAGATCGACGCCCCGGTTGTAGTAGATCGTGGCCGTCAAGGCCAGGTTATTTATCTGCCGGACCGAAGCCGGGGTTGCCGAGGCGGAAACCGCCTGAGACGAAGACGCCGAATCGGCCCGCTGATGGACAGTAGCCTGGTTTTCGACGGATGGTCGTGGCACGCCTTTCGCACGCCATTGGGAAACAACTGTCGGCCCGGGCGCCGCCTCGGGCAAAGGTTTCTCCGGATTCCGCAGCAACTCGAACCATCGGGCGCAGGTGGTCTCTACGTCCAACACCCTGTCGCCAATCCGAAGCCGGGTCCGGGCATGGCCGGGCATTTCTAATCCAAACGCTTCGATCCCGAAGGGTTCGAGCAGGCAATGATACAACAGCGAAGCGCTCACACAGTTGTACTTGCCGGTTTGGAACGTATTGGCCAGGTCGCTGGCCCGCAGGTCATAACCGCCGGTCAAAATCTGCTGGTGCAGAAATCGGAAGATGGTTTCAGCCCGTTGGATCGGTTCTTGAGCGGCAATGTTTTGTTTCTGCAATTGGCCGACCCATGCCTGGAACTTGGTTTCGTACTGTAGCAGGCGATCCTCTTGGAGCGTACCGCCGGCGATCAGGGCGGCACGAAGCAGACTGTGCTGATCCAAATGGCCGTCTTCGGCGTCGGCCAGCAGGGCTGCCTCTGTCGGCACAAGAGGCCCTTCCCACACCCGATCGACCGGTTTGGGGGGAGGCAGCGCACTCTGGGGCCGAGCCGCCACCCATAGGGCCGATCCTTCGTCGAAAATCTGACGCGCCGCCGGAAATCCATCTTCCAAGGCTAACGGCAACCCCGCCTCCGGCGAGAGGAACTTCACGCTTTGGAGCGATTGATAGGAGGATGTTTCGGTTGGCGGCCAAAGACCCGGCTGCGTCGAGGGACACGCCAACACCATCCCGACCACGATCCCTTGCCAAAGCCGCTTTTTCAGCAGCCAGCCTCGGCCCGCTCCGAGTCGTCGGAACCAGCCCCTCCGTGGTAAATCCATCCGGCAGTTTTGCTGAAGTGCAAGCATGGTGAATTCCTGCATCGCAGAAGACCAACCGCTTCAAACATACGTTGCAGAAACACACCATGCCGGGTTTTAAAAGGCGTAAAAGAGAACTTTTCCCCTGAAAATGGCGACAAACACACCGACCAAAACCATCCCGCCTAATGGATCGATTATGCCGACCATGACAAATCTGCATCAAAAGTCGATGGTTCCGAAGGCGATCCTATTGATCTTCGCCTCGCTTGGCCAGGACGCGAACTTCCTCGTCGGAAATCGCCCGGTTGTAGAGTCGCACATCGCGCATCTTGCCGTTGAAGTAGTCGTGCTGGCCGAA
Source organism: Planctomycetota bacterium (assembly GCA_029550925.1). Taxonomy (GTDB): domain Bacteria; phylum Planctomycetota; class Planctomycetia; order Pirellulales; family Thermoguttaceae; genus JANXAQ01. Next base: position 51,223 of record JAKPGL010000111.1, read on the forward strand.
ACCGATTCGAAGCGGCGTCCCATTGGAGAGGTCATACTCGTCCGCACGGAACGGAGCGGAGGTAGCCACACACTTGCCGTCCAGATAGAGCTTGAGCAAACCGCCGGCCTTGACCGCGGCCACGTGGCGCCAACCGGGGGGCAGTTCACGATCGTAGGTCGCACACTGCCCCGCCTGGAACGAGAAGACATGTCCGGAGGGAAGAGTGCCGGCAAACAGCCGTCCCTGGAAGATGGCCATGGACCAGACACGGCGGTAAACCACGTTCGGCGTGGTATCCAGACGCCCGACGAGGGTCCACTGATTGGGACCGTCGTAGCGGAAAACCGCCCCCAGAGGGAGGGTGCCTGCGTACATCTTGCCGTTATAAACCGCCACCCCCATCACCTCCTTCTCGTCCCCGAGCCGGCCCACGTGCGTCCACTGGTTCTTCGGAGCGTCATAGACGAAGACCGAACCGGTGGGCCAGTTGCACAGGTGCAACCGGCCTTGATACACGGCAAAAGAATAGACCTGAGTGGTCTCCGGTACTTGGCCGAGGTCGGTCCACTTGCCCGGGCCATCGTAGCGGACAAATCGGCCCCCGTCGTAACTACCGGCGTAAAGATGGCCGTTATAGACGACCAGGGGCTGTACACGGCGGTCAGAATTGCCGCAGAAGGTCCACTGTTGCCCCCCCTCGTACCGATAGAGTCCTTTGCCTTCCTGGTATAAAGGCGCAGCATAGAGCTTGCCTTGGAAGACGGCCATTCCGATCACTTCGTTGGCTTCGCCCAAGCGTCCGCAGTCGGTCCACGTCGAGCCGCCCTCGTACCGATAAACCTTGCCGCCGGGGTTCCAGTTGAGCGATTTCGTCAGAGCCGACCCGCCGGCGTTGTAACGGGCGGCGCCGGCATAGAGTTTTCCTTCATACACGGCCAGAGAACCGATGGCATTGGCCGGATCGGGGCAGCCGCAGTCGGTCCACGTGGTCCCGCCGTCAAAACGGTACACATGCCCCGCCTCTTTCTCGCCTTCTTCATAGGTACCGACATAGAGATGTCCATCCCAGACGCTCATGGCCATCACGAAGCGGCAATTACCGGGCCGTCCGCAGTCGGTCCAAGCAGCGTCGGCCCGCCCGGCGTCGATGCCAAATAGCAAGTTCCGGTAGTTGGGCTGGGAGGAGGTTACCCCCGCGGAGTTGACGATGCTAAGCACCAGTCCGGTCCGTGAAGCCGGATCGTACTTGCTAAGAATATCGCCCAGCACGTCGTCAAGCTCGGCTTCGGTATGGACCCAAACAGCGATCGAGAAGTCGGATTTGCCGAATTTCAAGTCTTCCGCAGCGGGGACCTCGATATAGCTGTCGATCCCGTTAAATTTGGCCCCGTCTGCCGCCGATAGGTCCACACCGTGGTTGACGCCGTGGTTTTCCCGGCCGGACGAGTCGCGGCAGTCGCCGGCTAGTTTCCACCGCCCTACCAGGCCGGCCTGCGGATCGCCCCAAGCGCCCCTCGAGAGAAACCACAGCACCCCCGCCATTAGCCCAATGACTCGCCAAGTGTACCACCTAATCATCTATGCCTCCCTTTTCCGGCCACGGAAGGCCGCTCAGGTAAAACTCCTGGAAATTATTGCCCCGGTAACATTCTAGCCGGTTGGAATAAATCGCCTCTCTCCAAAGGTGGATTGGTATCTACATAACTCGGCGCCGCCGACTGTGTAGATACCTATGTCCGTCTAGCGGAGCTCTTTGATCCGGATGTCTTTGAATCGCAACAGAAGTTCGTCTGCGGAGTGGATCTGCAGGCCAATCACGCCTTTGCGGCCCACGCCGACTTTCTGATGCCATTGGTCGTCCAGGACTCCGGCGCCGTCGTAATCGACCATGGTAACGCCGTTGAGGATGGTTTTGATGCGCATCCTGTTGGCGATGATTTCCAGGTCGTTCCAGCCGGGACCTTCGTCGGCGTAGAAGAACTTCAGATTGGGGATTTGTTCATTCGAGAGCCAACCATGCGGCCCAGGCCCCTCCCGCCACAGTTTGCCTGTCAGTTGCGGATTGGGTGGATTGATATCGACCTGGGGGCCTTCCATCCAGCCAGTTTGGGCGTTGTATCGGCTTCGGATTTGCACGCCGCTATTGCCCCGCACATGCCGGGGAACCTGAAACCGAAGCCGAAGGATAAAATCCCCATATTCCCGCTCGGTGGCTAGTAGAATGTAAAAATGATCTCTATGGCCCGTCGTGTTGGCCAGCAGCGTGCCTTGATCCACGGTCCAGGCCTTGGCGGCAAACTCCTGGTCTTTGGACAGACAGCAGATCCGCCAGCCCTTGAGCGTTTTGCCGTCGAAAAGCGGTGTAAAACCATCCTGTTTTTCTTGCTCGGTCAAAAGCGGCGGAGAAGATTGCGCCGGCTGTGGGGAAGAATCCGCTCCGAACGTCCCTTGCAGCAGCGTCAGAGGCCAAACGATTCCCAAAATCACAGCTAAGCGCGTCATTTCATGCTCCTAAAGAGCAAACGAGAAACTCGACGGCAGTCAGGTCGTAGGCCTGGAAAAGGATTATACTCCTTCCGCGTCGAAACCTTAACACCCTCTGGAAATGGCCTTCGGAACAAAGTATGCTAGAAGGAACCTGATCGCCTTCGGTTTCGACGCATGGCGAAAGGGACAACGGACCTCTTGTCATCGGGCTCTCTTCTGGACGCCCAGAAGGGAGAGCATGTTTTGTCTTCGACTTCTGAGGAGGTTGCTGCAATGTATGGTGGAATGGTCCCATGGCGAATGGTGGTGTTGGCAGGACTGGGTATGGTTGGCCTGGCGGCGGCAAGTTGCGGGTTGGTCTGGGCGGAACAAGGCTCGAAAGGAACCAGTGCGATGTCCTACACAGCAGCGCTACAGGAGTTGAAAAAGTATGCCCAGGTGGTGGAATTGGTTGGCGAGGGCGGCGCCCGGGTGGCCGTCAGCCCACAACTGCAGGGCCGGGTGATGACCAGCACCTGCGCAGGGCCGGAAGGACTAAGTTTCGGCTTTATCAATTGGGATTTCCTCAAAGCGGGCAAACCGGATAAGCACTTCAACAACTACGGCGGCGAGGACCGATTCTGGCTTTCGCCGGAAGGCGGGCCGTACAGTTTGTGGTTTGCTCCGGGTGCACCGCAGACGCTGGAACATTGGTTCACTCCTCCGGCGTTCAACGAGGGCGCCTGGCCGGTGGTCTCCAAGCCGGAAGACCCCTTCTGCCGAATGCACATGCCGATGAAACTGCAAAACACCGCCGGCGCTCGGTTTGAGGTGGAAGTAGAGCGAACCGTTCGGCTGCTAAAGAAAGAGGACTTGGCCCAACTGTTCGGCCCAGAAGCCGCCCGGCTGATGGCCGCCGATGGCATCCAATGGGTCGGCTATGAGACGATGAATGTGCTTACCAACAAAGGCGAGCCGATGTCCAAACAAAAAGGGCTGATCTCCATCTGGATCGCCGGCATGATGAACGCCGGGCCGCAAACCGTGGTCATTGTGCCCTACAAAGCCGGGCCGGAAAGTGTCCTTGGCCCTGTGGTGGAGACCAGTTATTTCGGTGTGATCCCGCCAGACCGGGTCAAAATTACCCCCCAGGCTGTGTTGTTCCTGGCCGATGCGAATTATCGCTCGAAGATCGGCACGTCGCAGCGGCGGGCCAGGAATGTAGCCGGGTCGATCGACTTCCAGAACCAGGTCCTCACTCTGGTCCACTTCTCCATGCCCGACAATCCGGCCGAGCATGCCTACATGTGCAACCTTTGGGGCGAGCACAAAGGGTCTTCCTATGAGGGCGACGTGTTCAACTCCTATACCGACGGCCCGCCCGGCGAAGGCAAACCCCAGATGGGCAAGTTCTACGAACTGGAATCCCTCTCGCCGGCCGCCGAACTCCAGCCGGGCGAAAGCCTCCGGCACGCCCATCGCACCATCCACATCCAGGCCGACCTGAAAACCTTGGTCCCGATTGCCCGACAGGTATTGGGCGTCGATCTGGAGGAAGTGCGGACTCTGATGTTCGGACGGAAATAAACCGCCCGGAGAGACGCCGGTCGATAGGATTCCCCGGCGCGGGGCGACGAGGAGCTTTTGATCTGGGGAGAAGGATGTTTTTTTCATTGTCCGAACCGTCTGGCTCGAGCGATCCTAGTGCAGATGGACCTCAGCAAAACCTAGCGTCCTCCGCGGAGGCGCAAGGCGGCTCTCCGGGCCCCTCCGCTCCCCCGACAAACGGCGGTTCGGGGGCTCCTGCGCCCACCTTGGGGCCTACGGAGACGCCCTCCCTGGTCTCCGACGCCGAACTAGAACCGGAAGAATTGGCCGAGGCCCGACGGTACGGTCGGCTCCAACGGAAATGCCTGCTGGCCGACCGGGCTATTGACCTGGTGTATTGGGCCGTAGCGGCCCTGCTGCTGGCCCAGCCGGTGGAACGTTTTTTGGCGTCGGTCGAACTGTTGGCGCAGAGCGATCGGTTTCGGTTGATCGCTCTGTTTACAGTGCTCTTTCTGTTTCATGCAGCCGTTTCACTGCCGCTGGCGTTTTACGCCGGCCATGTGGTGGAGCATCGGTTTGGGCTGAGTCGCTTGTCGGCGCTTCGCTGGGCGGGACGGTACGGGAAGCAATTGATCTTGGCTTTGCTGCTTACGCTTCTGGTGGTGGTAGGCTTGTTTTGGATCATTCGAGGGACCGGGCTGTGGTGGTGGGCGGTCGGGGCGGGGGCCTTTTTCCTGTTGAGCGTGGTGATGGGCCAACTGGCCCCGGTGCTGATCCTGCCGCTGTTTTACCGGGTGGAGAAATTGGATCGGCCGGAGCTTTTGGATCGGCTCCGGCGATTGGCGGAAGGGACCGGACTGTCGCTGGAGGGGATTTATCGGCTTGATCTGAGCGTGGAGACCGTCAAAGCGAATGCGGCGTTAGCCGGCCTGGGCCGAACTCGCCGGGTCCTGCTGGGCGATACCCTGCTAGAACATTTCCCGCCCGAAGAGATCGAGGCCATCTTCGCCCACGAAGTCGGTCATCATGTGCATCGGCACATGGCGAAAATGCTTCTGATAGGGCTGGCCGTCAGCGCCGCAAGTTTTTTCATCTGCGATCGGTTGTTGGCCTGGTGGGTCGGCTTGGGGACGGCAGGCCCGCAGATGGGGTGGCCGGGACAAGTTACGCCCGAACCGGCTGGCTTGGCCTATCAGGAGTTTCCCGTTTGGGCCATGCCGATGGTCTTTTTCCTGCTCGTGGTGCTTGGGACGCTGACGGGGCCGGCGCTGAATGCCCTGTCCCGTTGGCACGAACGCCAAGCAGATTGGTATGCTTTGAAGCGGACGGGCAATCCGGCGTCGTTTTGCCGGGCCTTTCGGCGTCTAACCCGGTTGAATAAAGAAGACCCTGATCCGCCCCGCTGGGAAGTCGTGCTTTTCCACAGTCATCCACCTATTCGAGAGCGTCTGGCCCTGGCCGAGCAGTTCCCTCAGGAGCGGCACGAAGCCCCCTCCTCAGCATAATGACTCTGCCGCCAAGGCGGGATGAGCAAGAGAGTTACTGTTCTTTCAGTTTTGCCAGTTCGGCTTCGGCGGCGGCCAGTTGGGATTCGATGTTTTGGATTTCTCTGGGATCGTCTTGTTGTTTTTTAGCGCCGGCCAATTGCTGTTTCAGACGCTGGATACGCTGCTGAAGGGCCTCGATCTTCTTTTTGACCTTTTTGTCCATCGGGCGCGTTCCTCTCCAAAAAGCATCAAAAGCGATGGCTTACGGATTTGCTTCATTGTGGGCGATTCTGGAGGCTAGTTGAAGGGCCTGGTCGGCCGATTGGATAATGCCGTCCAGTTGGTCGGCCCGTACCTGGTCCAGGATTTTTTTATAGATCGGGCCTTGGGGAATGCCTAACTGATTGAGATCGTCGCCGGTAATCAGCGGCGGCGGATTGAGCACTTCCGGCGGCAAGGCGAGTTTCGCCCGGCAAAACTGGATATCTTCGGCGGCCGCCCAGCCGAGCTGCGATTTAGCCTCCATCAGGGCCAGCAATTCCGACGCACCCGGATGGATGAGGATCGGTTGCAGTTTCGACCAAGGTTGCCCGGCCGCTTGTCGCAGGACCTCATGGTGTTCGACCAGCCAAGCCGCACGCTCCATCACCTGGTTCGATAGCCGCCAGCGTCGGCCAATGGCGATCACCTGCCGGGCAGTGCAAAGCCCGGCCAGCAAAGCCGCCAACACCAGCGCAAAACTCGGCTCTTGCAACCGTTCCAGGAGTTGCAACGTCCGCTCCAGCTCCGGTCTGGGTTGGTTGGTATGGGGCGTCAGGATTTCCGGCAAAAGAGGGCAGGCCAGGCCGCTGGCTGCCAAAAGCCGAACTCCTTCCCCACGAAACGGGGCCGTCAAAAGCCGCTGCATTTCTCCGGCGATCCGTTCCGCGGAAACTTGCAAGATTTGGTCGGCCATTTGAGCAATGGCCTGGAACGTGGCCGGTTCAACGGTAAAACCTAACTCCGCTGCAAACCGGACCGCCCGAAGCATCCGAAGCTTATCTTCGTGAAACCGCTGCTGAGGATCGCCGATGGCTCGAATCTGCCCTCGCTGGATGTCCTCTCGTCCGCCCACATAGTCGATATACTCCTGCTGGACCGGATCATAAAAGAGGCCATTGATGGTAAAATCCCGTCGCTGGGCGTCTTCCTGGGCTGAGGTGAACCAGACCCGGTCAGGATGCCGACCGTCGGAATACTCGGCATCTTGGCGGAAGGTGGTTACTTCGACCTGACCCGCCCCCCGGGGACCGACCACGGTGATCGTGCCGAAGGCGGCGCCCACGGCCAGGGTCTTATGTCGGCGAAAGAGATGGCGGATCTGGTCAGGCCGGGCGTTGGTGGCGACATCATAATCTTTCGGAGTCCGGCCAAGCAATTGGTCCCGGACACAACCGCCCGCCCAAAAGGCGATAAACCCGCCGTCTTGGAGCTTTCGGACCACCTGAAAGGCGAAATCCCGTTGTTTTTGAGGACTCAATGACGCCATCCGATCACCCCGTGTTTCGTTGGACCTCCGGTGGGAACTCTCCAGAGCCGCCGCCGTAAGGCAACGGCCCGGATGTAACGTTCCGAGGGTAGAAAACAGAAGGCGGCAGGGTAAATTCCAGAGAATGCTTGGCCGAGGTCTGGCGTGTCTGCAATTGACGACGTAGCTCTTCTGCCGCCCGATGTTGCCGGTAAAGTGGATGTCCCGGAACGCCCAGTAGAGTCGCTAACACCAGCGCCGACAATCCGACGGCGGCCAACCGATACCACCCCCGATGATTGGGGGCGTACAAAGCTGCGCCGTACAAGGCCCCGAAAAACCACCCCGCTCCATGAGCAACATTGGCCGCATGGAATAGCCCCATATAACTAGCCGCCCAACAAAAGAAAAACCAAAAGGCGAAAATTTCGACTGTGCTTCGGGGACAAACCAGTTCAAACTCGGGCCGCTGCCGCCGACCAATCCATAACAACCCAAACCACCCATACACCACGCCCGACAAGCCGACCATCCCCTGCTGCGCGTGGAGTGGGGCCGACCAATTGGAGACAAGAAACTCCGGCATCGTGCTTAGATAACTCAAAAGCACGGTAACGGCCAAATACCGAGACCAGCCCCAACGGTTTTCCACCCAACCGCCTAAGATCACTAGCCAATAGACATTGAAAGCGGCGTGGATCAGATCGCCGTGGAGCAGGGTAGTCGTCAGCGGTCGATGCCACTCGCCGCTCCACACCCACGAAAGAATTCCCAACCGAAGGTCGTTGTAGAAATAGCTCCGCATCTCCGGCCGTGCGGTGCAGACCAATTCCACGGCGACGGCCACGGCGGCAAGGATCAAGGTTACCGGAGTACGACGAAAAGAAAGCATAGGATTTTATTTCTATCCTGAAAGAATAGGCGTCTCCTATTGGACGACCGGCAAACCTGGAACATAGTTTCGCAAAACGTCTAGGGTATTATAATAGGAGAAGATTGTCTTCCCAAAGACCGGTCCTAGCAATGAGGACGCTCTTCGGCGTCCGATGAAAAGGATCTTCCCAAAGATACAAGAATTCCCTAATCCTCCCGACCTTTTGGAGGTCTTGACTACGCCGTCCATGCCCCGGAAACAGCCTTTCGATGCAGAGTCCCACAGACCGAGCCGTCGGCGAGTCGGCCGATTGGCGGGCGTCCGGATTATCGCCGGAGAGTTTCGGGGTCGTCGGCTCCGGTATTCCGGCCAATTGCAGACCCGACCCATGAAAGATCGGGTTCGGGAAGCGCTGTTTTCCATCCTTGGCCAACGGGTCGAAGGCAAGTTTGTGTTGGACCTGTTCGCCGGCACCGGCGCCCTTGGATTGGAAGCCATCAGCCGAGGAGCTGCTAGCGCCCTGTTTTTGGAATACCATCGGCCAACCGCGGCACTGCTCCGGGAAAATATCGCCATGTTGGGCGTCCAGGGCCGTTGTCAGGTCCTGCCGGTGGACAGCTTTGTATGGTTTCGCCGAGGGCCGGAGCTGCCGAAAACCCCTTGGGTGGTCTTCTGCTCGCCGCCCTATGCGTTTTATCAGACACGCCAAAAAGACATGCTCCTTCTCATCGGCGGACTGATCGACCAAGCCTCTACGGAAAGCCTCTTTGTGGTGGAGGCGGATAGCCGATTCGATGTCTCCCTGTTGCCCGAGTCGGCCCAGTGGGACATCCGCCATTATCGCCCGGCAGTGGTAGGGATTTTTCAAAAACGCTAACCGGTTGCCTTGCCAAAGGGAATTCAACCACTTCCCCTTTCTTCCAACGGAACTCCTTATCAAAAAGGGATCTCCTCATGGAGGTAAAAAACCTCAGCGAAGTGCGGGCCTTTATCACCAAAGACGGCTCAGAGATTCGGGAGCTACTGGCCTATCGGAACTCGTGCATTCGGAACCAATCGTTGGCCGAGGCCAAGTTGCCGCCCGGCGCTTCGACCACCGCCCATCGGCATCAAAAGACCGAAGAAATCTATTACATCCTGGAAGGCCGGGGGCGAATGCGGTTGGACGCCGAAACCCGCTCGGTCGGCCCAGGCGACGCCATCGCCATTCCGCCCGGTTCGGTGCACCAGATCACCAACACGGGCGAGGGTGTTTTAAAGTTTCTTTGCTGCTGCGCCCCGACCTACGAACATGAAGATACCTTCCTGGAACCAGCCGCCGAAGACTTCCAGGCGTAAAAGGTTCGTTACGGCAATACGCCGCACCGACGGTAGCCAGATTTACCGGTTGCCGAAGACTTCCAAATAGAAAAGGTTCGGGGCTGGTTTTGAGCCAACTGCTCCCTTCCGGTTGCAGCGCGGTAGTCCCTCCTTCAACCCCCGTCCTGGGGGACGAGGCTCTGCCCTCTGCCTTCACCCACCAACCGGGGACAGGCCAAGCAGTTGGTACAACCGGCGATCGGCCAGGGTGTCGATCACCAGGCTGGCTTGGCTAAAGTCATGGTGTCGGCTGTGTGGGCCTGGAACAGCCACGGCCACTGTGCCCGCCGCTATTGCCGCCCGGCAACCGGCCTGACTATCTTCCAAAACGGCCACCTCTTGCGGCGGCAGACCGAACCGCTCCGACGCCTTTAGATAAATCTCCGGATGCGGTTTACTATGTCGGATATCCTCGGCCGTGAGCGTAAAGGCAAATCTGTCTTGGAGTTGGAAACGTCCCAGCAAGGTTTCCAGGGTGCGGCGTTGGCTGCTGGTGCCGATGGCTTTGGGAATCCCCGCCGCTTCCAGGGCGTCCAGCAATTCCCACAAGCCCGGCATCACTTGCACAGGGTAACGGTCTAGGAAAGAAAAATAGATTTCATCCGATTCCGCCGCCAACTTTTCCCACGTGTCCGACAAACCGTGCCAGTCGATCATAGTTTGGAAAGCGGGTTGCGGCTGAAGGCCCATCATGGCGTCGCACAGTTCTCTGGTGTACTGTCGGCCGCGCCGACGGAGCAGCTCACTGCCTACTTGCCAGTACAGGTCTTCGGTGTTGAACATCAACCCGTCCATATCAAACACCACGGCTTTTGGCCGAGAGTTTTGGTTGGCCATCGGTAAAAAGTCCTCCTTTTCGGGCAATCGACGTTTTCCGGCGGCTATTTATTCCTCTACAGACGCAGGGCAACTCTTCCTAAAATGCCTATTTTTCCTATATTTTAAGCAAAAACCATGTCCCCACACAGAACCTGCCTGGGAGTTCAGGTTTTTTAGCCTACTCAAGCGGGCCAGAGTTTGTTAGGGGGACCAGGCAGCAGAAATGCAAAGGGAAGGCCAGTGGAGTTTCTTTTCGCAATTTTTCTATTCCCTTGGGAGGCCGGGAGTTGGTAGAATCCGGGCCGTTACTCTAAGTTCGGAGAGAGGAGACGTTGTTAGGGGATGCCCTTCTAAGTGGGCAGATGAGTAACAAAAGAGAGTGGCTTTTCTGAGCAGGGAGGCTAGGAGTGCCTCGAGTCTTTTGCATCGCCAACCAAAAAGGGGGGGTCGGAAAGACGACCACGGCGATGAACTTGGCCGTCGCCTTGGCCAAGGCCGGACTCCGCACGTTGTTGGTGGATTTGGACCCCCAGTGCAATGCGACTACGGGCATGGGCCAAAAACCGACCGAAAGGCATCCCCTGGTGGTAGAAACTCCTCTTCGGGAGGCAGCCCGACCTACCTCTACCCCCCGATTGGACCTCGTACCCGGAACTCGAAGTTTTCGGGACGTAGCCATGCTGGCCCAGGAGGATTCCACCCAGGCCGACCGTATCCGTCAACAATTGGTCCAAGGGTTTGGGGCGTATGATATGGTGCTGATCGACTGTCCGCCTTCGGTCGGTCAACTTACCCGCACCGCCTTGGCCAGCGCCTCGGAGGTCCTTATGCCCATCCAATGCGAGTATTTCGCGATGGAGGGGTTGGCCCAGATGATCGACGTGATTCGGCAGGTCATGCATACGGACGGTTGTCAGCTTCAGTTCGGCGGCATTTTGCTGACCATGTATGACCCTTCTTTAGAGTTAACTTGGGAAGTGGAAAAGGAAGTCCGAGACTTTTTTGGCGAGATTGTTTTCCAGACGGTAGTTCCTCGGGACGTAGCCGTCGCGGAAGCGCCCAGTCATGGAAAATCGGTGCTCGATTATGCTCCCCGTTCCAGGGGGACCCGGGCCTATGTCGAACTTTGCATGGAGGTATTAGAACGTGACGAGTAAACCGAAACGTTTAGGACGCGGTTTGGAAGCCTTGTTGAGTCGCACCTCCGAACCCGCCGAACCGGCCATCCAGGTGCCGGTGGTGCATCCGTCGTTTTTCCAAACCGGGCAGCGGCCGCAGGACGCTCCGGGGGGTTCGCCTCGAACGCCGGTAAAAGGGGCCTCTGGCAGTCCTACGGGCCAAGGCGGTTCGACCGACGCTTCGGCGATCCTGGCCGATTTCGATCGGGCTGCCGCCTCCCACCATGCCTCCTCGGAACCGACCGAGCCGCCCGCTTCCTCCGAAAGCGACGGTTCGACCCCGGTCCGTCGGATCGCCCTGGGACTGATCGACAGCAATCCGTTTCAACCCCGGGAAGACTTCGATCCGGCTGAAATGCGATCCTTGGCCGAGAGCCTGCAATCGCACGGCCTGTTGCAGCCGGTGGTGGTTCGGCAAGTGGGGGACCGGTATCAACTCATTGCCGGCGAGCGGCGTTTGCGGGCCGCCGAATTGGCCGGTTGGCCTGATGTGCCGGCTCAGGTCATCCAGGCCGACGACCGGGAAGTCGCCGAACTGGCCATCGTCGAGAACCTCCAGCGCAAAGACCTCAATCCGCTCGAAAAGGCCGCCTGCTTCCAACGCTATCTGGAAACCTACCGTTGCACCCAAGAGGAATTGGCAAGCCGATTGAAGATCGACCGTTCGACGATCGCCAACCTGATTCGGCTTTTAGAGCTTCCTGAGCCGATTCAGGCGGCCGTACGCCAGGGCCGACTCAGCCAGGGCCATGCCCGGGCCTTGCTCCCTCTGGGCGATCCCCAGGAGCAGATCGCCATGGCCGATCGCATTCAGCAAGAGGGCCTCAATGTTCGGCAGACCGAGGCGATAGTGCAGCAGATCCTGGATGCCGTGGACCAAGAGGGGCTGGCGGCGACCATTCCGACGAGCAAACCCGTCCGAAACCGACGTGCGCCCAGCGAGCATGTGCTGGCCCTGGAACAGGAGTTCCGGTCGGCGTTGGGGACCAAGGTGAAGTTGGTACACACCCGGTCGGGGCGCGGTCGGCTGGTCATCTTCTTCCGAAACCACGAAGAGTTTGAGCGAATTCAGAAGCAGATTTGCGAGACGCCGTCTCGATCGGCCCGTCGGCAAGCAGGCTGAGCGGCGGCCCCATGACGCCACTGCCGCAAAAACGGCCTGATGGTGCCCCTGCCGCAAAAGCGGCTTGGAGCCCCTGCGGCGAAAACGGCCTCATGGTGTCCCAGCCGCGAAAGTAGCCTCATGGTGTCATTCCCGCGAAAGTGGCTTTCATGGTGTCATTCCCGCGAAAGTGGGAATCCAGAAATGTTTCAGGTTTCCCACAGTCGGCCGGGATAGATATTCTGGATTCGGCAGAGAAACTGCCGGTCTGAGTGTCAGACCCCCTACCGGGGGAGATTGTCCCCAGGGCAAGCCGAAGTAAAATGTACTACATTCGGGGCGTAGCGCAGCCTGGCTAGCGCATCTGCTTTGGGAGCAGAGGGTCGGGAGTTCGAATCTCCCCGCCCCGACTTGGGTGGTGGTCTGGACGCCGCAGAGGCCGTTCTTCCCCAGGAAGGTATCGAATCGCCCCTCCAAGAGGGAGGCGTTTTCCTCTCCTGAAGGTTGCCTCTTTGGACCCGGCAGATGGGGTTCACTGCGTCCGACGAGGCCTGGTGGTTCCCCGACGGGTAGGCGATCTTATGGATCCGTTTCGTTTGTGTGTGGCTTTAGGGCCGTTGGCCGTCTATTGTCTGCTGTTGGGCGGGGTGCATTTAACCCGTCGGCCCTTGGTGGTTTCCGGGGTTCGGGATACGGCGGCGTTGGCGGTGGCGGTGGCGGGGCTGATCCTGGTCGGTCCGGTCGAAATGTGGCTCCCTTATGCGTCGGTGGCGGTGTTTGGGCCGAGCGTCTGGTTTTTCATTATCACCCTGTATGGTCTGGGGTTGGTGCTGCTGCTTTTGATGATGCGACCTCGGCTGGTGGTGTATAACATCACGATGGAGCAACTTCGGCCCATTTTGGCCGAGTTGGTCCAACAACTGGACGAAGAGGCCCGATGGGCCGGGGACGGGTTGTTTTTGCCCGGTTTGGGGGTGCAGGTTCACCTGGAGAGTGCCGGCTGGTTGCGGAATGTTTCGCTGGCAGCCTCGGGGCACAGACAGAATTTCCTCGGCTGGCGGCGCCTGGAAGAGGCGTTGCGAACCGCACTGGCCGAGCATGAAAACCTGGCGGAAAACCCCCGTGTTTGGAAGGTGGGCCTGGTGCTTTTGGCCGCCGGAGTGCTGATCAGCCTGGTGCTTTTGGCCCGTGTGGCTTCCGATCCCCAGGCGGTGGCCCAATCCGTCCTTCACTTGCTCCACCTGGAACAATAGGGGGCAATCTAAGAATTGCTGCACCGGTAACATTTCAGCCGGGTTCGCGGGAATGATAAAGTACTGCATTCGGCTCGATGTTACCTGCACCGCTTTTTTCTCTGCGTTCCTCCGCGATCTCTGCGGTAGATGCTTTTCATTTCCCCCGCGGACATAAGTTTGTTCACGATGGGGCCTCTTCCGGAGGATGTTTGGGTTCCAACTGGAAGGTGATGCGGTAGGCGTGGTAATCCGGAGGCAGGGGGTTGCCGTAGAGTTGGGCGATTTCGGCCCGGAGTTCTTCGGCGGTGGCGAATCCGTCGGGCACGGCATCGGCGTCGGTGAGGTCTTCCAGACGGACTTCGTCGATGGACAGGATGCGGATATGGCCTACGCCGGGGATGTAGCTGCGCTGGCCGGCCCGCATGAACCGGCGTTTCCAAAGTCGGATGGTCTGAGTTTTTTGGCCGCGCCGGATCGCTTCTAAAAACCGCTTCTTAAACAGCAACATGGTCGAAGGGTGTTCCTACGGCTGCGAGGGGAGTGTTGGAAAACGTCCGCCGCCTTTGGGAGAAGTGTGCCGATTGGGAGAAACTTTGTCAAGGAGGCGTCCGGTTGTAACGAGTAGGCGAGAAAAAGGTTTTTGTACGATTGTACCAATGCTGCGGAATGCATGAGGGATCAAAACGGTCTATAACGACTGTTCCGTAACTGCGGCAAAGCGAGGCCTCCAACCGGCGGGTTTTGCCTGAGCCGGGGAGGCGAAACCGGTCGATTTTTCCGATGGAGGGGGGTACCAAACGGAAGGCGTCCCTCCATAACAACCCCCTGCTCGGCATGGAAGCATCCTAGGCACGGACGTATGAACGGTTGGCGACGCAAGATACCGGAACTCCGATGGAGCCTGGCCTGGCTAGCCAGCGGAGGGCTGCTCTGTTTGAGCCTGCTCGGCGAGGCGGCGGAGGAAGACCTTGGCCGGTCCCGGCCAAACCTCCTCGCCTCTTCAACCCAGGGGCAACCTTTTGCCTCCTCTTCCGCCGAGGTCATTTCCGATACACCGGAAGCCCCCTGGATTCCGCCCCCTGTTTCCAGCGCCGAACATCCGGCCAGCATCATGCCGTCTGGGGAAAACGTCTCCCGTCCCGCTGACGGAGGCCCCTCTGCCCACTTGAAACCGTCGGACGCTTCTTTTTTCCTAGGGCCGAAGACAGAATCAGCAGGAGGCTGGGAAGTTGGAGAAGAGTCTTTGTCGGTTTTTTCACCGCCGCCTCCCGCGCCCAGCCATCATGGGGCGAAGAAAAGGGACCTATCGGACTCAGCTTCTGCTGGGTTGCCCCAGGCCGTGCTGATGCAGAACTTGGGTACGCCGGTCTTCCATCCCTCGCCGGTTTTCTGGGGTCAGCAACGTCCCGCCCATTTCGAGCGTATCGCCCGGCAGGCGGATCAGCATACGCGGCGGGGGTTTGAGCTGGCAGGCCGACGGGCGTACTTCTCGGCCCGGGCGGAGTTTCTGAGTGGGGTACGACTGATTGCCGAGGGCTTAGACCAGTACGAACGCAGCCATCGCCATAGCGAAGCCCTCACCCGCGGCCTGACCGCCCTGGAAGAGGCCGACGATTTTCTCGCCGTGCGGAGCGGTGCGGGGGAAAGTTTCGACCTTCGGGCCGTTGCCTCTGGCCATACCACCCCGGTCCTCGCCGGGGACCATCTGGAACGTCTTACGGCGATGGAGGCCATGCAACGTTATCTCACCTATGCCCAGGAGCAGTTGGCCGTGGCGTGTGGGGAGGAGACGGCGGGTTCGATGGCCTTGCACGGTTTGGGAAAATTGTATGCGGCAATGGGAGAAGACCCGGCCCTTGGCCTGAAAGCCGCCCCGTCGAAAGCCCTGGTGTTTTACCAGGCTGCCTTGTTGGTTGATCCATATAACTTCATGGCGGCCAATGACTTAGGCGTTTTGTTGGCGCGCGGCGGCTGGTACGAAGAAGCCCAGGCTGCCTTGAGCCATAGCCTCCGAGTCTGTTCCCATCCGGTGGGTTGGCGAAACCTGGCCATCGTGTATCGGCAGATGGGACAATATGACTTGGCCCTGGCGGCGGCCCAACAATGGCGACGACTTCGCCAGCAGGAACCATCCCCCCTCCACCCGCAGGCCCAGTCGGCGGAAGTAGTGGTCCAATGGGTCCCGCCGGAGCGGTTCGCCGCCGGCCCGTCAGATGGACTGACCGCTCCCACAAGCCAAGCGGACGTTTCCCCCGGTGGGCTGGAAAATGCAGACGCCAACCCCAAAGGCGATCGTGTCCCCTCGAAAAAGCTGGGCGATCTTTTCTCCCGGTCGGTACGGCCAGAAAAACATTCTCCCCCAGGTCCACCCCAGAACCAACCGGGGCCGATCTTGAGCAGCCTAGTTCGAGGGCCATTGTCGCTGTTTCGGAGAGAACCCCCCGGCGACGGTCCGGGAGACGCTTCCGCCTCGACGACTTCCGCCGCCCCATCTCCTGAGGGGAACGCCGCCCGCGTGGAGACGCCGCCTTTCGGCAAATCGCAGTTTTGAGAACTTCCTACCATTAACCCAGGAGTTTTCCCTCGGAAGAAGGCGAACAGCCATGAGCGGCAACCGAACAAAAAAATGGATCTTTCCTCTTCGTCGCCACACCGAGTTTCCTCCGCTTGGGCTAAAAAGGTTCCTGCACCTTTTTGGGGAGATTCACGGAGTGGTTTGGTTGGCGGCGGTAATGGTGTTGCTGCTGTGGGGGACAAAGGGCGGATCGCTTCAAAGTGCGGAAGGACCGCAGGCCGGTACGCCCGCGTCGGTAACGCCGTGGCGAAACGAAGCCGTTCCGGGCCATTCGCCCCGCGCAGGGGGCTCGCCGATAGGAATGGGCGTTTCCAGACCGCCGACAGGTTGCCCGGAGTGCTGGGTCGAGTGCGCCGGTTGCGATCCACGGCGACGGGGCGGATGGGAACAGGCCCGGGTGCGGACTTGGCAGACCTATGCCCAAGGAGAATATCTCGGACAGGCCCGGCTTGCCCATACGCCGGAATATCGGCTCCGGGTGGACGACCAATTGGAGCTGATCTATCGGTTGACGCGAGAAGAGACCACCCGTCCTTATCGGCTGAATGTGGGCGATGAAGTGCGAGTAGAATCCTTTACCGACCCGGAACTAAATCGGGACCTGATCATCCAGCCGGACGGCACGATCACGCTTCGGCTTTTGGGCCAGGTGCGGGCCAAAGGACTCACCGTAAGCCAACTTCGCGAGGTGTTGGAACAGGCATATACGAAGTACTACAAGGTACCGGCTATTACAGTTACTCCGTTGCGGGTGAACACCAAACTGGAAGACCTTCGGGCGTCGGTGGATCGCCGCTACGGAGCGGGCGGCCAAGGACAACAGGTCCGCGTCAGCCCGGAAGGGACCATCTCGTTGCCAGCCATCGGCCCAGTATATGCCCAGGGACTCTCGCTGCCAGAACTCCAACGGGAACTCAACGAGCGGTACCGCCAGGTGGTCGAAGGCATGGAAGTGATTCCGGTGCTGGTGCAACGGGCGCCTCGGTATATCTATGTGCTCGGCGAGGTACGCACACCAGGCCGATTCGAACTGACCGGCCCCACCACCCTGATCCAGGCCGTCAGCATGGCCGGCGGCTGGAACATCGGCGCCAATCTGCGCCAGGTGGTCGTCTTCCGCCGAGGAGAAGATTGGCAACTGCTGGCCACCATGGTCAACCTGGAACCGGCCTTGATGGGCAAAAAGGCTTGCCCGGCCGGCGAAATCTGGCTGGCCGACTCCGATGTGGTCATCCTGCCGAAAAGCTCCATCCAGCGATTGGA
>JAKPGL010000079.1 GCA_029550925.1 Planctomycetota bacterium
TTACGTAACGCCCCTGTCTAGGGGGCGGTTGGCTCAGGCTGGACAGCCTAAGTTACGTAACGCCCCCTGTCTAGGGGGCGGTTGCTCAGGCTGGACAGGCGAAGCTACCAACCAGGCGGCTTGCTGCAGAAATCGGGAAAATGCCTAACCGGCTAATTGGTAATAGGTTAGGTCGGATCTGTGGGGCTGGAAGGTTCGGTCGAGCCAGCGCTCGGGGCGGCGATCAGACGCAGCCCGATGGGCAACGATTCGCCAAAAATAAGGCCCTCTTCTTCGGTCTCTAAAGTGCCGCCCTCGCGGACCAAGATCAGGAAATGCTCCGGGGCCTGGTGGTCGGCCAGCCATTGGAGTACTGCCCGACGCCCTTTTTCCGGCAGATCGCGGTACCGGTCGTTGGTTCGGCGGGCTAGTTGCATCAGAGCAAGCGGCAGGTTGGAATCGTCGGCCGGACTCTTCAAAAGCCGATCCACCCACTCGGCCGCCTTGTCCGGCGGAATGACCGCATTGAGCGGGCCATAGGTCAATTGCCTAGCCCCAAGCCGACCGATGGCCCAAAGAATCGCCCCCCGACAGTCTTGCCACTTTTTCCGGCCCACCAGCTCTAGCAAGATCGTTCCCAATTCCAGTTTTAAGGCCAGGGGCAAGCGTTCCAAGCTGCCCAGAAGACGAAAGATTTCGGCCTGTTCGTGAACGCCGAAGGGCAAGTCGGCGCCTTTGCCGGGTTGTTTGCTGGTGGTCAGTTGTCGATAGACAGCTCGGAGCGGGGCAAGCAGGGGATCGGCCAATGCCTGTTGCTGCCCGGCCGATAGCCCTCCGGCAATCCGGCGCCACAAGACCCACCATTCGGTCCGACAAGCCGGGCTGGGGTGATAGAGTTTGCCTTGGAGACGCCGCCAGGTCTCGGCCACCCGCCAATCATCCACCGCCAAGCCGTACCCGGGGCGCAGGGCATAGCCTAGCAAATTCAACCAACGGGCCTCGTGCGACTCGCTGCGGCGGCGGCCGGCTTCGAACTCCATGAGTGTTTCCCATATTCGGCGCAAAAGCGAAGCGGGCCAGTGCTGGCGGCCTGCGCCGATGGCCTGGGCCAATTGCTTGACAAGCCCTGCGGGTTTGCCTTGCCCCTGAGGACCGAAAACCGCCTGGATCGCCTCTCGGCAGGTTTG
Organism: Planctomycetota bacterium; assembly: GCA_029550925.1. Classification (GTDB taxonomy): domain Bacteria; phylum Planctomycetota; class Planctomycetia; order Pirellulales; family Thermoguttaceae; genus JANXAQ01. The sequence continues at coordinate 1,167 of JAKPGL010000079.1, forward strand.
CCAGATGGATTCGTCCAAAACCCCTTCGGCTTCGGCCGCCGACTCATGAGCCTGGATATCGGTCTGGGTGGCTGAGCGGACGTCGAATTCCAATCGCCAGCGGTGTCGGCCTTCCGGTTCGGTACACCAAAGTTCCAAGGCGCCGATTTCCGTGAGCTGCGCATGGAGGACAACTTCCAACAGTCCGGTCTCCGTTTTTTTGCGGGTTCGGAGCACGGTGCGGATGGGCGGCAGGGCGGTGAGTTGTTCCGGATCGAATGGGACCAGATCCCCCGGCTTGTCGGTGAGCCGGGTGCTGGAAAAATACAGCGGAAACTCTACCGGTTCTCCCAGCCGGAGTTGAAACCGGTGGGCGGCCAAGCTGATCTCTTGGCCGGGTTCGACGCCAGCCGGAATGAGGCAGATGGCATTGGGCTGGGCAGCACCGATCCCATCCTGTTTTTCTACTCCCACATAGTAGGTACGGGCCAGGCCGGCAGCAATCCGCACCCCTTGGCCCCGCCGCACCATGCCGTAATAAGCAGCCCCCTGAGCAACGGCCAAGTCCAGACGCTCGTTTTCCAGCACCGTTGGTGCCCACCGGATGGGGGGGCTTGCTGCGAGAGAAGAAGCACTGGGAGGAACTGGTTCGTGGCTGGTAGTGGGGGGGCCAGCCTGAGAATGTGCTTTGATTTGTGTATCTTGTGTAGATTGTGTATATTTCGCTGATTTTTTCTTGCCAGCGCTGAACCAGTCGCTCAATACCTCGATAATTCGCCGCTGAATCGTCGGTGCATAGAAAAGGCCGCCGTTAAAAAGCACAATGTCCGGTCGGGCCGGGTCGTGATCGCCGGGCTCTGGTGAGTCCGCTTCCCCCGCATACCGATGGGCGGTCAAAAAGGCGGCCAAATACCGGGTAACCGCCGGGTCTGGGGCATAGGGCAATCCAAATTCCTGAAAACCTGATCGGCGAGCGGCAGGCCGGGCATCCAACGGTACCCTTGGGAAAAACCCCTCCAACAGGACTTCTTCCACCTCCTGGCGGGTAAGTTCTACAGAAATAGCCCCGCCGATCAGTCGGGTTCCGGTACCGGGAATGGTCAGTGTGTATCGCTGCGGGGGATTCTCGGCCAAGAGAACCTCTTTGGCCTGCCGACACAGCCCTACCAGAATGGCCCACTGCCGGGGGGTCAGCGGGGAGTCGGAAGGCAGGCCGGTGGGACTGACCGCAGGTTCCCCCTCACCCTTGCCCTCTCCCGCCAGGGGAGAGGGGAAGGCCCCCCCCTCGCCCGGCGAGCTTCGCTCGTCCCCCTCTCCCGCCAGGGGAGAGGGGGGAGAAGACCTCTCACCCCTGCCCCTCTCCCGCGGTGGGGAAAGGGGAGACAAAGAGGAGGAGACGTTCGCACTGCCAAGTGGGGGCTTTTGGCGGAGGCGGTTTTCGACATGGTGGGCCAGGGCCAGGTCGAGGTTGTCGCCGCCCAGGATGAGGTGGTTTCCGACAGCCACCCGATGGAATTGGATTCGGCCGTCCTCAGTAAGCCGGACGCGGATGAGGGTGAAATCGGTGGTTCCGCCGCCAATGTCGCAAATGAGGATTTTTTGGCCGGGCTGGACCCGGCTGTGCCAATCCTGCCGGTGGGCGTAAATCCAGGCGTAAAAGGCGGCCTGGGGTTCTTCTAGGAGGACGACCCGGGGCAAACCGGCCGCGGCGGCAGCCCGAATGGTAAGTTGTCGAGCCACCTCGTCGAACGAGGCAGGCAGGGTAAGCACAATATCTTGCTGGGCCAACGGATAGTCGGGGAAGCGGTGGTCCCATGCCTCGCGGATATGGCGCAAGTATCGGGCGCTTGCTTCGATGGGGGAGATTTTGGGGCAATCCGACGCCGCCTGCCAGGGTAAAAGCGGCGATGTACGATCCACCCCACTATGGCAAAGCCAGGATTTTGCAGAACTGACAAGCCGACCAGGCACTATCGTCCCATGATCCCGAGCAAAAAAACCCACCACATATTCCGGGTCCTCCGTATGCCAGGGAAGCCGAAGAGAACCGGCCGGGAACTCTTTTGACGCCGGCTGATAATGAAACGAGGGGAGGATTTCCCTAGCTTCCGTCTGGCCCGGAGCGACCAACTGGGGAACCCGAAAGGTCTGAATCTGCCAAGCCGACTGGTGGATGTCCACGTAGCAGACGGCCGAATTGGTCGTCCCCAGGTCGATGCCGACGACAAAACGGGCTGGTTCGGTTTCAATGGTTTTTCTGAAAGGCTTAGAAACACTCATGGGATTTGCCAAAAACTTTTTTTCCTATTGGAGGGACAAAGACGTTGAAATCCTTTCCTCATCCATTGTTACGGAAAGAGGGAAAATATCCAATCGGAGGGAGGGGCCTAGAAAATGGATTCCGATGGTTGGACGCCTTTTATTTTCTGGAGTTTACCCAGTGTCGGAGTAGCCGAGGGGGAAGATTTTGGGTTTTGGATGTAAAATTCGGCCTATTTGCGTTGCCAGCCCGTTGAACAGGTACGTTACCCTTTTGGCAATCCGCCAAGGATGGTTCATCAGGGGGG
>JAKPGL010000112.1 GCA_029550925.1 Planctomycetota bacterium
GAGTTTTCAGAGAAAAAACCCTTTGGAAATTTTCTCCGGGAGGTTTTCGGATCGAAGAGGAGAGCCTTTTTCTAAGTTCTTATATATCAAGGAGTTATAAATAAATATTATCCGTTCAGTAGACTTGGAACTACTTTTCCCTCGCAAGCGCCCAATCTAGGCTTCTTGCAGCCGCTACTTGGGAGGAATCACAAAGGAGCCGTCCTCACAGGACCCTGGACTGCCGCTTTCGCGGGAATGATAATTCCGGGCAATTTCCGCCATAAAATCAGCCTCCTCTGCATTCGGCTGAAATGTCACCAAATCCGGATTTACCGGGCCGGAGAGGTTTGGTCGATCTTTCAAAACAGTTCAGAACAGGAGAGAGGGGCCTGATGGCTCAGGGAAAGGAAGAAAAGTTTGATCCGTATTATACCTGGTTGGGGATTCCGCCGGAGGAGCAGCCGCCGGATTACTACCGGCTTTTAGGAGTTCGCCCTTTTGAAGATAATCCGACGGTCATCGAGAACCTGGCCGATCAGCGGATGGCCCACATTCGGACGTTTCAGACGGGGCCTCGGAGCAAGGAAAGTCAGCGAATTCTCAATGAGTTGGCGGCGGCCAAGGTGTGTTTGCTGAACCCGGCCAAGAAGGCGGCCTACGACGCCCAACTTCGACAGAAACTGGGAGAAAAGGCCGCCGAAGAGAGAGTGTGGGGAGTTTCCGGGGGAGCTAGCACACCTACCGTCCCGCTTCCTTTCCCTGATTTTGGAGGGGTTCGATCCCCAGCCGAACAAGTCCCGCTGCCTTCGACGATTTTTGCGGAGCAGAAGAAAAGCTCTGTTCCTTTCGGCAAACCTCTGGTTAGCTATGTCCAGTTGGTGGCCATAGCGGTTCTGGTCAGTTTGAGCATCCTGTTAGTAGTTTTACTGGCTCGGAACTGGCTGAGTGGAACTCGAGAAGTGGCCCAACCTGGGAAATCCGTAGGGAAAATGCCGCCGCCAAACGAAAAAACCATCCCATCTCTTCCGATAGCAAAACCACCGAAACCTCCGGAGTCTTCCTCAAGACCTTCGGCCGGGGGCAAGACTTCTGATCCAAAAATCGCCCCCCGGCGATCCTCTTCTGGCATGGAACCCGTTCTCCTGACAGGACATACCGAATTTATCCGTTCGGTGGCGTTTAGTCCGGATGGGCGTTGGGTGTTAACCGGCTCCGGCGACAGGACCACAAAACTCTGGGACAGACAGACCGGGATGCCCATCCGAACTTTCTATGGGCATACTGATGTGGTCCGATCGGTAGCATTTAGTCCAGATGGTCGGCAGGTGCTCACTGGCTCTCAGGACAGAACAGCCATATTGTGGGACAGTCAAACCGGAAACCCCATCCGCACGTTTCAAGGCCATAACACATGGGTTTGGACCGTCGCTTTTAGTCCGGACGGGCGCCAGGCTCTGACCGGGGACAGAAGCGGCATAGTCCATCTGTGGGAAACGGAAACAGGAAAACTGATTCGTACTTTTTCTACAGATAAACAGGATGTGTTCGCAGTAGCTTTTAGTCCGGACGGTTCTCGGATCGTTGCCGGCTGTATGGACATGGCCAGGCTATGGGAAACGACCACCGGCAGGCTTCGTCAGACTTTCCAGGGACATAACGGAGCAGTCTGGGCAGTGGCTATAAGTCCAGATCGACGCTGGCTTCTGACGGGCTCCTTTGATAGGACGGCCCGGCTCTGGGAGATAAATAAAGGAACATATATTCATGTATTCCGCGAACATCCCGATTACGTTTTATCCGTAGCATTTAGCCCTGACGGCCGCTTCCTTGCCACAAGTTCCAGGGATCGAACCATCAAACTGTGGGATACAGAATCTAGAAGATTGGTGCGCACTTTTCATGGCCATACGAACTGGGTGGAGGCAGTCACTTTTAGTCCTGACGGACAATGGCTCCTGTCGGGTTCGTATGACAATACGGCCAAGCTATGGGAGGTAAGTACAGGAAATCTGGTTCGCACTTTCGGCGGCGGCGTAGCGGTCTGCGCGGCAGCCTTTAGTCCGGATGGAAGTTGGCTACTTACGGGCAGTAAAGATGGAGCGGCCAGACTGTGGGATGCAAAAACGGGGAAACTACTTCAGAGATTCCAGGGGCATACTGCACCTATCGAGGCGCTAACGTTTAGTGGGGATGGGCGTTGGATGTTGACCGCGTCCTGGGACAACACGGCCAAGTTATGGAACCCATCTACTGGAAAAGAAGTCCATACCTTCCACGGACACTCCCATTGGGTCAATTCGGTCGCCTTTAGTCCTGACGGACGCTTTGCCCTGACCGGCTCGTTGGACAAAACCGCCAAACTGTGGGATGTCGTCTCCGGAAATCTCGTACGCACTTTCTCAGGTCATACCGAGGGACTCAGAGCAGTAGCCTTCAGCCCCGATGGCCGCTGGATCCTTACCGGCGCCCACGATAATACCGCCAAACTCTGGAATGCAGAGACCGGTCAGCTCCTTCGCTCTTTTCCAGGACATGCCTTCGGGATCAGAAGTGCTGTCTTCAGCAAAGATGGTCGTGCCATCTTGACCGCCTCTTGGGACCAAACTGCGAAATTGTGGAACACAGAGACCGGCCAGTGTATGGTTACTTTCCGAGGGCATACAGACTCCGTGGAATCTGCTCTGTTTAGCCCCAATGAAAACTGGGTCCTCACCGCTTCTCGAGATAGGACTGCAAGGTTGTGGGATCGACAGACCGGGCAGTTGCTTCGGGGCTTTCATGGTCATACCACCGAAGTCTGCTCAGCAGTTTTTAGTCCCGATGGCTCCAGGATGGTTACTGCTAGTGCAGATGGCTCTTGCCGATGGTGGGACCTGGCGACCGGACGGGAAATTGCCCAGTTCTTGCATCTCCCAGAGGACCACTGGCTAGTAATGACCCCAGAAGGCTACTTCGACTACGACGGCTCGGCTACCACATTGGCTTTGGTTCGGCATCGGAATCCCACTACAGGCCAAATATTCCCAGAAGCGGAGTCCCGCCAATTCCATAGCCCTGAGTTGGTCCGCCAAGCCCTCCAATGTCCCAATGGGAAGCCCAAAGATGCTTCGATAGGACTCCCCAAACCAGGGGACATGGATTAACAGGGAGAACTTCTTCGAATCGCTCCTGGGGTGCATTTTGCGTTTTGCCGGGTCAAGGGGAGGGGTAGTAGGCGTTACTGCCGGTTTGGTTGGCTTGGTGTCGGTGCCAAAATTGCTTGTAGGGGCAAGGAATCGCTCAGATAGTCAGCCCGCAGTTGCAGTACCGCCTCCTTCGCCGGCCAAGTCCATCTGTTCATATCTCGTCGCTGCCTCCCGACGCTCCTCTGGCCGCTCCTGACCGATCCGCTCCAGCGCGCGACGAATCCGTTGCGGCGAAATCTCCAACCCCGCTAATTCTTCCAACACCTCCGACGCCGCCTTGTAGCTACCCAGATTCACCTCCGCTCAAACTACTTTCTGCTTCACCGCGGGACAGACCGTCGCTCGCACACTTATGCCCAGCATCCGGCCATCGGAAAAAATGCCGACGACATTGTCGGCAATAATACTTCGGTTGCTCATAACACCACGTGCCGGGCTGGCCCTCCAAGCCCGTCGTCGCCATCTCCGTTGGCCCACATAATGTACCGTAGTCCGAGCAGGTTGCCTCCTCAGCGGCTGGCTGCTCGGTCCGACGTCGCAACTCCAGCTCCCCAATTCGGTGGGATACCTCAGCTCCTATCCGGGCGAGTCTCCTCAACTCCCATAATGTCCCTGCTCCTCCAATTCCCCCTTATGTTCCTCCAACACCGCCTCCACCATTCTGGGCATCGCCATTTTCTTTTGACAATCCGTTGCCTAGTCTCCTTATCTTGCGCCTTTTATCGGGCTGAGACCCCCCATGCCCCCAAAACCTCACCCCTACCCCCCAAATTCTGCATTCTGCAAAGCGCGATATACCCTCCTTAAAAATTGATGTTGCCTCCAGAGTTCATGTTATGGCATAGTAGTTTTCTACGGATGGATAGGCATGAGCCCTAAACCTGTAAGGAGTCTCCCCAATGTCCCGCGTGGAACCTTTCATGACCCCTCAGGACGGAGATATTCCTGTTGGTCTTCCTAAGGAGGATATGGCCCAGAAAGCATTTCCCAGCAGCGTGTACACGCCTTGGCATCGATTGATTAAAGAAGTTCAGTCCTGTTTGGCCGATTGGCCCAACGATATCGATGATCTGACAATCGCCGCTTACCTGGCGGGAATGGTTACCGACCAGGAAAGGACCAAACTCGAGGAAGCAATCCAGCGTTTCCCCGCCTTCCACCTAATGCTCCACACGGCTCAAGAGGTTCTCCAAGACTCCAGCTCCGACTAGGCAGTAGCTTAGAAAGAGTCCGGAGTGGGCCTGTCCCGGCTTTAAAAGATTCCTTGGGGAGTCGATGTCTCCCTCAGAGAATCTGAGCTTCCTCTTCCGAGAAGATACGTTTCCTGAATAGAGAGCATCTCAAAACGGACCGCAAACCAGATGCCCGGGACGCTTTTTTCTGAAGGGTTGCCCAAGCCAATCACCGGGGCAAAGGGGGGGGAGAGGACTCCGGGCCACTTCGTAGGGGAGTCGGCTCGGAACTTGGCGGCGGCAGAATAGGAGACGGCACCCAACTCGCTGGCGATTCCGTGGAGTTTCCCGGAGAGGAAACAGACGAAGAAGGATTTCTTGGGCCGATCTCGCCTCCCGGACGCCCGACTCCACCAAATGCTTCGATTTCTTGCAAGGCTAGTCCGGCCCAAACATGCAGGTTAGGTTCCGGTGATTTCAGATATTGCCGTAAAATCGGCCGAATCTGTTCGAATTGCTGTCGGATTCCTTTAGTCTGTTGCTGAAGTTGCTGTTTAAGTTCCTCGGTCGGTTGAGAGTAGGAGGGACTCACCAGACGCTGGGATAATCGGATGAGTCCGTAGCAAACAGCAGGAAAGATGAGCGGATTAGGCGTCTCATCTTTAGAAGCCCAATGATGCAGTATCTCGGCAAAATCTGAAACCCTTGCCGAAGCCTCTTTCGCCGGAGTTAGCTCGGCCAAGGCGAAAGCAGCCCATCGTCGATTTTGCAGATCAGGATCGTTTTTCAAGGCCCACCGCAATTCATGCAGGATAGGCCAACTGGCTGTCTGTAAGATAGAATCTGCCTCGTCTGGCAACCTAATCTCCCCGCACAGATAAAGTGCCATCTTCCGTACCAAAGGAGATTCTTCCGCCTGGCCCGGATGCCGACGAAGGATCTCCGCCAGACCCCGAAAGAAACATTGCTGATCAAGCGTCAGGGGGGGCGAGGGTACCACCACATAGGAAGATGGTGGTTGATTTTTTTCTGCCTGTCCTTCCCGCCGGTAGGGCCATCTATACATCAGATAATACAAAGCCGCCCAGCGGAGCTGTTCCGGCTGGTTAGAGTTCTGAAGCACTTCTAAGGCGTTTTCCGGTCTAAGACCTAAAACCGGGATAGCTCCCTGAAGGGTGTAAGCCAACGTTGCCATCCCGGATGGATCTAAACGGGCCAAGGCGGCTAGGACTTTTTTTCTCTCTTCGGGTCCAACGTGTTTACCTACTATTACCCCTGCAACCGAAGCCCAACAGACCAGATCGTTCGGATCGCTCAGCCCAGCCAAAAGCATTTCCCAGGGAAGCGTCGGCAGGGTATCATTCCCATCCGGTGGAAGAACGACCTCTCGGTAAGAGGTTTCGAGAACCGGCCTCATAGTAATAATCTTGTTCGCCTCCATGGTTTCTTGAACTAATCTATACATCGGCATTAATATTACCGGGGCCCCTCGCACGCTAGTAGCACTGGAAACGCCAGGATACCCTGGGAAAGAAGGAGGATAAGGTCCTCCGGCTGTATCCCAAGAGGAGGGCTGTGGTTGCCCTTTCGGCGCCGATTCGATGGTTGGCCTGAACATCTCGTGGCGGGAGGATGGTCCGGAGGGGGGGGCTGGCGCCGATTGGCCTGCTGCTATTGGCGGCACGCGCCGCTGAGCTACGTCAAGCTCCTTTTCCAGTCGGTTCAACTGGTCGGTTTGAGCTGCTAAACTGTCTTTGAGTTTGGCAATCTCCTGATCTCGCTTCTGAAGATCCGTTTGGAGAGCTTGCAAGTGTTGCGTGGCTTGTTGTTGCGTTTTGTCCAGCAGGTTCGCGTGTTCCTGAAGTTTTTGCTGGAATTGCGTTTGGGCAGAGGCAATCTGGTTCTCTAAAGAGCCGATGGTCTTCCTACTAGTTTCCCAGGCCAATAACCAACCTAAAAATCCTACTCCTGCCAGGGCGGCAGCCACGGCAATCCATCGGAAGAGCGTCCACGTTGGGAATCGGCCGCCTGGTCCACTGGTCGGCCCACCCGAGACCAGCCCAGGAGCCACCGATTCTGAACCCACCGGACCGGTCCTGAGGGACCTGGGGGTGGGCTTCTCTTCGGCAAAGGTGGGCTGATCCAGACCTAGGCCCATACGGGCCGAATCTATTACCATCCGTAACTCTATTGAACGTTGGCAGGCTTGTTCGATTTGGGTACGCTCCTGTTCCGTGCAAAGACCAGCCAAGTAGTTGGCCAGGGTCAGATCGTCCCACTGCTGTTGTTCCTCCGGTTCAGCCAGCGATGCCTGCAATTCCCGGAGCAATCGGGTCCACGGAGATTCCGAAGGGGTGCCCTGCCCCCCATTAGATTTATGGCTTTCCCTGTTCTGGATAGTTTCAAACTCTCCCATGGGGATGTCTTTCTCTCACTGGCGAGAATGTGGTTTCCGTACCTTTTGGGGAGTCCGTAACACTTCCGCCGAGAAAATTGGGAACAAAGCTTCGATTGTCATTCCCGCCCAAGCCGCAGGCCAGCATTTATGCCTCTCCCCAGCTGTCTGAGCAAACCGAAGCCGGGTGCGGACACGTGGATCAGGAGCTTGTGCGGGGCTGACAACAAAGGCCTCTCCGTTCGGCTGACGTGGTCCAGGACTCCTTTTCTATCTTATACCACGGCCAAGGGGGCCTAAAGTGCAAGGAAATCCGTGCCGAAACACCGTTTGCATTACCATAATGGAGGGGCATCATTTACCTCAATAAGGGTAAATTTGGTCAGAAAATCATCTTTATGCGGATTTTAACAGAACCGGATATCTTTCTTTCCTTAGACAAAAAAGAGACCAGCCTGGGTGTTCGACCCAAGCTGGTCTCTCTGTTGCATCCCAACAAAGGGGAAACGCTGTGGGAAACAGCCATGGGGCAATCCCCCTAGTTTGGTATTTCTATTGCCCCATAGGAGGCTAGTAGCAAACCACCAAGCCCTTTGAGCCTTCGGCAATTTTAGTGGTGCTACTGGACAGGGGCCGATACAGCCCCGTCCGATAGGTATCTTCATGCCGATAGATCCCTTCCGAGGACATCGGGCTATAGGTGTAAAAGACCACCCGGACCCGATGTGGAGAGAGATAGACCGTCGGGGCCCAGTGGGCGCTAGGATCTTTCATGGCCGGTTCCAACCATCGCCAATCTAGATCCCCCGGCTTAGGAGGCAGAATGTTCAACTCTCCAAACGGGTTAGGCAGGATAGACCATGCTCCAGCTACCTGGAGGGGGTTATCACCCAGGATGGTGTGATAGCTCCACCAGTCTTCTCCCCAGGGTACTTCAAAGGCTGCCAGTTCCCGCCGAAGGATAGAGGCTTCCAGGTAGGACCAAGCAGAGCCGTCCCCTTGGATCACCTCCATCGGGTCTTCTACCAAGCCGGGCACGTTGACCGGGATGGGGGTATGACGCTCCGGTTCTGGCAACTTGGCATTGCGCGGCACAGCTACTACCCGCCCCAAGACCACTGCCCGAAACTGATCTACATACCCCACCAGCCGATAGGATTCCTTCACCTTCAGCGTGCTAAAGACCCCGACCAGGTCCATGGGGTCGGTGGGACTTTGGTGCCAGCCTCCCCCAGGCACCAAGTCGGTTGGGATCTGGCGGGCCTGGTCGGCCCGGTGTCGTAACTCCGCCACCTGACGCCCGGGGAAAATCTTCCGAGATTCTCCGGAATGAATCGGAATCCGAAGCTCTTCATGGAGTTGAGGAAGTTCTGCGATCAGATGGGCGATCTGTCCGCTCCGGCAATCTCGGATCGTTAAGACCGTGCGGGGCGGGGCGGTCTGGATCAATCGGGCCAGATCAGCGGCCGACCGGACCTGGATGCCATCCACGGCCAGGATCACATCGCCGGGCTCTAGACGGCATAACTGGCCGGTCTGGCTATCCCGGAGCCGGGCCGCTGGGCTATCCAGCCAAACCCCCACCACCCGGGCGCCGTGCGGCTGGTGATCCACCACCTCCACGCCTAACCGGCCGGGATAGGTAATCAGCCGAGGATAGATCACCTGGCCCGGCCCCACCACGACCGGCGGCAAAACCAGCGGCGGCACCTCTACCGGGGGCGGAAGTGGGATTACTGAGCCCGGCAGCACCACCGGCGGGAACACACGGATTTCCCCGGCCGGCAGCACCACCGGCGGCGGCAATACCACCGTCGGCAAAGTCGGAATCACCGGCCCTCGGATAACCGGCGGCAGGCTGGCCAAATCCACTGACCCAGCAGGCGCAGCAGGCCAAATCGTCTGCCCCATCGCCCAACTGCCCGCCGCGAACACCACATAGCCCATATACAATAGCCGGTACATCCTATAGCCCTTTCGTTGTCGGAGGGAAATTCGTCGCTTGACCGGTGTCAAACTCCTCTAGGTTCAGCCTCTCAACGGATTTCCTGTATCAATGGATTCCCATCCGTAGGGCTTATAGTGTCCTTTTGTTATGTAGTTCGGGAGCAGGAAAAATGGCGGGTTCGGCCGTCGGTTCCGAGCCTGACAGGGCAGGTTCCGGCCGAGAGCCTGTCAGCTCCGTCCGCAGAATCCGCACCTGCTCAGGGGCTTCGATCAAAAGCCGGGTTCGACGCCGTCCGGTTCCTACCACGGTTACGACAATCCCTTCGCCGATCCTGATGCTTTCGCCTAACCGACGTGCTAAAACCAACCTCGGCATTCCACAAGCCCTCCGTGGAGGAAACAAAGACTCTCAGGATAACTTTCTACGGGTTCCACAAACATCACGGGACACTTTCCGGGTTGGCCCTGGAAGTTTCCCGAACAAGGATTCCGAAAAGCCTCCTCTTGGGAGGGCCGGGTCCCAGACGCTTGGATGGCCTGTCGGAGATTACTGAGACAAAACCGTTACCTGCTGCTTGGGCCGAATATGAAGGGTAAACTCATATTGGCCCGACACCAGACGCCACATCTCCGGCGGATAAACCTTGCGGGACTCCTGATACGGCAAATAGGCTTCCAGATCTCGGACCCCGATCCACGGGATAATGGTCTCGCCCGGCGGAATCAGATAGTCCTTGCCATTGACCCGGAGCGTCTGCAAAACGCTCGTATAGTTTTGCACCACCAACCGGCCAACGGTTGGTTTAAAAGGATAAGGATTCTGAACCTCAAGTTTTCCGATCCTATCTTCCAAAGTTTCGATGCGGGTAAAGTGTGCTGATACATCCCCATTAATTTGATTAACTTGGGTCGCTAAATTGCGTAGGTTTTGATCTAACCGAACGACAATTTCTTCATACTGGTTGAGTTGATTTTCCAGTGCCTGGATTCGTTTTTCTAAGTTTGTGGTTTGCGTAGCGACTCGCTGCAACAGTTCATATGGATCCAGAGGACGTGAGGTTGTGTCTTGGCCTGGGGCGGCTGAATTACCGAGGGCAGCCAGGCCGAACAGACAAAGGCCAACCAACAGCATTTCACCAAACTTTCGCATGATTCAGACCTCCTCCCAATAGAAGACAGAAGAACCTGAAGCCCTACCCTACCCCCCCCCGAAGAGGGGGTTTGCCAACTTCTCTTGAAATCCCTTCCATTGGGTGGTATAAGACAGGCTGGTGGGCCTACTTGATCAGTTGTAGGAGGCAGGCCCTGGATTGCCCATCTGTTTGGCCTCCGCTGCCTGGTACTACCTATAGAACGGACGGGCTGGTCCAGAGTGCAAAAACTTTAAAAATTTTGTAACATTTGTGTCGAATCGACCAACGTCCTGGCAGACGGCCCGTCTCGGCCGCACGAGGAGCGGGTTCTTAGCTGCCTTTTACCCGGGCAAAGCCCAGGGAAAATCCCAAGCTCTCCATTCGGCGGAAATGGCACTTGTTCGGAAGGAGTGATAAGGAACCGTTTTTTCTTGTAGAGAAGATGAAGGGCATCATTTCCGGCCGCATGGGGAATGCCCCTTTTGAGGTGTCTGGGAAGAAAGATTCTTCGTATGGGATTGGACGGATGTGAAAACAGTGAGGAGCTCGTCCAGCGGTTTGTAGAAACGGACGACTTGGTTGCCCGGGACGAGTTGATCGCCCAGGCGCTGCCGATCATTGAGAAGGTCGTTAGGAAGATGTTTTCCGACATCCCCAGGGAGATCGAGGACGCCGTTCAAGAGACCGTGGTGAAGTTATGCGACAAGGGAAAACTCCGGCAGTGGTATGAGAGGCAACCCAGGCCGCCGTTTTGTGCGTGGGTGGCGGTGGTAGCCGGCCACACTACCGTAGATCTCTTTCGAGCCCGATTCAAATCCAAACAACCGCTTCCTGCCGATATTGGACTTTCCAGGGAGAGCCTTCCTGACGCCGCCGCCCTCCAACAAGAATTAGCCGCTCAATTCCGCGCCAAACTCCTGGAATCGCTCCTTTTCTTTCCCACTCACTATCTATTGGTCTTTTTTATGAATTTTTCCTATTTGGATGCGACGAGCGAGGAAATTGCCGCTTCGGTAGGCGTTTCTCGGCGAACAGTCTTCTATCGATGTAGAGAAATTCTCGACCGAATTGCCCCCACATGTAAAGAATTTCTACATGCCGATCTGGAACGTTGTCCTTTTGAGGGAACCCGTCATCCACTGCCAGGTTTTGAAAACCTCACCAAAGAGGAGCAGGAAAAGGTCAACCAACGAATCCATGATTTTCTTCGGACCTATCCCCTGGAGCAGGGGACAGCTTTTTATATGAAATATTCTGTCCTGGCCTTAAAAGAAGAGGAGATTGCCCGACTTCTAAAGCAACCTGTTACGACGATCCACCAATATCTCAACAGTCTCGAAGAACAGATCCGCCGAATGTTCGCTAGCGGAGACTCTGAGTGATCTTTTAAGAGGGCTCTAACAAAACCGGTATTTGCCAGTTTCGCCAATGTTGCCTAACTATTAGTTCCTATATGTCAACGGATTTGTCTATCGGAGGCAAGTCAAGGAGGACATGGATGGCCAAGCCGTTGCTTCCCGATGACCCAAGGGAACGGATTAATCCCCCAGTGGCACCCCCAGCGGCCGCCCGAACGTCCCAAACCCAAAAGGAAGGAGAGGTCCCCGTATTCCGGATCGCACCGCCCGGACCGGAAGACTCTTTGTGCTGAAAACCGAAGGTCTTTGG
>JAKPGL010000114.1 GCA_029550925.1 Planctomycetota bacterium
ACTTCTTATCGGAAAACATCGACCTGACGGTCTATAAGGGGCTGGCCACCTGCGACGGCGGTGAGGTCGTCCAATTGCCATAGAAAAATCTTCCTCGTCTCCCCCCCGCAAAACCAACCCTCCGCTAAAGGTGCCCCCAAACAGACTGCTCAACCCATTGGCCCAACAAAGGTTGCTTAAAAGCGAACCAATCTTGAAGATTTTGACAGAGTGGTTTGCCGGGTCGAGCTTTGGCACCTGCCGGATGGCCGCCCATCCCCATAAAAACAAAGTTTCCTGGTACCATTTCAGCCGAATACAGTGGGACTGGTTTTCTCCCCCCTCTGCCTAGTGCGGGAGAGGATTAGGGCAGGGGAAAAAGGAAACAGGCCCCCTTTTAGCCCGTCTCACCCGACCTGCTTCGCAGGCCGGCCTCTCGACGGCCAGAGGAGAGGCGAATTATCTTCACTCGGCTGAAATGTTCCTATTTTCGTTTCGGGCTGGTGGTAGGAGGAAGATTTTTCATTCGGACGACCAGGTCGTCGCCCTGGGGCTGGCCTTCCCACGCCGGACACGTCTGAGATTGGCCGCCGTCGTCCCGGCTGTTCGGGCCGACGCTGTACAGGGTCACCCCCTCTTCCGTGCGTCGATAGATGACCGGCTGCTGGTCCGGAGCAAAAACATCCGTTGGCACGGCGGCCAGATAGTGGGGAACCAGATCCTTCCATTGTTCCGGATATGTCCCATGCTCTGCCCGATAGGCGGCCAGGGCGAAACTACACACCGTGAGTTGCCGAATCATATCGGAGCGAAAGTCCACCACATACACCCTGCTGATGGCCGGAACTAACAACGCTACCAAGATCTCCCCGATCTGCTGGGAAACCTTTTGCCGAGGAGCCGCCAGGAACCCCAGGACGAAACCTAGCGAGTTTTTATTCCGTTCGGCAAGTTGCCGGACTTGGGTTTCGAGGGCCTCAACGGCCTGACGCCGTTGGTGGAAGGTGGGTTTTCGACCGGCTTCGACCAACCGGTCGTACCACTGGTTGCCCATACGGAGCGGTACATCCCAGTCGATCATTCCCCGGGCGGCGTCAACCAGAAAATCTGCCAATCGTTTGGCCCATTCGGACGTCTGACTGCCGCCGCTGTCCAACACTTCCAAGAACCGGGAAGAGGGCTTGGTGGTTCGGGCCAAGTAGCACACGGCGTCCAAATACATGAATCGTTCACCAAGATCGATTTTGTCGGCCATGGGCGGCAGCGGCGGCAGGGCAAGTAGTGCATCTCGCATCGCCAACGCCTGCTGGGCCGATAGGTTGCCTTCGGCCGCCACCAGTTGGGCTGCCTGGCAGGCCTGGTACTCCAGGGCGGCGGCAACCAGATTTTCCACTAGCGTCGGCCCTTGGCCCATCAGCCGGGCCAACCGGTGGATGGCCAACAAGTCCTCCCAAGCCTCGGCCGTTTTGCCCTGGCCCAGGCGGTACATGGCCCGAATCTGAAGCGCTCGGCCCGCCTCCCGAAACTGACCCGCCGCCGGTAATAACCCGCCGATCAGTATCTGGCCGAACTCTCCCTCCCCTGTGGGCAACACCGGATCGTACCGTCGGGGCCGACGACTGGCTTCGATCACCATCGCTAAAGGCTTTTCATTGGCCTGGAGCCACTGCACCACTAGGGGAAACTGCTCGGCCTTCCAGGGACACTCCATCGCCTGGCGGTACATCTGGTCAATTTTTTCTGCGGAAAGCTCCTGGCCTGCTTGTTTGGACACCGAAGCCGCATATTCGTCAAACGGGCGGAAATAATCCCCCTGTTCGGGGAGTGGCTGGATCCCTAATCGGCGAAAATATTCCTGCCGGACCTTCTCATCGATCGGTTTCGGCCCCATCGCCCGCCAAAACAGCACCGCTGCGTTATTCTCCGGAGTAACCCCCTGGGCGATCTGCTGATCTAAGGCAGCGCCGTAGTCGGGATAGCCGTCGGGCCGAAGCGGCTCCGTGAGATATGTGGTTTCTTTGGAGATGGTTACCCGAACCGTCGGCGGCTTGGCAGAGCAATGGGCTGCCAGTACCAAAACCAGCAACATCCCCACCAAAATCGCACCGACTATTCCTGCCCCAACCCACCTCCTACCCACAAACCCACGGCGGGAAAAACCTAACCGAACCAGCACCTTGGAATCCTGTCCGGTTTCCATCGGAGCACCCTTTCTGGAGAAAAGAGGATGTCGAGGACAAGCTTTTTCTCTGCGGATTATACCCCTGACAGCTTTATAGCAGCAAGTACTCCGAAAGGTCCCCTCCGCTTTGGTGGAAGAACTTCCGCTTTTTCCCAACAAGATCCCACCAAGAGGGAGAAAGGGTGGCTTTTCAGTTAGGGTTGGACACGGGAAAACAAGACGTAACATTTCCGCCGAATGAAGGAACACCACCTTTTCTGGGCAAATCCCCACCATGTCACTGCCGATCTAGCGGCAGTCCAGGCTTGTTCCCGCTCTAGCGGGAATCTGGCCAGCAAAACAGTCCCCAACGGGATCCCCGCCTTCGCGGGGATGACAAGAGAAAGATCACTTCATTCCGCGGAAATGTTACGATAAATGAAAATAGGCTGGCTTTCGAGATTCTTTTGAGCCCTGGAGCGCGGCTCGGAAAGCGATCCGAGGTTTAAAAGCAGGTTATTGCCGATCTTGGCAGTGGCGTTGGAATTCGGTGGCCATTTGGTGGGCGGCTGGGTCGTGCGGCCGGAGGCTCAGCAGGCGGTGGGCCAGCTCCGCCGCCTCCGCCCACCGAGATTGTTGGGCGTAAAGAATCGCCAACGCCCGCACATAGTCCGCTTCCGCCGGCTCCAATTCCAGAGCCTTTTGAAGCTCCTGTTCCGCTTCTTTTGGCCGGCCAAGCTTTTGCAACGCCAGGCCGTAATTGTAGCGAATTCGGGCATGTTGCGGGGCCAATTGAGCGGCTTGGGCCAGCAGTTGGGCCGCCTCGGTCAGTCGGTTTTCGTCTTCGGCCAGAAGCTGTGCCAAGTGAAAATAGCCCTCCGCTCGATCCGGCGCTTGGGCGATGATCGAGCGAAACTGAGCCTCTGCCTCGGCGGCCCCGCCCACCCCGTAGTACAACCGGGCCAAGTTGTCCCGGACTTCCAAGAGGTCCGGCTGCACTGTCAGGGCGGCCTGATAGTGGCGTTCGGCCTGGGCCTTTTGCTCCTGGCCCGTCGGAAACGGAAATAGCCCGGCGCCGTAGGTTTTTTCATGGAAGCGGTGTGAACCGAAACGGAGGTAAAAATGTACAAGTATTTCCGAGGGAGTATTCGCAGAAAACCGGATGGAAGTTCTTATATAAACCCATTATGCCGACATAAAAGGTCCCGGCGCGGGGCGCGTGCGTTCACCTTAGTGGAACTTTTGGTGGTGATTGCTATTATTGGCATTTTGATTGCGCTGTTACTACCGGCGGTCCAGGCCGCCCGAGAGGCCGCCCGACGGATGCAGTGTACCAACAATCTCAAACAGATCGGCCTAGCCCTGCACAACTACGCCAACCAACATCGGGAGTATTTCCCCTACGGGGCCTACGGCGGGTATCGCCACGCCTTGTTCAGCCACATTCTGCCCTTCCTGGAACAAAGGACCATCTACGATACGTTCAATCTGAACGGCAATACAAAGGACGAGCCCCATCGATATACACCGATTCCTGTGTATATTTGTCCAAGTTATCCGGGGCCTGCGGTCATCCAGAACCGAACCGATTACGAGTGGCTCAACGGGGCGATCATCACCTACCAGGGGGTCGGCGGACGCATCTACTCCCGCTCCGGCACGAAAAATCCCACGTTGCCTTGCGACACCTACGGCGAACAGCCCACGAACGGCTTTTTTGGATATAACTTCGCTCGCAATATGCGGGACGTTACCGACGGATTGAGCAACACCTTGGCCATCGGCGAGTTTGTCCAGAAAGACCAAGGCCCCAATGGGCCGTTCAACACATGGCCTGGTAATTGCCGGTGCTGGATCTATGGCAACGATTTCTCCTGTGGAAACTACAACGCCAAGGTCTTGGTCCATCCGATCAACGCCAAGGTGGATCGGATGAACGCCCCCTATGTGGGTTACAACCATCTGCCCATGGGAAGCCATCACCCAGGCGGGGCTAATTTCTTGGTCGGCGACGGAAGCGTCCATTTCCTTTCGGAAAACCTGGACTTGGAAGTGTATCAATCTCTGGGAAGTTGCGATGGAGGCGAAAATGAACGGATTCCTCAATAGGCTTTGGAGCAGTGCATTGGCCGGAGGGGCGACGGTAGGCTTACTCCTGCTAATCGCCTGCGCTGGATGCGGCCGAAGCGACCGACGTCCTACGGCCCCCGTGGAAGGAAAAGTCCTTTACCGGGGACAGCCCTTGAAGTTCGGCGCGGTTACCTTCCAGCCAGAGGCCGGTCCCCCGGCAGTCGGTCAAATCCAGCCTGATGGTACGTTTCG
>JAKPGL010000128.1 GCA_029550925.1 Planctomycetota bacterium
CCCTGACAGGGGAACATCTTCGTCTGGTGGTGCAAGGCCCCTCCGTGCTTCGCTCTGGAGCGGAAAACCATTTCCTGGTGCTGACCAGCCGCGTGGACGGCGAACCCGTGGAAAGTCAGGTCGAATTGGCCCTGTTCGGTCCTGACCAGAAACGTTTTTTTAGCCAAAAAGAAGCGGCCGACGCCCAAGGCCAGGTTCGGGTGGTGTTGCCAGCCGACATGAATTTGCCCAGTTGGGTGGAACTGAAAGTTACGGCCGAAGCAGGAGGAAAAGTGGAGAGCAGTTCGGCCCGGCTTGCCGCTGCGCCGGTGGACTATCAGACATTTTTAGGAGTGGATCGGCTTTATTATCGTCCTGGGGATAGGGTATTGTTTCGCTCCTTATCTACGCCCCGTTTTCGCCGCAGCGTGGAAGAAGAAATGTGGGTGGAGTTTGAGGTGCGAGACGCCGAGGATCGGCCTGTGCCGGGGTCCTATCAGGAAGGCCGCACTTGGCAGGGAGTCGGTTGTGGAGAGTTTCGCATTCCTCCGGACATGCCTAGCGGACTTTATAGTGTGGCGGCACGGAACGCCCAGCGGCGTTTTGCCGAGGTACGGAAACCGTTTTGGGTTGCACCCCGTCCTATCGAACGTTTCCAGATGACGGTGGAATTCCAGAAGCCGCCCTACCGTCCCGGCCAAACGGTTGCCGTCCAGATCGAGGTCCGGGAAAAAAACAAGCCGGCGAGCAAACAGCCGGTGGAATTGTGGGCCGAACTGGCCGGCAACCTTCTCCATCGGGAGACCCTCCAGACGGACGACGACGGCCGATTGCAGACTTCGTTTCGCCTTCCCGATCGCATGTCCGGGCCGGACGCCTGGTTGTGGGTGAAACTTTCCGGCCCCAAGCCGCCAGTGATCCTATGGAGACCTATCCCCCTGAGCACGCCGAAGATCGAATGCCGGTTTTATCCAGAAGGCGGCCTGCTGGTCCCTGGGGTGGAAAATCGGGTGTATTTTTCCGTCCGGGATCGCCAGGGTCGGCCCGTGGAGGTGCAAGGTGTGCTTCTGGATCGACAGGACCGAACCGCCGCGGAGGTCCGCACCAGTCATCTTGGCCGGGGCGTGTTCCAATTTGTTCCCCTGGAAGAGCAAACGTACCGATTTCGGATTGTGCACCCCGAAGGTTTTTCTCAGGAGACCGAACTCCCTCCTGTTTCTGCGGGGGTGAAGGCGCTTGTGAAAACAGACCTTGCGGTGGTGGGGCCCGAGGCGCCGGTAGAATTCCGTCTGATTACTCCTCCGGCGGTCAAGAGCCAGACGCCTTTCATGGCGGCGGTGATCTGTCGGGGGGTGCAGGCGGCCCGCCAATGGGCGGTCGCACAAACGCCCAAAGGCGGTCGTCCAGGAGAAACTTTTGTACAGATTCCCCTTCCGGCAGACCTCTGGGGCCTCCTGCAATTGCGGGTCTATGATTACAGCCGGACGCCGCCGGTCCTGGCGGCCGAGCGGCTCTTGTATCGGCTTCCGAACCGTCGGCTTCAAGCGGAGTTGGCCCTTCTGCAAAACCAGCCTCGCCCTGCCAATCCGATCCGAGTGCGTCTTGCCGCCAAAGATGAACAGGGCGGGGCTATTTCCGCGGCGGCCGGTTTGGCCGTCGTGGAGGAAAAATTCTTGGGTACAATGCCCGGCCTTTGCCCCATCAGCCCATGCTGGTTTTTGGACGGTCTGTGGGAAATCCCGGAAGACTTGGAAGAAGTGGACTATCTGCTTTCGGACCATCCGGAGAGCCGGAAGGCGTTGGACTTGCTTTTGGGGACATGGGGAGGACGGCCCATGGTCGCCGCCGATCGCGACGAACGTTCCCCGGGGACCCCATCCTTTCCGCCGACAAATGAACAAATTGCCTCTGCATCGCTCGAGCCGGAAGAAGCCCCCCCGTTGCTCTTAGACAATCTTCATCGCATCCAGGCCAGTTACCAAGAAGCGATGGAGGTTTTTCAGAAAGCCCGGCCGGAGACCTTAAATGCGATTACCCTTTCCAGCTTATTGGGCGGGGCGGCGCTGGTTCTGTTTGTCAGCCTGGCCGCCCTTCTGCAAGTCTCTGGAGGGATCCGCATTTGGGCGCCCACGGTGGTGGGGGCTAGCCTCTGTGTGGGCGTCGGATTGGTGCTGGCCCATCCGGAACTCTTACGCCCCGGCAGTCCCTATGCCGTTCCGTTTGCCGAATATCCGCCCCCAGAAGGTCTCGACGCCCGGGAGTCTTCGCCCCAGACCCATATCGAATCGTCGCCTTCGGCCAAAGGGGCGCCGGCGTCCGCCGCTTCTTCTCTCTCTGGCGATAAGCTCGGTGGTTCTTCCCCGGACCAACGAGGCCCCGCCGCCCCGCTCCCCGCGAAGCTCTCCGTAGGAATGGTGCAGCCGTTTGGCGTCCCCCGAACTACGTGGCGCCGGCTCCTTTCGGTCGGATTCCAGGAGGCCCAGCAGCTTGGTTGGGAATACTTGGCGCCCAAGCCGAAAGAATCCAGCCCTCCGGTTTCCGCACAGCCGGTCTCTCCTTCCCAAGGCAAGCCTCCTGAGAGTCTGGTTCCAAGTGGGACTCCAGGAACGGGTTCTTCGGCGGCCCGGCCGTCTGTGGATCAGCCGTCTTCCCCCGACAAGCAGGCCGAAACCACGGATGCACTCGTTCCGCCGTGGGAAAGTTCGGAGGTGCTTTCCCCGATGCCCGGTTCTCGGTTTGTGGTTCGAGAGTACGTATATCGGGCCGATCGCTTCCCTGCCGCCTCGGGGCCGGAAAAGATTCGCCCGCCGGTAGTCCTCTATTGGCATCCTTTCTTCCTGACCGGGCCGGAGGGTTCGTCCGAGTGCCGCTTCGATTTACCGGAGCTGCCCGGCGTTTTCCGCATTCGAGCCGATCTCCAAGCCGCCGAAGGCCGAATGACCCTCGTCGAGACCAAAATCACCGCAGGTCCGCCCTCGGCGAACGGCGGCGCCGAGTCGGAAAAACCACCCGCCGGGAAACGGCCGCCGTAAAGGCCAGAGCATCTAGCCCCCAGTTACGGCGACGGACGTGGCTGAGGAGGCGTTTTCTTGCCTGCTTGGGCCTCTAAGGCTTTGGCCAGGTCTTGATCTGCGTCGAGAAGCATCTTTCGCAGTTGGCGTTTCTCCTCCTCGGAAATATCCTCGGGCATCGCATCTAAAGAGTCTAACAAAGCCCGCACCAGGGCCGTCTGCGCTTGCTGGGGTTGAGAAGACCCTGGAGAAGGTTTGGATGGTCCAGCCGAGTGAGAGGATTTTGTTCGATCCGCCGCCGGGCCAAGAGACGAGGACGGTTGGGCCGGCGGCTTGGAAGGGGTGGGAGAAGTCGGCTTGTCCGAAGAGGTCTCCGCGGCGGCTTTCTTAGCTCCAGAAGGCGCTGGGCCGACCCGCTCCTCGATCAGGGGCAAAACCACCTTTCGGTTGGCTTGCAGGATCTTCTGTTTTCTGTCGTGCAGGAGGGGCCGAAGCTGTCGGCCGGCTTCTTCCAGACGGTCTCGGAGGGCGTCTTTGGCGTCGGCCCCTTCGCCGTGAAACGCATCCAAGGTGTCAAGCAGGGCCTGGATCAGCGGATGGATTGGCTCAGCAGGCTCGCGGCCTGGTTCTGGTTGGGCGGCTGGGGCGATTTGTTTTTTGCCCTCCCCATGAGCAGCCGGGTCGGCCACTGGATTACCGCCCACCGGCTCCCGCGGCGCCAACAAGGCCGCCAGTTGCTCGCGCTGGCCGCCAGGCAGACCCGGCAATCCCTGCCAAGCCAAGCCCCATTGGGCAACCGCCCATAACAGGACAGCCCCCAGGCTGCCTAGCAATATCCATTTGTCCCTGAGGCGACTCTTTGACCGACGATTCGTGGGGAGATTCATCTTCCCGCTCCTTTGTGAGCGAAAAACCCCGGGGGACTACTCTCCGAGGAAGTTTTTCTTTCCACCGCCGCCCGGTGTCAGGCCATTAGGGGGAACCGTGTGCCGCGGCAAGCAACCTACGCCTGCCTGGATTGAGCTAGATTAGCTGATTTTCGGAGCTTATGTAAATTGTCTATATTCTCTTAGTCTATTTTCTTTCCTAATACAACTATTGTAACATTTCAACCGAACAGAGAACCCCCCTCCTGTCATCCCCGCGGAAGCGGTGGATTCAGAGGAGAGGACCTGTTTTTTCTGGCTGGATTCCCGCCTGCGAGGGAATGACGAAGGGGGAACAGGAGGAGGGCACAAGATGCCTGGATTCCCGCTTGCGAGGGAATGACGAAGGGGACCCTCACCCGGCCTGGCCGTGTCCAGGTTACCCCGAAAAGGGGAGAGGGAGAAGCCTGGATTCCCGCCTGCGCGGGAATGACAATAAGAAAATCGCCTTGCATGTAGCACCGTTTGTCCAGACGGTATCTCACCGGTCTGCTTTGTCCTTGCGGATAAAGCTCGGTCCTCCGCTTCTTTGCGGGCGTGGCTCGGCCGTCCAGGTAAAGTGTTACCCTTTCTTCCAGTTCCTGGATAGAATGGCATGAGGCCAGAAGGTCTCCGGCGTCCATGGTTGGGGGGCCATGTTCTCTGTGGGGGACGCAGAAACGAAGCGACCGTGGATAGGCGTTTTGGCCCCGAAGAGCCGAAGCCGAGGAGCAGGGATTGCTTCCAGGGAAGAGGAAAGCCCCACGCCAATAGCAGCCGTAACGGTTTTCTTTCAGAGTCCTTAGAAAAAGCCATGAAATATCTGGATGAGTATCGGGACCCACAGATGGTGCGGCGATTGGCCGAGCAGATCGCCCACTTGGTAAGGCGTCCTTGGAACATTATGGAAGTTTGTGGCGGGCAGACCCATGCGATCATGCGGTTTTCTTTGGACGCATTGTTGCCGACGGAGATTACGCTGATTCATGGGCCGGGCTGTCCGGTGTGTGTAACGCCGGTGGAAACAGTGGATCGCGCCATTTGGTTGGCCAGCCAGTCGGGGGTGATTTTATGTTCGTTTGGCGATATGCTTCGGGTGCCAGGGTCGCAGAAGGACCTTTTTACCGCCAAATCGGAGGGGGGCGATGTGCGGGTGGTGTATTCACCGTTGGATGCGGTGCGATTGGCCCAGCGTTATCCGGATCAAGAGGTGGTCTTTTTTGCAATCGGGTTTGAGACGACGGCGCCGGCCAATGCGGCGGCGGTTCGGCTGGCCAAGCAATGGGGCCTGAAGAATTTTTCCTTGTTGGCAGCTCATGTCCTTGTGCCGCCGGCTATGGAGGCGGTGCTTCAGGCGCCCGGTTGCCAGGTACATGGTTTTTTGGCCGCCGGCCATGTCTGCACCGTGACGGGCATGGAACCCTATCGGACTATTGCCGACAGATACCGGACCCCGATTGTCGTAACCGGCTTTGAACCGGTGGATATCCTTCGGGGAATTCTCTGTTGTGTGCGTCAACTGGAGGAAGGACGCCATGAGGTGGAAAACGCCTACGGTCGGTCGGTCCGGCCCGAAGGCAATCTGTTGGCCCAGCGGCAAATCGAGGAAGTTTTTCAACGTTGCGACCGGAAATGGCGGGGCATCGGCGTGATACAAGGCAGTGGACTGGAGCTTCGGCCGGAGTACGCCCAGTTTGACGCGGTGCGTCGATTCGGGCTGGAACAACTTTCGGCGGAAGAACCCGCCGAGTGCATTGCGGGCCAGGTGTTGCAGGGGATCAAAAAGCCGGTGGAGTGTCCGCTGTTCGGCACGGCCTGTACGCCCGAACATCCGCGCGGGGCGCCGATGGTTTCGGCGGAAGGGGCTTGTGCGGCGTATTACCGATACCGGCCAGTCGCCTCTTCTCCCAACAAGCATCGCTGAGCAGCCGGTTTGGCCCAGGAGCGATCCTTGGCTCTGTTGGTCCTGGATCAGAACGTTTCGAGTCAGGATGTTTCAAGAATATGGGGCAATTGCTCGACGAACGCGCGGATTTCATCCCGCATGCGGCGATAGGGGGCCAGACGCTGTTCTTCTGTCGCAGCCGAGGCGGCTAGTCGAGGCGGATCGTCAAACCCACGGTGAACTATCTTGGCCCGGCCCGGAAACACCGGACAATGCTCCTGGGCGTGATCGCACACCGTGATCACATAATCGAATTCGATCGCGGACAGTTCACGCACATGTTTGGACCGTTGGCCGGAAATATCCACCCCGGCTTCCGCCATCACCCGAACGGCGTCGGGATTCAGGCCGTGCGTTTCGATCCCGGCCGAATAGGGTTCGATCAGGTCGGATTTCAAGGCCCTGGCCCATCCTTCGGCCATTTGACTCCGACACGAATTGCCGGTACATAGAAAAAGGACTTTAAGTTTTCGCCTCTGCGGAGACGGCGGAACCGACATCAGAAAGGCCTCCCCAAAAGAAACACGCATCGCTACGACTATTCTATTCCTTTGGAAGACGAGAAAGAAGCAGAGGAGGCAAAGCGGGAATCCGTCCACCGAGGGAAGCCGCGAGAGGTTTCTATATCGGAAGGAGCGAATATGTCGCTGCCGCTCTAGCGGCAGTCCGGTTTCCCGTCAGTTGGCCAGCGAGCGAACCACCCCTTCCAAGCCCCGGACCACCCGGGCGAAATGATCCCAGTGGATTTTGTCCGGCGTATCGTTCGAGGTATGATAATAGGGATTTCGATACATGGCGGTGTCGGTAACCATCACCGCGGGGTACCCTTGCCGCCAAAAGGCCCATTGATCGGAAAACGCCGCGCCGGGTACGTCTTCGGATAGCGCCGCCGCCGCCCGGGGAAACGTTTCCGTCTGGCCAAACAGGTCGGCCGCACGGCGAAGCAACTGCTCCGACTCTTCGTTGCTGACAAAAGCGATAAAGTTCCCCTCGCTCGGGGCCTCCTCACCCAGTGGCAAAGGATACTGTTGGCTGCCGGGCCGGGGATCGTAATACCCGAGCGATTCCAGACAGATCATGGCCGAAATAGATTCCCCGCGCCGCTGACACCGCTGCGCATAGACGAAGGAACCCATCGCCTGGGTGTGGAAAAAAGGAGGCTCTTCATTGGCGAATGCGGCAAAGCGGAGAGTGCAGCTCGGCTGGGCCTGGGCAAATCGCTCCGCCAAGGCCAACAAGGCGGCAATGCCGGTCGCATTGTCATCGGCGCCTGGCGAGCCGAAAACCGTATCGTAATGGGCGCCTACCAAAAGGATTTGTCCCGCCTGATTGCCGCCGAAACGCTGGACAGTCAGGTTCACGACGGATTGGCCCCCGGCAGAATACTCCTGCCGATCCACCGGATATCCCAGACCTTCCATCCGGCTCTGGATGTAATGAGCGGCCTGGGAGAGTTTTTCCGGACGGTCGAGCAAACTGCGGGGACCGATCTCGCCCGCCAACACTTCCACGTCCCGACGAAGCGTCTGGGCCAGGGCATCCAGTTCCGCATCGGGCGGCGGCAATTTTTCTGCGCCGGCAGAAAAAAACTGAATAAACATCTTTTCGTACCCCCCGAACTAAAAACAAACACACCCCCTTTCCGCCTTTCCGGCGGATAGCCGCCTGGAAGACCGGTAGTGCAGAATCGGCCGGCAACCGGTCCAAGATCAGGGAACACCCCCAGTTATACAACCGCCCGATAGCCGCTGTTCCCCGACCGTTTTATACGTCGCACAGTTGGACTGCTTCCCGCAGCGATTGGAGCGGGTCACGCGTCGGGATGAACTCCTGGGCCAGGTAGCCCTGGTAGCCCGTCTCCACAATAGTCCGGAGAACGGCGGGATAGTTGATTTCCTGATTTTCGCCGAGTTCGTTTCGGCCCGGCACGCCCGCCACATGATAATGGCCGATGTAATCCTTGAACTGCCGAATCCGGGTGATCAGGTCGCCCTGCATGATCTGCACATGATAGATGTCGAACAGAATCTTCATCCGTTCGGAACCGATCCGTTTGCACACCTCGACGCACCATTCGACCGTGTCGCCCATATAGCCGGGATGCCCTTTCATCTCGACATCGACTCGGCTGTTCAGAACCTCGATACAGAGGGTAACTTTCTTTTTCTCGGCGTAGCCGATGACGGTTTTCAGCCCGGCGACGGTGTTTTCCAGCCCCACGTCATCCGCCATGCCTTCCCGGAAGCCGGAAAAGGTGATCACGTTCGGGAAACCGGCCTCGGCGGCCGCATCCACCGCCTGCTCGATCTTCTCTTTGCACATGGGCCAGTTTTCTTTATGGTTCCAGCCCTTGACGAAACCATGACTGGGGGCCATGGCGCAGACAAGGCCGTATTTTTTCAAAATAGGCCAATCCTTCGGCTGCACCAATTCGACCGACAGGATTCCTAGGGCCTTGGCTTTTTGACAGAGTTCTTCCAAGGTCCAAGGCTGAGGAGAGCTGTTGGTGATAAAACACCAGTCGCACACCGATTGGCGAATGCGGCCTTTGGTTACCGCCGGCCCTTCTTCCAAAACACGGCGTTTTCGTCGCTCGGCGGCCCAAAGACGCCCGCCTAGTCCCATCGCTCCCGCCACTGCCGCCGCTCCGCCTAACCATCGTCGCCGACTCATACCCGTTGGTTTGTTTTCAGTCATGGACACGACCCTTCTCTTAGTAAACTAGACCCACTTGAACGTTCCCAAAACCCTTTGGCGTCAAAAACTTAACGCGAAAAGTTTCTCGATCTTGCCTTTCTTATCATAATGGCTGGCAGGCTACGTGTCAACAAACGCTCCTTGAGCTGTTTCGCCACTTCCAACCCATCCCCGAAAGCTTTTGCGGGGGCAGTTTACAGGAGGTCCACCCTCTTCCAGGGGCGTTCTCTGGGCCTTCCTCCGCGAAAGAGTCGTTCGCTTCCTGTTCGCCAAGTTGCTAACCCGCTAGCGGCGCGGTAAAGTAAGAGGGTTTGACCGGCGCAGACATCTCACGTGCTTGGAAAGCCAGCGAAGAGTCTGTTTTTTCCCAAGAGGCCTGTTTTGCAAAACCAGGAGAATCCCTCGATGGAGACTTCTGCTTCCGATTTGTTGCGGATTGGAGCCCATACGTTCCGTAGTCGGCTGATCGTGGGCACGGGTAAGTACGCCACGTTCGAGTTGATGCAGCAGGCCCTGGAAACAGCCGGGGCGGAATGTGTTACCGTGGCGGTCCGCCGGGAACGGCTCCTGGACGCCCAGGGGCGGAATCTCCTGGATTATCTGGACCCGAAACGCTACACCATCCTGCCCAATACCGCCGGCTGCTACACAGCCGAAGACGCCGTTCGGGTGGCCCGCCTCGGACGGGAAATCCTCTCCCAGTTGGGCAATCCCGGCGCCAATTGGGTCAAACTGGAGGTGTTGGGCGACCCGAAAACTTTGTTGCCCGATCCAATCGGCACATTGGAAGCCACCCGGCAATTGGTGGCCGACGGGTTTGAAGTGCTCGTTTATACGACGGATGACCCGGTAACGGCCCGGCGTCTGAAAGAGGCGGGCGCAACCAGCGTCATGCCGGCCGGCAGTCCCATCGGGTCCGGTCAGGGGATTCTCAATCCGAATAATATCCGTATCTGTTTGGAATATCTCAAAGACGACGACCCGGAGTATCCGGTGATTGTGGACGCCGGCGTGGGGACGGCCAGCGATGTAACCGCTGCGATGGAACTAGGCGTGGATGGGGTGCTTTTAAACACCGGTATTGCTCACGCCAAAAATCCGATCGCCATGGCCCGGGCCATGCGACTGGCCGCCGAAGCAGGCCGATTGGCATACCTGGCCGGCCGCATCCCGAAACGTCTCTATGCCACCGCCTCCAGCCCCCTGGAAGGCGTCGTCGCCTCGGCGGGCCGATAGCCCACCGGAAAAATTCCGCCCTCAACGAGAGGTCTTTGTACGAAGAGAGGAACACTCCGGGAAAAGAGGGAATATGTCAACCGGGTGAGGTTGGTCGCCTTGGAGGATGCGGCGCTGTCTTTTAGACGGCAAGGGGGCGGTCGCCGGGGCGTGCAGGCCGGTTGAACAGACTCTGGAGTTTACCCAGTGTGGGTTGATCGCCAAATACCGGGCAGAAGCTAAAATTCGCCCATCTTTCGGGTTACCGCCGGGATGTCGTCCGCGCTAGCACTCCAGCGGGTTGGTATGATCCGAGCTGGGCGGTCCAAAGCGACTTAACCTGGTCAATCGCCGTAAATTCCAGCCAATTCGCACATCCCCACGAAATCAACTCTGGGTAAACTCCAGAACAGACTGGGTTGCAGCACTATGTATTATATACTACACTGAATATTCGCCGTACTCGTCGGGCCAGCCTCCGGTTGGTCGTCCTCTCCGCCGAGGGAGGAACAGTTTGGGATTCCTGCGTTCGCGGGGATAACAGAGGAGGGCCATTCGGCCGAAATGTTTTTTCCTTTTTTGGGAGGTCTTCAATGAGTTATCAGCGTTTCTTCGATAGAAAAGACAGCGTTTCTTCAAAAGTATCTGGGGTGTCACGGCGATCCTTTGTTGGCGGGTTGGCTTCGGCGGCCGCATGGACGATCGTCCCTCGTCATGTCCTGGGCGGCGAAGGCCAAGTGGCGCCCAGCGAAAAGATCACCTTGGCCGGGATCGGCGTCGGCGGCCAAGGCATTCAGAACCTGGCCATTTTCGCCAAGTTTCCTGAAATCCAAATTACGGCCGTCTGCGATCCCGAACGAGAGCGGGAAGGCTATCTTTCCTGGAATTGGGCCCAAGGGAAAGAGACCCACACCGCTGGCCGGGAACCGGCGCGCCGAATGGTCGAGGAGCATTATGCGGCCCAGAAGCAAGCGGGCAAGTGGAAAGGCTGCGCCGCCTACGCCGACTATCGGGAACTGCTGGAAAAAGAAGACGTGGATGCGGTTATGATCGCTGCGCCGGATCATGTGCACGCAGTGATTACCATGGCCGCCCTGAAAAAAGGGAAACATGTTTACTGCGAAAAGCCTCTTACCTGGTCGGTCTATGAAGCCCGGCAGGTAACCGAGATGGCTCGCAAAATGAAGGTGGCCACCCAATTGGGCAACCAAGGCCAGGCCAGCGAAGAGGCTCGGCTTGTGCAGGAATACATCTTGGATGGCGTGATCGGCCCGGTCCATGAAGTCCACATCTGGAGCGGGCCTCGCTTCTGGACCTATCCGACCTGGGAAGGCCGTCCGAAAGAAACCCCACCTGTGCCGGAAGGCTTGGATTGGGACCTTTGGCTCGGACCGGCGCCCGCGCGCCCCTATCATCCCTGCTATCATCCGTGGACCTGGCGGAATTGGTGGGATTTCGGCACCGGACTGATCGGCGATCTATGGTGTCATAAGGTTTCCACCGTCTTTAAGGCCCTGAAGCTTGCGCATCCGACGAGCGTGGAAGCCTCGGCCACCAAATGGGACCGGGACAACCCGGAACAGTATCCATTGGGCGTGATTGCTCGGTACGAATTCCCGGCGCGGGGCGACATGCCGCCGTTGGTGCTCTGGTGGTACGACGGCGGGTTGAAACCGCCTCGGCCCAAAGACCTGGAACCGGGCCGACCAATGGGCGACGTGATCTATATCGGCGAGAAGGGGACGCTGATGAACCATCGGCTCATTCCGGAAGAAAAGATGAAGGCGTATGGTCGGCCGCCGCGCAAACTGCCCCGGTCGCCTGGGCACCACAAGGAGTGGATCGACGCCATCCGGGGCGGCCAGCCCGCCGGGAGCAACTTCGTCGATCACGCCGGGCTGCTTACCGAGGCAGGTCTGCTGGCCAACGTCGCCCTACGCACCGACCGAAAGCTCTACTGGAACGGGCCGGAACTGAAGTTCGTGAATGACGATGCGGCCAATCAATACCTTCATCGGCCCTACCGCGACGGCTGGAGCTTGTAACAGGTTCGAGTTCGAGGGTGGGCTGGTTCTCATGGTCGGCCCAGAAGCCTCTTGGCCGATATACCAGAGGCGAGGGCTGAGAAGGCGGAATGGTTAGCCGGCCTTTTCAGGCCGAGGGAGGGCCAGGGCGTGCAGGATCAACACCGACCCGATCGAAAGAAGCGAATAGCCGAGCCAGTCCGGCGGTCGAATCGTTCGGGTTGCGGCGGGAGGTCGTTCGTGCGGTAGGAGATTCGACAGAGAGAAGCTCGCGGCCGGCGCATGCCTGGGTTCGCCCATCAAGAGTTTCGCGGCGTCCGAGGTGAGCACCGCCGTCTCCACCAACCGAAACTGGACCCCCAACAGGACCAGCAGGACCCCGATCAGGAAAAATTGATTGCGATTCAGGTCGCGCATGATTCCTACCCCCAGAGGGCGGTCTGTGCGGTATTTTGCCGTGGTAGGTATCGGCTGGCCGAATCGACTTCTGCAAGCAACCTCGCGAACATCGCCTTCTAAGGACCGGAGCGGTGGGAGCGATTAGACCGAAAATTCCTTAGGAATCGACTTTCCTTACGACCAAGGAAAGGGGGCGGGGGGCTTCCGGGGGGGAATGCGGCGGAAAATTCCTCAAAACTGCGTTTCTTTTCCCCGAGGCCTCCTTCTTTTCGGACTCCGGGAGAAAGCCTCGCCGCCTAAAAGGGCCTGAGAGTTCGCTTTCTTCAACGCGCCAGATTTCCTCCGGGAAGAGCAAGATTCCAAGGGGTTTTTTATTCTATATTTAAACACAGTGCCAGTGTACAGGTTCAAAAAAGTCGTAGGAAAAAGTCTTTTTTTGTGGTTTGCCTTCTTTCTTTTTCCTTGGCGAGGAAAGCGTTATGTGCCCCAAAGTGCTGATTGTGGACGATTCGGTGCTGATGCGTCGGATGATCGGCGAAACGCTCGCAGCAGCCGGTTGGGAAGTTGCCGGCGAAGCCGGTGACGGACGAGAGGCCGTGGAAAAATACCAGCAGCTTCGCCCCGATGTAGTCACGATGGATATCGTGATGCCGGAAACCAACGGTATTCAGGCTCTGGAGGAAATTCTGGAGTTCGATCCCCATGCTCGGGTGGTGGTCGTCAGCGCCCTGAATCAAACCCGTATGATCTCCGAAGCGATTCGCAAAGGGGCACACGATTTCATTGCCAAGCCCTTCTTGCCGGAACAACTTCAGAACACCCTGGCCCATTGCTTGCCGGCCAAGCAGAACTAGGCCCTCGGAACAATTGAAGGGCCGTCAGGCCGACCTGCCCGGGCCGGTCTGTCCGTCTTTGGCCCGATGCACTATCGCCGAGAAGGGAACTTCTGTACTCTCATTCCCTCCGGTACGTTTCTGTCGATATACTATTCTCTTTCACGGCGCGTTGCCTGCGGTTGAGGCGGCGGGGGAGGTCCCTGTCGGCTTAGAGCCTCTCACAGAATGACCGCCTCCTACCACCCTTCGTGGGGTACGCTCGCCAATCGCCAATTCTTCAGGGATTTCAAGTTACTAGAGGTTTTTAATTGCAAAACAGAATCAAAAACCCTCGGCGTTTCCTCTGCGTCTTCTGCGGTGAAATCTTTGCCGCGGAGAACGCGGAGAGCGCAGAGAAGCAACGGTGAGAAAGAGAGAAATCAGGGTATCCGGCGGCCCGATTCCGCGTGGGTTTGTGTTCTCTGCCGCTCCGAAAGCAAAGGGAACAGGCGTGTCGAACAAGTTAGCCATTGGAAAGGGGATTTCTGTGGCGGCCTCCGAGGCGTCGGGCGCTTCGGCGCCCGCGCTCACCGCG
The DNA here is from genome assembly GCA_029550925.1 of Planctomycetota bacterium. Classification (GTDB taxonomy): domain Bacteria; phylum Planctomycetota; class Planctomycetia; order Pirellulales; family Thermoguttaceae; genus JANXAQ01. The sequence continues at coordinate 13,586 of JAKPGL010000128.1, forward strand.
ACGGACATTCGGCTTGGAGAGAACCTGCCGAGGCGATTTTTGCGGATGTGTCGGCAAGCCGGGCGGCGATCCAAAGCGGCCGATTCCACCGGCATGGACCTGACGGGCCAGGAGCTTCTACTCCGGACGCTCCTTTTGCGACGTCTGCTCCGTCGGCATGTATTGGCCTCCGGAGAAGAGACCGTGGGCGTCCTGTTGCCGCCGTGCGTCCCCAGCGTACTGGTCAACGCCGCTTTAACGCTCGACCGCCGGGTGGTGGTCAATCTCAATTACACCTTGACAGCCGAGCTTCTGAACCAAGCTTGCCTGGCCCAGGCGGGCGTCCGCCATGTGATCACCAGCCAGAAAATGCTGGAGCGATTCCCACTCCAGTTGGACGCCGAAATGGTACTGCTGGAACAGTTGCGCGAAAAAATTACGCCGGCCGATAAACTGCTGGCGTATCTGGAGGCTCGATGGATGCCGGTCTGCCTACTGGAACGGTTCTTGGGACTGCACCGCATCCAATGGGACGATCTGATGACGATCATCTTCACCTCCGGCTCCACCGGCCAACCGAAAGGCGCCATGCTCACCCACGGCAACATCGGCGCCAATATCGAGGCGTTCCAGCAGGTGCTTTCGCTGCGGGCCTCGGATGTGTTGGTCGGGGTGTTGCCGTTTTTCCATTCATTCGGATATACCGTTACCCTTTGGACGGTGCTGAGCCTGGCGCCGAAGGGGATTTATCATACCAGCCCCTTGGAACCGCGGGCCATCGGCGATTTGTGCCGCCGTCACGGGGCCACCGTGCTCATCTCGACGCCCACCTTCCTCCGCAATTACCTTTGCCGCTGTGAACCGGAGGATTTCAAAACCCTGGACCTGATCATTTTAGGCGCGGAAGCGATGCCGAGGGATTTGGCCGATGCGTTTGAACAGAAGTTTGGCGTCCGGCCTGTGGAAGGGTATGGGACGACGGAACTATCGCCGGTCGTGTCGGTGAATATCCCGCCGGGTCGAGAAGTTCCGGGGCGGGAAGCGGGCCTTCGCGAAGGCACGGTAGGCCGACCTCTGCCCGGCGTGTGGGCCAAAGTCCTGGACGAGCAAACCGGCGAAGAACTGCCCACCGGCCGACAAGGAATGCTCTGGATTCGCGGCCCCAACGTGATGAAAGGCTATCTCAACCAGCCGGAACAGACCGCCCAGGTCCTCCAGAACGGTTGGTACCAAACCGGCGATCTGGCCATCCTCGACCCGGACGGATTCATCCGCATTACCGGCCGCAGGAGCCGATTCTCCAAAATCGGCGGCGAAATGGTGCCCCATCTACGGGTCGAAGAGGTGCTCCGGCAGGTGCTGCAACTGGAGGACGCGGAGAACCCTTGCTTGGCGGTTACAGGCCTGCCGCATCCGACCAAAGGAGAACAACTGGTCGTGTTGCACACCGGGCTGCCAAAACCCCCGGAAGAAATCTGCCAGCAACTAACCCAGGCTGGGTTGCCGCCGCTGTGGACGCCATCGCCCGAAAACTTCCGCCAAGTCGAACAAATCCCTATTTTAAGCACAGGGAAACTGGACCTCCAGGCTCTCGCCCAGTTGGCAGAAGAACTGTTTTCTCCCGCCGCGACCCTGCCTTCCGAACGGCCTACCGGTTCGGCTGTTCCCCCAGAAGACGGCGCCGCGTGAACTTTCCGCCGTTGGAGGGCGAGGCGTCGTTCTCCGCTGCGGAAGAGACCATGCATTCCACGATGGGATCGCCTATCGCGGGGCGTCGGTGCGGGGGAGTTGGCTGGTTTGGACCACCGGCGGTTGACCAGGCGAGGTTGCCGAGCCGGACAAAGGGCCTGCCTGTTCTGCCGAGGATGGAGAGCCTCCGACCCCAGCAGCCTGCTGCGTCAACCGGACGAACTCCTGGCGGACTTCGGGCGATGTGGTTTGCAGTCGAGACGCCAACCGCTCCAATTGCCCAGGATTTCTTTGGGCGCATAGCCAAAGCTCTTCGACAAATCGGGCGGTCTGTTTGAAGTTGTAGTCGGAAACCCGACCGACGAGCGGATGGAAAGTTTTGGTAAGCACCTCCACAGCGCCGGGTTCCATCTGCAAAAACGTGTCCAGCCGACAGGAAATCCACGTCCGGCCGTCTTCCTGCCGACGCACCGAACTGTGCAGGATCAGCAGCGCCCGGCCCTGCACCTTTCTTTTCAACAGGGGACCTTCATAGCTTCCTTCCGCGTAGATCAGATGCAGTTCCGGACGCCGAAAGAGAAATTGCATCTGACACTGGGTCCCCATCCCGTCATCGACCTGATAGACGCCTTGGGCCGTCGGGTGCAATTTCATCCGGCTGACGCCCAGCACTTGCCAGATGTCAACCACCAGCTCTGGATGATAGAGACAGAAGAGAAAAAACTGTGGCTCACACTGGATGACCTCCAGGGGCATCCGTCGAAACAGGGTGGCCTGCGAGACCACTTCCTGGACCCTGCTCCGGGCCGCGGCATCGAGATGTTCCCAGGGAATGGCCTGCAAGGCGGCGTCTTGGGCTTCTCGACTGCTGGAGCCTTCTTGGGGGGGCCTTTTCGGCCGAAACAAGGACGGCCCCTCTGCCCCCAGTAAAGCCCCCGTTGTCCAAAGCGGCAGAAGCATTCCTACCAGAACCCCCAGCCAGCCCCACTCTCTTTGTCCTCTGGCCGACCGGGAAGGCAAAAACGAAAAACACACTTTCGCCAGAAAGCTCACAGGGCCCCCCTTGGGTGAAACGATTTCCTAGCAAACTTTCCCAAAACCAACCAAGCAGCACCCTCGAATAGCTCTCATAGGCCAAAACACCCCCCCTCTTTGTGGTATTTCCGGGGGAATGGTACCTATAGAGAACACATCAGAGCGGTTAAAATTATTCGGCTTTTAGAAGCGGTAAGGGTCAGAGAAAAATTGCAACCGAGGAAAGGGGCAGGAAAAGGTGTTCTTGTTTTGCCTAAACTTCCAAAGACGCTTGAAGTTATCCAGAATGTGCATCTTTTTTAATTTTTGTATATTACAAATACATTTCCTAATTTGTGGTATGTAACACCGTCTGTCAGATGCTCATCAAGCCAGTCTGACATACGGGGTTACCACACAGGCATTCCTCCTCCCCAGGTACCTCCCTGTAAGCCCGGGCAGTGTGTGGCCCCCCGATTGCTTTTTAGAGCATCCTGGCGGGGGATGTCAGGCCCCGAACCAGGCTTCTAAGACCGAAAGATAAAGCTCGCTCATCCGGGCGCAGAAGGAGGCGTCGTCTTCCAGGTGCAAAGGCGGAGTTGCCACCCGGCCGGGAGCACGCCACGCTTCCGGCGGCAACCGATAGACCAGCCCCGGATCGGGGACGAACAGACGCCCCGCTCCGATGGTGGTTTGGCTTACGAGTTGTTGGAATCGTCCTTCCTGAGCGGCTGCTTCCAATTCCGGCCCCCACACACTGATCACATACGGCGTTCCTGTCTCTAAGGCAAGGTCGGCGTGAATCCACGCATATTGACAATGGATGATCTGGGGATCGAAACTTTCCAATTCCGCCCGAAACGCCTTCCGGAACCGATCTTCGTAGCACTGCCATTGGGCCTCGGTCAATCGACAGAAGTGCATTTTGTCTGGGCCGGGTTCAAAGCAGGGCAACGGGATAGGCACGTCCGCCGCCGAGCACTCCGGCCGGCATATCACTCGGCGGACTGCAAAGGGGGGTTGAGTCTCGGAATCGTCTTTCTGCTCTCCCGAATCCGCCGCCAACACCCGCACCTGGTGCCCCCAACGAGTCAGTCCTCGGGCAAGTCGGGCTGCTTCCCGTCCCCCAAGGCCTTGGCCTAAAGGATCATGGCTAGTGAGCAACACCCGGAGCGTCATGGCAGTAGCCTTTTTCTGAAAGAAGAGTTGCCCCTTGCCCTCTCTCCGTGATTATAGTCCAGAGTATCCAGAAAAGGTAACATTTCCGCCGAATAGGTAACCTGCCATGGGGGCGTAGCATTGGTATCTACACAAATCGGTGGAGGGGGCCGAGGTTCAGAAGAGTGCAAACCGGGAAAGGACGGTGATCTGGGCCTTCGGGGATTTTAGGCCCCCTCCCCCGGCCTCTCGACGGCCAGGGCAGCGGCGAAGGAGTTCCGGCCGCCTCGGCGGTTTGCCCGGCTTCCGGCACGGGCCTCTGGAATATGTAGATACCAATGGCCATGCGGGCCTGCAACAGGCGGATGATTCCCTGGGGTTGCGGCGGGCGGCGATGCTTGATACAGTCAAAATAGTGTCGTTTTAAGGACCTCCCCGCATAATTTTTTGTGCCCCTATCTCTCCTGAAAGAGAAAAGAGAAAGAGAATGTCCCGGATCGTCTTTACCTTTGCCGTCGCAGCGATAGCGACTTTTTCCATAGGGGCGCTAGCAGAACAGACCGCTGAGCCTAGTGGGTGGAATCGGTTTCGCGGTCCCAACGGCCAGGGCCAGTCCGAGGCCGACTCCATCCCCATCCAGTGGACCGAAAAAGATTATCGGTGGAAAATCCAACTGCCCGGCGTCGGGCATTCGTCGCCGGTTGTCTTGGGGGGACGGGTGCTGATCACCGCCGCCCGAGAAGACGGAAGCTTGACCCTGCTCTGTGTGGACGCTCGGCAGGGCAACATCCTTTGGCAAAAAAGCCGATCTTTAGACCTTCATCACCTCCACCCCTATAACAGTTATGCCTCCTCCACACCCGCTGTGGATGCAGAACGAGTCTATTGGTGCTATGCCCAGCCGAAACGCTATGTGGTCGAAGCCCTGCGTCTGGACGACGGCCAAACGGTTTGGCAAGCCGATCTGGGGGCGTTTGAATCGGAACATGGTTTCGGGGCCTCGCCCATTGTGGCCGATGGCTTGGTGATTACGCCCAACGAACAAGACGGCCAAAGCAGCATTGTGGCGTTGGAGGCCCAAAGCGGTCGGGTCCGGTGGCGATGCCCCCGACGGACCGAAAAGACCGCCTACGCCACGCCTTGTCTCTATCGCCCTGCCGAAGGACCGGCGCAGGTGATTGTGGTCAGTTGGGCGCATGGCCCCAGCGGCATTGATCTGGAAACCGGCAAGCCGCTCTGGGAATTGCCGGTGCTGAAATACCGGGTGGTTGGTTCGCCGGTGGTGGTGGGCGATATCGTCTTTTGTGCTTGTGGAGTGGGCGGGGTGGGCAAACAGATGATTGCGGTTCGGCCCGGCAACCCGGCTACCGGCGCCAAGGCAGAGGTTCTTTATGAAGTCCCGCTGCCCGTGCCGTATGTTTGTACGCCGGTCGCCCGGGGAGAGATGCTTTTTGCCTGGGTGGATAAAGGCGGCGTGGTGGCCTGCCTGGAGACGCGGACCGGCAAAATCCTTTGGCGAGAAAAGGTGGGCGGCGATTACTTCAGTTCGCCCATTCGGGCGGGCAACCGCCTCTATAATATCAGCCGCGACGGCCAGATGGCGGTCCTGGCCGCCGAGAAAGAATTCAAACTACTGGCCAAGTTCCCCTTGGGCGAGGGGACCCATGCCACACCGGCCATTGCCGACGGAGTCATGTATTTAAGGACATTGGGCCACCTGATGGCCGTCGGCCCTCCGAAAGCCGATTTGCCGACGCCCCCCGCAACAGGCCCTTCCCAATCCATTCCCCAATAAGTCGGAAGTGCTGATCCAACAGAAGAAGGAGTTTGGCCTGCCGGGCCGAGCAACATTCCGGCCTGTTGGCAAAAAAGGCGAAGGGGAAGAAAAAGAGGCTCTCTCAAAACGGCCTTGCCTATTTACTTCCTCCAGCGGGGAGAATAGGTCGAATCTTTTGAGGCTTCGTTTTGTTAGAGCTGGAGTTTTGCAAAATGGGCTTGTTCGGGTGTTCGTACACGGAACAGGTCCCTCAAAAATCCTGTGATTTTTGAGGGTCGGTAGTGTACAAGATCGGTGGAAATCCCAAATTTGCAAAACTCCAGTTAGAGCTTCAAAGTCGTCTCTGGTGTTTGGTCGGCTTTGCCGGATTTGCGGAAAACTCCGAGAAGGGGGAAGAAAACAGGGAAAGGCTCTTTTACGGCCCAGTTGGCGGGCCGGATGGTGCGGCAAACTTGCTCTAGGGTCTCCATTTTTCTCACAATTAGTAGGTTCGAGTTATATAGATTCCCCTATAAATAGTGGTCGGTTGGCCCTTTGGCCCCTCCTTCTGGTTGGCCCCCTAGCCGAAACCCTCGGCTAGCGTAGTATGATAGAGAGGGTGGTTTTTGGCTGTCGAAATGGGCCAATTCGTTTAGGGTACGAGTATGTGGACATTTTTCGCCCTCTTTGTCAGGGGCGTTGTCATTGTCCTGGAGATTTTGATCTTCTCCGGTTGCGTGGAGGCAGGTCCTCCCGGAGGAGAGAAGGAATCTCCAGCATCGTCCCGTGGGATGTCGGCCTCGGAGAAGACTGAGGCCGCAGAGGGGGGATTTTCGTCCGTACCTCTGGAAGGTTCTGGGCTTAGAGACGGCCAGCAAAAAGCCAATTCCCTCGCCCAGCCGAACCGGCAATTTCAGGAATCTTCGACGCCTTTGGCCGTCTCTTCGGGAAAGGTTAAACGTCCTTCGACTGCCGACGCCGAACGGTGGACAGAAAAAGCCTCTGCCAACCCGTCTTCGTCCTCGGCCAAAGATTCCCGCCCTTCTGGAAAACCCTCTCCGTCTTCGGCCAAACCCTCGGCTCCTGAGGGCAAACCGAAACCCATCTATGGATTGCCGTTGGAGTATCATTTTGAACTGCCCGAAGTTCCGGAGCGGATTCAAGGTCCCACGCCAATGCCGGTGGTCTCTAAACCGGCGATCCCTGGTCCCCAGCCAAAGCGGGAGTAATGGGGACGCAGAAGTGTGCTATCCCGAGGGGGGCGAAACCAGGGGGTATCCTTTGGGAGGGCGACGGTCTTTCCTCTTTCCATACGGCAAGGGGCCTCCACCTCTAGCGGTCCGAAAGCAGGAATGAGAGAATAGGAAGGATTTTATTGGGGGTTCCTTTTGCCCTCCATCCAGACCGATGGGAGGCGGGGGAAATAAGCCGATGGTGAAGTTAGGACAAGTCGTTCTTCCTACGGCGATCGATCCAAGGAGCCTGATGTGTCTGCTCAAGCAGAACCAGAAAGAGTGAAGACGATCGAGTTGAAAGACCCGGCCATGGCGGCTTTTTTGGCCTGGCTGGTTCCGGGATTGGGCCATCTGTACCAAGGCCGGACGGGCAAGGGGATTTTATTTTTGGTCTGCATTTTGGGACTTTTTCTTTATGGGGTCTATTTGGGCGGCGATAGCGAGGTCGGTTGGGGCCGGGTCGTTTATATGTCGTTCCATCCGGAGGACCAGCGGTTACACTTTCTGTGTCAGGCGGGGGTTGGGCTGCCGACGTTGCCGGCGGTGATCCAGGCGTTTCGGGTTCGCGGCGGTCGGGCGCCGTTGTGGGGATCATTCATGGCGCCGCCCCGACTTCCGTCGGATCGCAGTTCGAATCGTCCCACATTGGACGACCTCCATAAAAGGTTGCACCATTTTTTTGAACTAGGTACGTTATACACCATGATCGCTGGGCTTTTGAACATCTTGGCCATTTACGACGCCTGGGCCGGTCCCGTGCTGGACGAATCGATCAAAGAAGAAAAAGAGGACGAAGAAAAAGACGCTTTGGCGGGAGAAGAAAAGTCTTCGTCGGCGTCCGCCGACGCGAAAAGTTCAGAGCCGGGCGCGGAAACCGGCCCCTTGTCGGACCGCCATTGACCCATCGTTTTTGGAGGACAACCGGGGTGCTGCCGACTGCGATATTCGCTCAACTAGGTTGGATTTATTTTTGGTACGCGGTTCCGGTGGCGGCGGCCATTAGTTTAGTCTATGCCGCCACACGCCATGAGGAAATCCACTTGATTTTTCGTCATGCCTTCGGCTGTGCGACCTGGATCGTAGGACTCATGGCGGTCGTGGGGGTCGTCATGGCGGTGGTTTCTGCCTGGTTATAACAACCGGTTATAACAAAACAGACGCCCAGCCGTCGAACACGATGCGTTCGGCGGCGAATCGGCGGGGCGGTTTGCTGGGACGGAAACCCGAGATCGCCCGGTCTATCAGAACACGATTTTACTGCTGGGAGTATGCATTCCGTTTGACAAGGAGCCGACTATGCGTGTAGTGGTTTTGGGGGCGGGAACTGTCGGTGCTTCCATCGCCGAATTGCTTTGCACCCATCGCCATGAGGTGACGGTAGTCGATCACGATCCGGAGTGCATCAAACGGGTCCGGGAAGAATTGGACGTGCGGGCGTTGGTCGGCTCCGCGTCGCAATCCAGTGTGTTATTCCAGGCGGAGGTGAGCGGGGCCGACCTGTGCTTGGCGGTTACCGGCGTCGATGAGGTGAACATTGTGGCGGCCAGCATGGCCAAGGCGATGGGCGCCCGTCGCACGCTGGCTCGGGTCTATTCCCCGGTGTTTTGCGATCTGAGCACGTTCGATTACCAGCGGCATTTTAAGATCGATCGGCTTTTGAGCCTGGAGCATTTGTCGGCGGTGGAGCTGGCCCGGAGTATCCGCTATCCCGGGGCGATGTTGGTCGAGGATTTCGCCCGGGGCGAGGTGGAAATGCAGGCGTTTGCCCTTTCAGAAGAAATCGCCGCTTTGGGAACGCCGTTGCGGGAGCTGAAATTGCCGAAAGGGGTGCGGATCGGCTCGATCCATCGAGGCGAAAAGATTTGGATAGCCGGGGCGGACGATCAGCTTCAGTTGGGCGACCATATCACGCTGATCGGCGCCCGCGACCAGATCGACGAAGTCAAAGAGATGTTTTCCATCCAGCCGCCGCCCAAACAGCGAGTCATCATTGCCGGCGGCGGCGAGACCGGCTATCATTTGGCCCAATTGCTGGAAGGGCGGCGGTTTTCGGTGTCGATTCTGGAATGGGACAAGGCCCGATGCGAGTTTTTGGCCGCCCATTTACCTCACGCCACCGTCCTGCAAACCGACATCCGCCGCCGCCAGACCCTGGAAGAAGAGCAGATCGGTCGGGCCGAGGTCTTTGTCGCCTGCACCGGCGACGACGAAAACAACATCATGGCCTGCGTCGAGGCCCGCGAACTAGGGGCCAAGACCTGCCTGGCCCTGATCAATCGGCCCGATTACGCCAATGTGATCGGCAAACTGGGCATTGCCTACGCGGTCAGCCCACGGGAGGTGATCGCCCGCCATGTACTGGCCTTTTTGAACACCGGCCCGGTGGTAACCCGGTTGCCGCTCACGCCGGACGGCCCCATCGACGTATTGGAAATCGAAGTGTTGCCCGAGGCCCCGGTTACCCAACATGTCCTGTCGCAGGCGGCGTTGCCTCCTCAGTGCTTGGCCGCCGCGGTGGTCCGGGAAAACTTCGCCTGGGTCCCCGGCGCCGACGACCGCTTGCAACCGGGCGATACGGTGGTCCTTTTGGCCGACCGCGAGGTATTCAAGGACATCGTCCAAGCGTTCACTCCGCTCTGAGCGTTCCTCCGGCCATCGTCGAAAAACCTCTCCTATCCCTGGCCGCTCGCCGCCCGATCTTTCTTCTCTTCTGAGAAGGGACATAGAATTTCCTTGCAACCTTTTTCACTCTACCTTCGGCTAGGAGGTCGTTTCCGATGATCTACCAAGAACAACTGACTCTTGCCACGCAAGGCCATCGGCATATCCAGGACCTGACGCCTCGGGTAGCCGAGGTGGTGGCCCGTTCCGGCGCCCGTACCGGGATCGCTCATGTCTTCCAAGTGGGCAGCACCGGCGCAGTGGGCACGATCGAGTTTGAACCCGGACTGTGCCAAGACCTGCCGGAACTTTTGGATCGGCTCATTCCGCCGGGTCGAGACTACGGACATGAACAAACCTGGCATGACGGCAACGGCCATAGTCATCTCCAAGCCACCTGCCTGGGGCCATCGATCAGCGTGCCAGTGGCCGACGGCAAACTCGTCCTGGGAACCTGGCAGCAAATCTTCCACCTGGAATGCGACATCCGACCCCGCCGCCGCACCATCGTCATTACCATCATCGGAGAATAGCCGCGAGAATAACCGGTCTGGTGTAGCCGGTCGAAACCTCGCTTTCCTGCCGCCAAAAGGTCGTCGTCCATAGAGTGTTCTTTTGTGTGGACTCTTGTTTTTCTCTTTCCGATAGGGTTCTCTAAATAGGCGTCGGCGGCGGAAACGTTGTTTTCCTCCGACTGGTTTCTGAAGCTGTTTCTCGGGCTGTTCTCTTCAAAAAGGTCGCTAACCCATGTCCTATGCAAAACCCACAGTCTGTGTCGGCGTCTCTCGGTCGGAAGGGAAAAGAGGCGGACGGCAATCCCTTGGGCTTTTACGGTTGGGTATTTGGATAGGGGTCAGCCTGTGGGCGGCGATCTGCCAGGCCGCCTCGCCAGAGGATAACTTCCCGCAGCTCCAGCGTCGATGGCCGAACGGCCCGTTCCAAGACCCGAATCGGTTTCCCATTGCCGTTTGGCTCCAAGACCCCAGAAACGCCGGAAAATACAAGGAAATCGGCGTTACCCTGTATGTCGGTCTTTGGAAAGGGCCGACCGAGGCCCAATTAGCCGAGTTGCGCCGCCACGAAATGCCCGTCTTCTGCGACCAAAACGAGTACGCCCTGGCCCACCTGAACGAAAAACTCATCGTCGGCTGGCTCCAGCAGGACGAACCGGACAACGCCCAGGCGCTGCCGGGCGGCAAAGGGTACGGCCCGCCGGTATCGCCCGAAAAAGTTATCGAGCGATACCAGCAAATACGTCGCCGCGACCCTAGCCGACCGGTTCTTCTGAACCTGGGCCAAGCCGTCGCCTGGGACGGCTGGCACGGTCGAGGCGTGCGCACCAACCATCCCGAAGATTATCCCCTCTACGTCCAGGGCGGCGACATCGTGTCGTTCGACATCTATCCGGTGGTCCATTCTAAACCAGCCGTGGCCGGCAAACTTTGGTATGTCCCGCGCGGTGTGCAACGCCTGCGACAATGGGCCGGGCCGGACCGGGTGGTTTGGAACTGCATGGAAACCACCCGTATCAGCAACGTCCAAACCAAACCCTCCCCGCAGCAGGTCAAAGCCGAAGTGTGGATGTCGCTTATCCACGGTTCGCAGGGAATCATCTATTTCTGCCATCAGTTCAAGCCCAACTTCGTGGAAGCCGCCCTACTGGCCGACCGCGAAATGGCCGAGGCGGTAGGCAAACTGAATCGGCAAATCCACGACCTGGCGCCGGTCTTGCGGAGTCCGGAACGCCGGGAATTGGTACAGGCGTCGGCCAAACCGGCCGAGGTGGATGAAGAGATGGCCCGACTGTTGGGACCTGCTCCGATCGCCGTATCCGCCCGAGTCTATAAGAACAAGCTGTATGTCTTTGCCGTTCGGATGCAGCCGTCCAACGCCCAAGGGGAATTCTGTATTACAGGACTTCCCGAATCCGCCGAAGCTCAGGTGTTGGGAGAAGATCGCACGCTGCCGATCCGCCAAGGAATGTTTACGGACCATTTCGGGCCGTATGAGGTACATCTGTATGAGGTCGCCCTTGGGGAGGCGAAGCAATCGTCAGCATCGGGGACGAAGCAGGCAGGGCCGGCGTCTCCAGACCGGCCCCCCCAGCCAGCCCATGCCGATTCGGCTAAAGAGGAGCGAGAGCTGCCGCCCGTGGAGTTTTACCCGGAAATGACCTATCCCGACGGCCTCGATGGCTGGATTCGCCCCAAGGAGTGGACCGACGCCCAGAAAGTCCAGGTTGCCCAGGCTCAAAGCCTCGCCCAAGCCGAGTGGAAAAAGCTCGCCCCCCAATACGCCCGACGGCTGCCGGTCGAAAAGGTACGGGAACTTTCCCGCTGGGCGCAGAAACAGATGGCCCAATATCAAGCAGTCCCGCCGCTGGAAAAAACCGTTTTAGAGCCGGTCGCTCTTGCGCCCAACGGCCGCCAATTCCTCTTGGAAGGCGTGATCGATACCCTGCCGAGCCATCATCGGCTGGTAACCCGCTGGCTAAAAGTTTACGTTCGCTATGATCTGGAGCAGAAACGGATCGCCGGCGTTGTCTTTACGATCCGAGGCCAACTGGAGGAGTAAGGGGGGCAGCCTTCTGCCTGGCCCAATATCAGTCCTGATAGGGTTCTGAACTTGCCGAGGCAAGGCGGTTCGGTTGTCGCATTCTCGCGGGGCAGATAGGTAGGCGAAATGATTCTGGATCGCCGTTTGTCCGGGAGCGGCATCTCCGGGGGGCGATACGTCGGGGCGTGGAAAGGAATATATGTTCACTTTTTTCTTGCCAAAACGCCTCCGATCTGCTATATTCCGCATTAGGGCAAGATGATGATCTAATGAATCGTACTGCTCTGCTTTCCGCTGGCGGTGCGGGCGGCCATCCGCCGTCGGACCGTTCCCGCGCCAAGGCGTCCCGCGGCCTGGATGAATGAATTGGCCGCCTGAGCACTCGAGGGAGTCCCGGCGAATGTTTTCGCCGGAGGGGGCAATTCTTCGCAAGTGCTACCGTCGAAAAGGTTTTTCGAGGGGATGGTTTTCTCTGGATAGATGTAAAAATGAATATCAATCGAGGCGCATTATGGAACCAACCCGGCTTCGACAAGTCCCCTACTCCAAGGCTCGCCGATGGATCCGCAGCGGCGACTTATTGCTTTTGCGCCGAGGCCGATCCTGGACCCATCGGCTGATTGCCGCGGGCGGGCGCAGCCTGTACGTCCATGCGGCCATGGCCGCATGGTGGAACCGCGATCTGATGTGCCTGGAAATGGTCCAATGGCGCGGGGGCCGGGCCGTCTGCCTTTCCCATCAGGTGGCCCTATGTCCGGGCCGATGGGATGTCTATACCCTCACGCCGGTCGGGCGGGAAAGCGTGGATCGCACGCTGGCCGTCCGGGCGATGAAACGACTCACCGGGACCCCCTACGGGTGGAAGGCTCTGTGGCGGGTGATCTGTCGGCATTTGCCGTTGGTGCGTTGGCTGGTGGCGCCGCCGACGGAGGACCCGGAGGTGGTTTCGGCCGGCGGCTTGCCGCCGATGCCGACCGCGCCGATGTTCTGTTCCCAGGCAGTAGCCTGGGCGTATCGGGCGGCCGGGGTCGATCCGGCGGCGAACCTGCCCGACCGGCTTACCGAACCGGGCGATCTGGCCCGTTCGCCCCTTTTCCGCTATCGGTTTACCTTAATGCCTGACTAAAGGAGTCCGACTCATGCGAAGTGTGGTGTGGACTTGTTGGTGGGTGTTTGTGGGGTGTCTGGCGATTAGCGCAGAGGCGGTCGCCCAGAGTTGCGGCCCCAATGGATGTTCGCCGAATCCCAGGGCGAATGCCGGCGCCCATCCGGCCGTGTGCCGGGTGATCCATAACTTGCCCGGCGGTCTGCGGTGCCTTGGGTCCGGCGTTCTGGTGGATAAAGAAGGACAATATGGCCTGGTGATTACCTGCCAACATCTTTTCCGAGATGGTCCGGGTACGACCCAGGCGATTTTTCCCGACGGGCAGGCGTTTGAGGCCAAGTTGCTTCATCAGGACCCGGCGGCGGACTTGGCGGCCCTTTTGATTGCTCGGCCCTCGGCGGAGCCGGTCCCCGTGGCCGACACACCGCCCCAGCCGGGCGAACCGGTCCAAAGCTGCGGGTACGGCCCAGACGGACGCTATTGGTGCAACCAGGGCCGGGTGGTCGGATACGCACGTACCGCATCGGCCCCCGGTTGGGAAACCTTGGAACTTACCGGCCGAGCACGCCAAGGCGATAGCGGCGGGCCGGTCTTCAACGCCCAGGGCCAGTTGGTCGCGGTCCTGTGGGGCACAGACGGCCGATCCGTTAGCGCCGCCTATTGCGGCCGGGTGGATCGCTTCTTGCAACAAACCGGCCGGTATCTGCTGCCCTGGAACGCCCGAAACGACCCCGCCAATCGGCCGCCGACCAATCCACCGGGTAGCTCCAATGCTCCCGGTTCTGGCGGAGCGGCGGGATCAGCAGGGGATTTGAACCGGATCGAAGCCCGGTTGGACCGAATCTTGGACCTGTTAAACCAAGGCCGATCGGGACCGTCGGCGCCTGTGCCTCCAGCGGAGCAACAGGGGTTTGGCAGCGGCGCAAGCGGCATCGGCGTCCCGTCTGGCGGCGAATCCAAGGGGACTGCTCCGTCGGCTGGGGCCTCGGCGGAATCGACCCGGAGCGAGGCGTCGGTCCTCCAGCAGGCTGTCCAACACCTGGTCGGCGAACTGGGCAACTTGCCCGAACGCATCCAGGCCCGTATCGAAAAGGTCCAGTCGGCCGGGGCACAAACTACCCCGGAAACTATCCGGGCGTATGCCCAGGACTTTTTGGCCGAGAAATTGGCCGACGGCAGCCTGGGTTGGACGATGGGCAAACTTTTGGCCGCCGCCTTGGGGCTGAGCGGGCCGGTGGCGTTGGGCCTGACGCTGGGCGCCTGGCTGGTGTCCCGCCGGATCGGTCGAAAGGTGCAGGCCGGTGAGCCGCTCTTGGTTCAACAACTGGCCGAGCGCCTTGGCGCCCTCCTGGGCCGATCCACCTCTTCAGGTACGCCAATCGGCCAGGGGCCTTTGCCCACTTCCGCTACGCCGACTTCCTAAGAATTGTTCCCCAGCCGTTGTTCCCCCCTCCTGAGATTCGCACCCTGTTAGGGCTGGAATGCGCCGTTGGCTGAGGGGAGAGGATAAACGGTTCGGCCGCCGATGTCCGGCGAGGAGGGGAGAGGGGAGGGGGCTGGAGTTCGGGAAGGATCGCCGGCAGCGGGTCGCCAGGAACCGGGAGCATTCGGCCCCAAAGTACCTGCTGGTCCAGGAGGAGTCAAACCGCCCGAAGGGGCGGAAACCGAACCCGGCCCAATCGCTCCCCCACCAAGAGGAGATGCCCCGGCGGAAGGAAGCACTATCTCCCCCCTGCGAAGCCGCTCCGCACGATCGACCAATTGCTCGGGCGGGGTGATCCGCTGCGGTTGGAGTCGAAACTCCAAGGTCCGCTGGTCCCGAAGCTCGCCCGGGACAAGATTTTCCGAAACAAAATCCAACGGGGGGATTTCATACCAAGGAGGCCAAAACCGCTGCTTGGCCACGACCGTTTCATAGCCGTCTTTGACAAGCCGGATTTCTCTAGCTCCATAATAAGTGAAATCTGTCGAAATGGGCGTTGTCCCAATAGGATAGCCATCCACATAGGCCATCGCACCCGGCGGATCGGTGCGGATGGTAAGCCGTCGCTGCACGCACCCTGATCCTGCCATCCCAATCAGGGAAGATGCCACCGCCCATAGAAGTATCTTTTGGAAAAGCGACAAAGTTCCGAAGGGCATTGGGATTCCCTGGGAAGAAGTTGCCCCTTGTTTTTCTGGGTTTTCTGTTTTACGTATTTTAGGATTCATGGGAAAATAGGGAGTCTTCTGGCGGAAAAGGAGCAGTGTAGGATAGAAAAGGGTTGCTCTTCCCATAAGAGGCGGAAAGTATAGCTTCCTGGGCAGCCAGATACCAGAGCAACCTTTTTGTAAAAGGGGGCATTGAACTACCCAATTAGAGTTATGCCGTACTCGCTGGAAGATACCATTGTGGCCGTTGCATCTCCTGCCGGAGGGGGGATTCGAGGGATCATTCGGCTTGCAGGCCCCCGGACCGAGGAGTGCTTGGCCCGTTGTTTCTTTCCCCAAACGGGTGGAATGCCGGGAGGGGAGTTTTTATGGGGAGGAAGTTTTTCCGAAACCGGGATCGCCGTTTCCGAGAGCGATGGCAAAGCCGCCACCATCCCTGATGGGGAACCTTTCGATTCCCCGCCGAGAGTAGAGCGAGGGGAAAAAACTTCTGGTTTTTCAGGTTTTTGCTCCAGGCCCGTGGTGATGCTGGGGGAGCTTCGGCTGGAGGGGGTTGCAAGCGGTCTTCCGTGTGAGGTGTACTGGCAGCCGGGGCCTCGCAGTTATACGGGCGGGCCGCAAGCGGAGATTCATACCCTGGGCTGTGGGCCTCTATTGGAAGCGGCGGTGCGAACCCTCTGTCGGGCAGGCGCCCGATTGGCCGAACCGGGGGAGTTTACTCTCCGGGCCTTTTTGAGCGGTCGAATCGACCTGACGCAGGCCGAGGCGGTGCTGGGCGTGGTGGATGCAGTGGATGGCCAGCAATTGGCGGCGGCACTAGAGCAACTGGCCGGCGGCCTAGCCCAGCCATTGCAAGAACTGCGGAACCGGCTGTTCGACCTTTTGGTCCATCTGGAAGCGGGCCTGGATTTCCCGGAGGAAGATTTGCCGTTCTTGAGCCGCCTCGAATTGGGCCGACAACTTCAGGAAGCCTCGGAACAACTGCAAAACCTGGCCGAGCAACTGCAAACCCGCCGAATGAGCGACGAAGGGGTTACCGTGGTATTGGTGGGGCGTCCGAATGTGGGCAAGAGCAGTCTGTTCAACGCCCTGCTTCGTCGGACGCAGGCGATAGTCTCCCCTTGTCCGGGCACAACTCGGGATTATCTAGTGGGCCAATTGGATGCGGCCGGGCTGCGATGCCGACTGGTGGATACGGCCGGTTTGGATTGGGTCCAGGTAGTATCGGCCTCAGGAGGAATAGGAGAAGGAGAACAGGGGCAGATGTCGGTAGGGGCGGTGTCCCAGCAGATGAGCGTCCGGCAGGTTCGGGAGGCCGATGTGTTGGTCTGGTGTGTGGATGGCAGCCAGCCGATGGAACCGGAAGAATGGGCGGAGTTGGTTGCCAGGGGCCGGGCGCCCCGGTTGGTGGTGCTGACCAAAGGGGACCTGCCGGTTCGGATCGACGTGGAACAGTTGGCGGATCAGTGCGGCGTGGGGCCGATTGTGACCAGTAGTCGGACCGGCCAAGGACTGGAGGAGCTTCGGAGCAGGCTCCGGGAGACCATCGAAGGGCTGGCCGCCACGGGGGGCCATGCGGTATGGGCCACGGCGATCCGCTCGGCGGAGTCGATTCGGCTGGCCGAGCAGGCCCTCCGGCGGGCGATTACCCTGGGCGCCGAGACATGCCCGGAGGAGTTGATCGCCGCGGAAATCCGCCTGGCGTTAGAAGAAATTGGAAAGGTTTCCGGGGCGGTCTATACCGAAGACCTTCTGGAGCAGATTTTCAGCCGATTCTGCATCGGCAAATGAGCAGACGGTCTTTCCACAAGGAGACCCTCGGCGTAGTGTCCGAGGGTCATGTCGTTTAAACCCTTGGGCGATCGTCCGAGGCTCTTTTAGCCGGCGGCGGGGACCATGCCGAGCATGAAGACCATCGTGAAGATACCGACGGTTTCGACGATACCCATCGCGATGATGATGAAGGCCAAACCTTTGCCTTCGCCCTCGCACAGGGCGCGGATGCCGGCGGCGCCGATGACGCCCTGGAGCCAGGCGGAGAGCATTTCGCCCAGGCCGGTAGCGATGCCGATGCCCAGCAGCAGGCCGGCATTGGCGACGGCCAGGTTTTCATTCGCCAGGACGCCTCGCATGTTGTTCATCACGATCATGGCGTAGAGGGTCTGGCTGATGGGCATACCGACCAAGATGATGTAGGCGAAGCTCAGGTTTCGGCCGGCACGGGCTTCTTTGGCCCATGCGCCGGCGGCGGCTTGGCCGGCCACGCCGATGCCCATCGAACTGCCGAAGGCGCCCATGCCAAGGCAGATGACCGCCCCCAGTCCGGCGAAGAAGAGCCAAAGCACATTTTGGGCGCTTTGGGGTTGTTGGGCTGTTTGTTCGGCCAACAACATCGGAATCGTACTCAAACCAGTCCAAACGGTTTCATAGTTCATTCTGAATACTCCTCAGAAACGCGGTACGAAAAAGGTCGATATTTATATCCGGTCCATTGCATTCCCAAATTATTGCAAAACTCTAGCATATTCAGCCGCACGCCATGAGCAAACATGGCGATCAGCGCCAGGCCGAGGTTCAAGGCGTGGCCGAACAGGAGCACCGCTACGGTTATCGGCCAAAAGCCGATCTCCAGGGCCATGGCGTTGAAGCTGACGGCCAACACACTGCTGGCCAGTCCGACGGCCATCAGACGCACATAGCTGATGACATCGGAAAAGGCCGAGAGCATCGAAAGCGGAAACTGCGCCAGGCCCAACAGGAGCGTTTTGATCGGGTTTCGACTTGGGCTGGCAAAGAGGATCGCCAAAGCGGCGCCGGCCAGCAGCAGGTACGGCCAAGGGGTGGCCCAGTGGAGCGGCTCGCCCAGCACAAACATCCGCACCACGCCGTACATGCCCCATAGGAAAATCGACCAACCAACTTTGTTGAGAAACGGTAAACTGGGATATAATCGGACGGCCTGCCACAGTTGCGCCAGCGACAGGTGCAACGCTCCGATCGTAAAACTCAGGCTCATCATGAACCGGCGGGACTGATCGCTCAGATCCACTTTAATCGCAGGCTCATAGGGAGTCAGGCCGAAAAACGAGGCGGTAATCACTCCCCAAATGATCGACACAAAACCGACGATCGTCAGCAACTGGACAAACTGCTCGCCCAACGAGCGGGCCAATTTCCGATAGCCTAGCAGCATGACGGCCAGCAGCACCGCACCATAGCCGCCGTCGCCGATCAGCATGGCGGTAAAAAGCGGCAGAGCGATCAGGAAGGGGATAGAGACGTCGTATTCCCGGTAACCTGGGATAGTGCCCAGGATGCGGAACAGTCCTTCGATGGGCCTGGCCCAGGCGGGCGGCCGGACCAGGGTGGGCGGTTCTTCCTCCGCAGTAGGCTCATGGAGTTCCACGGCCGCCGTAATGCCTCGGCGGGCCAACTCGTCGGCCAAGTGCGGGGCTTTTTCCGCCGGGACCCAGCCCCACAGGGCAAACAAATGCTCGTCTTCCAGGGCGCTTCGTTGGGTCAGGATGTATTCGGCCTGAAGCTCCAGGTCGGCGAGGGTCTTTTGTATTTGCGGCGTCAAGTGGGCCAACTGATGCAGCCGTTCCATATCCTGGTGCAGGGCGGCGTCGATCTGGGCCGCTTCCGCCCGAATGCTGGGGGCGTCGCGCGCGGGCAAGGGGATCGGCTCCGCTTCGGGCGGCAGATACTCCGGTTCGGCATGGCCGGCCACGGCCACCCAAACCCGTCGGCCCGGCAATTGGGCCGCCACTTCCACACACTCGGCCCGGACCTCAGAGACGCTCCGGGCGGGCATGGCGTAAAACCGCACCTTCAGGCCCCCTTCTTCCAGGGCCGCTAATTCCGAAAGCCGAATATTGCCCCAAAGAGCGATCTGTTCCAGTTGGTGGTAGAGGGCGGCCAATCGGCTCCGGGCCTCGGCCGATCGACGCTGGATGTCAAGGACTTCCTGGGCGGCTTGTTCCGGCGCGACATCGGGGACCGCGCCGCTCGGCGGGATGCTGCTTAGAGTTTGGATCGCCTGCCGAAGAACCTGAAGACGGCGGCTGGCGGTTTCGTCCAAAGTCGCTTTGGCCGGGTCGGCGGGCATCACATGCACCACGCCCAGCTCCCGCAGGCTGTCCAGAAGCCGCTCTCGATCCACCGCTCGGGCCACCAGATGCACTTTTTGCATCGGTACGATCATGGCCGGTCCTCCTCGGCAGAAGGGGCGTCCGGGGGTTCGGCGTCCGGCTCTTCCGGGCCGATCGGTTCTGGCGGTTCCGCTATGGCGGTCAGCGTTTCGGTCTCTCCGGGTTGGGTGCTATAGGTTTCGGAGAGTTTCTTTTTGGCCAGTTTGCCTCGGCCAACGGCGGCGGTCATTTCGTCGCCCAATTGGATGCGGATGCGTCGGATGGCGTCTTTGGCAAAGGGGATCATCACTTTCTCAAAGAGATTTACGCGTTGGATGATTTTCGTCAGTTCCCGTTGCAGACGGCGTTCTTGTTCCCACAGAATATCGACCTTGGCTTGCCGGCGGGCGCGTTCCCGCAGATCGGCCAACACTTGATCTACCCACGCCGGGGTGGCAAACAGACTGTAGCGGGCCTGCGGAAAGACGACCTCTTCAAACACCGGGATGCGCACTCCGGCGACGTTGGTGTGGCTTGTGCGGACTTCGGTCGGCTTGGCCCATTGGCGCAAAGGCACTCCGGCCCAATCCGCCAAAAGCCGATCGTATCGGCGGATGGCGGCGTCCATTTCATCGCGTTCCTTTTCGGCTTCCCGACGTTCTTGGACCACCGTGCGAACCGTCAGTTGCAGTTGTTGTTGTTTGAGCTTCAGGGTGGGCAGATAGCGTTCGTACCGGGTCAGGGCGTCCCGGTATCGTTTCAGCTCAGGTCGGGTGAGTTTGATCTTTTTCTGAGGCATAGCCGATGCTCAATCGCCCAACAAGATCATGCGGTTACCAGTTGCTTAGACTCGTCTTTTTTAGCCGCCTTTTCCTTGCCCGTTGGGGCGGTGCTGACGCGCGGCTTAGGCCAGTGTTCGTCGATCAGCGCCCGGCGGATGCCGGTTTCGGCTGGTTCGAAGCACTCGGCCAAAATGGCCCAACACCGATCCAACGCCTCGAACAAGGGGATATTGACGGCCAGGTCCATGATCCGCTCTTCAAACAGTTCACCGTATTTGAGCAGTTTTTTGTCCCACTCGGACATTTCAAAGCCCATGTCGCGTTTCTCTCGGCTTTCGCGGCAGAGGGCATAGAGTTGGATACATCCGTCCATGATGGCCCGATGGTCGTTCCGGGTTTTACCGTTCACTTGCTGTTTCAACCGGGAGAGCGAGCCGAACGGCTCGATCCGGCCGTTGCGAAGGTAAAATTGCCCTTCGGTGATGTAGCCGGTATTGTCCGGCACCGGGTGAGTTACGTCGTCGCCGGGCATGGTGACGCAGGCCAAGATGGTCATGGAGCCTGCGCCTTCCAGATCGACGGCCTTTTCGTACCGGCGGGCCATCTGGGTATAGAGGTCGCCCGGATACCCGCGGTTGGAGGGGATTTGCTCCATGATGATGGAGATTTCTTTCAGGGCGTCGGCAAAGGCGGTCATGTCCGTCAGCAACACCAAGACCCTTTTGCTTTGAAGGGCGAATTGTTCGCCGACGGCCAGACAAAGGTCAGGCACCAAAAGGCATTCGACCACCGGGTCGGCGGCGGTGTGGATGAACATGATCGTTCGGCCCAGGGCGCCGCCTTCCTCGAAGGTGCGACAGAACTTCAGGTAGTCGTCGTGCCGAAGACCCATGCCGCCCAGGATGATGATGTCGGCGTTGGCCTGCATCCCGATCCGGGCCAATAGCTCGTTGTAGGGTTCGCCGGCCACGGAAAAGATCGGTATTTTCTGAGATTCCACCAAGGAGTTGAACACGTCGATCATGGGGATGCCGGTATGGATCATCTTGTCCGGCATGTGGCGCATCACCGGGTTGACCGGCGGGGCGCCGATCGGAATGCGTCGGCCGGCGGGCATAGGCCGATCATCCCGCGGTCGGCCCGATCCGTCAAAAACTCGGCCAAACAAGTCCTCCGAAAAGATCGCCTCCATCGGACGCCGGAGGAAACGAACTCGGTCGTTATTCGATACGCCTTGAGAGCCGGAAAAAATCTGCACGCTCACCTGCTGGCCTTCCAGCCGGATCACCTGCGCCAACGACTCCCCATGAGCCGACTCGATCACCGCCAGCTCGTCGTAGCCGACGCCGGTGGCCTGCACGGTAACCACATTCCCGGCAATGCGTCGAATCGCATCGAAGTACTTACGCATGACGACGCTGTCCTTTCGTAGCAATGAACTCGTCGATGGCTTGGAGCCATCGGTTGTATTCTTCTGTGCCTTCAGCGGAGTAGTTCCAGTTGCGGAACAGGTCCGAAATTTCAAACATGACCCGTCGGGCTTCCGCCTTGTCTTGGACCTTCAACTCGGTATCGACCACTTCCATGGCCTTGCGGAAGACGAACTTCTGCCGTTGGGCCGGGGTGGCCCCATCCACTGCGTCGAAGGCGTTCTGCTGTAAATAGCAGTTGTCGAAGAAGTCGGCCTTCAGGGCAACAATAAAGTCCTCCAGCGAAGTGCCTTCTTCGCCCACGACGGTCATCATCTGCCGAACTTCGTTGCCTTGTTGCAGAAGCCGACGCATCTTGAGCATATCGGCCTGGGGAATGATGCCCGGATACTTGCTCCAGGATTCCAGGGGGTCGATGGCCGGGTAACGGCGGGCGTCGCTTCGGGCGCGGGAAAGCCCGTGAAACGCGCCGACGACTTTCAGGGTGCCCTGGGTAACGGGTTCTTCGAAGTTGCCGCCCGCCGGGCTGACCGTGCCGCCAATCGTAAGCGAACCGACCCGGCCGTCGTTCAGTTCGATGGCGCCCGCCCGTTCGTAGAAGGCGGCGATTCGGCTCTCCAAGTAGGCCGGGAACGCCTCTTCCCCGGGGATTTCCTCCAGCCGGCCCGATAGCTCCCGCATGGCCTGCGCCCATCGGGAGGTGGAGTCGGCCAGGAGCAACACGTTCAACCCCATCTGCCGATAGTATTCCCCGATCGTAGCGGCCGTATAAACCGACGCCTCCCGGGCCGCCACCGGCATGGCCGACGTATTCACAATGATCACGGTCCGTTCCATCAGGGTCCGACCGGTCCGAGGGTCGGTCAGTTTGGGGAAATCCCGCAGGGTTTCGACCACTTCCCCGGCCCGTTCGCCGCAGGCGGCAATGATTACGATGTCGATCTCCGCGTTCCGGGAGGTGATCTGCTGCAAGACGGTCTTTCCGGCCCCGAACGGACCGGGAATGCAATACGTCCCGCCCCGCACCACCGGAAACATCGAGTCGATGATCCGCACGCGGGTAACCAACGGCTCTTCAGGCATCAGACGCCGTCGGCAGACCATCAGCGGGCGTTTGACCGGCCAGCGCTGCTGCATCGAGACGGAATGCAAATCGCCGCTCCGATCCCGCAGCACCGCAATCTCCTGATCCACCGTGTAACTGCCGCGAGGTGCGATCTTCTCCACCACATACTCGCCCCGCCAACCGAACGGCGCCATGACGCAATGTTCGAAAATCCCTTCCGGTACAGTCCCTAAGGTATCCGCCGCTCGAACCCGTTGGCCGATGGAAACTTTCGGCGTAAACTCCCAACGTTTTTCCGTCGAGAGGGCCGGCAGATACATGCCCGGTTTCAAAAAGTAGCCGGCTTGTTTAGCTACCTCGGGCAGAGGATTTTGCAGACCGTCGTAAATCTGGCCCAAAAGCCCCGGTCCTAAATCCACCGAAAGCATCTGCTCGGTCAGTTCCACCGGGTCGCCCACTTTCAATCCCCGGGTTTCTTCAAATACCTGCAAGTCGGCCGCTTGACCCCGGACCCGGATCACTTCGCTCAGAAGCCGGACCCCATCGGAGCGGATGCAGTAAGCGACCGAGTTCTGCACGACTCGGCCCTCGGCTTCGACGACGACCAGGTTTCCATAGACGGCCCGGATTTTGGCGTTTGCGGCTTTTGGGACGGCTTGTTCGAGTTGGGTAGCCATGGCGATTGCTGGTTCCGATCCAAGGAAATGGAGTTTTGGTAAAAGGGGTGTATCCTCTTCTTCCTGCAAATGGAAATCCAAAAATATCTCTCCCCTAGGGCGGGAGACCGGCCAACCTCCGGCTGGCCGGGTGAGGGACCTTGGATTCTCGCTTTCGCGGGAATGACCTTAGAGGTCCCTTCCGCAAGAGCCCCCTCCGCGGGAATGACGCTAGGGGACCCCGCGGCTAAAGGACTATGTTTTTGCTGCCAGGGCGGCTTGTTCCTCGCTGCTACGTTGCCATTGGGTCAGGAGCAAAAGCCGAAGGGCATAGACCAACAGTTCATCTTCGGTGAAACTGAACCAGGCCTCGTTGGCCCGGCACCAGTCCCATCGGTTTCGCAGGACCACCCGCCATCCGGCCAGCGGCGTGGGCGCCGAGGCCCATTCTCGGAGCATTTCGGTAAAATCGGCCTCCGGATCAGCCAGTTCGTGGGCCACCAGGTACTCCGAGGCTTCCAAACCGAGTCGTTTGGCTCGTTCTTGAGCCAGGGCATTTCGCAAGGCCACCTCCATCCGCACCCATCGGTCCAGAAAGGGGGAATTTTCGCTTTGGGCGGTCTGGGCGATATGGCGAAAATAGGCGGCCCACACCAAATCTGTCTGCAAGGCCCCAGACTCCGTTTCGGACTCCACTTCTGGAGGAACCAAAAACTCCGGCAGAGGGGCTTCGTTACGCACTTGAGCCAGTTGGAGCACCGACGGCGCAACCTGTTGCACCTCGCCAGCCAAAAAGGCTTCCCGTTGCAACAGGTCATCCGAAAGGAACACCAAACCTACCAGACGACTATATCGACTGGCAGGACCGAGCCAATCCAGAAGCTCGTCAAAACCCATCGGCGGGGCTGTGCCAAGCTCTCCCAAGCCCGGTAGCGAAGCCAGCAAGTAGTACAGGTTCCCTGCCATCCGAGGTCCTCGGCCGCCTAAACAGTCCTAAACAGTACTGAGTTTCTTCCTCTCCACGCCGCCGTTTCCATTAAGGTCCAACCGGACAGTGCGCACCGCATGGGCCAGATGATTATCTTCTTAGCCCACCGAAGCCGGCACCGCCGAACTTGGCTTCGCCGATTCCCCCAGGGCCGATTGCAGCAGCTTCTGGACCTCCGGAGAAACCATCTCCATGAGGACCGCGGCCACGGATTCCGGCGTAACCTCCACCGCGCCGCCGGAAAGCCGATATTCGAAGCCCGCTTCGGTCAACGTGCCGTGCAATTCGACGGCCAATTCCTGGGGACATTCGGCGTTATGGAATGCGCCGATGGCCCATTGGCTGAGACGGCGGCGCATCGGTTCGGAGACGTTGATCGTGATGAGGTCCTCTTTTTCGGCGTCGGCCTTGGCATATTGGCAGACGACCTCTCGGATCAAATCCCGTAGCAGACCATCGTCTTGCAATTGGACTTCGGCCGCTTGCCGCACCAGCAGCGCTAGGCCCTTTTCCAACGCCTCCCGAAGCCGATGGATCGTGTCTCGAGCGGCTAGTTTCAGTTCGGTTTGGGTGCGGGCGAGGATTTTTTCCCGTTCGGCCTGGGCGGCGGCGATGATCCGCTGGGCCTCGGCCTCGGCCTGCTGAAGCCGCTGGGCAGCCTGCTCTTCCGCCTCCCGGCGAATCGCTTCGGCCGCCTGACGACCTGCCTCCACCCCGTCCGCTTTTAACCGTTCGACAAACGTTTCCAAAGTAGCAGCCATGGAATCGCATCCTTCTATAAAAAATACGCCCTCGATTCTTTCCCCACGTTCAGCGGTCTTCCCCTGGTGTCTTATCCAAGGATCGCTTCCTACGCTATCCTAGCTTGTGGGGATTCTCGAAACAGAAAATTTTCGTCCGTTCTCAGTCCTTTGCCAAGGAAGCCTCCCTAAACAGGGTCTTGCTACCCCTATAATGGGGTAATCTCCATCAGGGGTTTTCGAATTTCCTGGGGGCATAGATTCCTATCTACAGGGGGTTCCCTCCCATCTCCTTCCTCCCAAAAAACTTGGGCCTTGGGCCTTCCCGTGTCGATCCAGGGGGAAAAGGTCCCAGGCTGAAAAAAATCCCTTTTTTCCTAAGACCAAGCCAGGGGGACTTGTTCGGCCCTTTCCTGGGGAGATAGCATTGTCAAACTGCCGGAATTCCTCTTGGCCCCCTGGGAACAAGGAACTACAAAATATTATAGACTATCACATTTCCCTAAAACCGAAAAGCTACCGAAAGGATCCTGCTCCATGACCGATCCCATCCCGATGACCCGCGCCGGCTACGATAAACTCAAGGCCGAGCTCCAACATCTGGAAACCGTGGAATTGCCGAAGGTGTTGGATCGGCTGGCCAAGGCCCGGGCCGAAGGCGATTTGAGCGAAAACGCCGAATATCAATTTAGCCAGGAAAGCCGACTCCTGCTGGAAGCCCGCATTCGGGACTATCGCGACCGATTGGCCCGGGCGTATTTGGTTGATTCTGCGCAGATGCCTCGCGATCAGGTCGCCTTTGGGGCCGTCGTTCGCGTCAAGGACCTCGACACCGGCGAAGAGGAAGAGTTCTCTCTGGTCGGCGCCGGCGAAGATGACCCCAACGCCAATAAAATTCTCATCACCTGTCCCTTGGCCCAGGGATTGGTCGGCAAACGAGTGGGCGAAGTGGCCGAAATCCAAGTTCCCGCCGGTCTGCTGCGGTTTGAAATCCTACAGATCCGCTACGAAGAAGGCTGAGACGCTCTGGTTCGGGAAATCCGCTGCTCTCTGCCAGAGCGTCCAAAACCCAGCCTCGTAACAGGTTAGCCGAATGCAGCACCTTGTCATTCCCGCGCAAGCGGAAATCTAGGCTTCTTGCAGCCACTACTTGGGAGGAATAACAAAGTAGTCGCCTCATAGGACCCTGGATTCCCGCTAGAGCGGGAATGACAATCCAGGGCAAATTTCGCTCTAAAATAAGCCCCCTTTGCATTCGGCTAAGGTGTTACCCAGCCTCTAATCCATTCCAACAGCGATCCATCCCTTGGCGCATAGGAATCTCGTCCCCTGACGCTGGGAGGAGTCTGTAGTTTTTTTTGAGTGAACCGATTACAATCTTTCTTGCTTGCCGGAGTTTTCTACGGGGGCGTTTTTCCCCGAGGGGCCAGGTTCGGACGGCCGACTGGGTGGCTGGGTTGGCCGGGTTGGCGGAACTCCACCGGACACAAGGAGTCGGGACGCATGAAACGATCGGTTTGGCCGGGTTGGTGTGGGATTTGGATTGGGGCCGTGTTGTTGGCTTTGGGAGGGTGCGGCCAGGGGCAGGAGGGGATCACCGTGGCCGTGATTCCGAAAAGTATGGGGGAAGACTTTTGGGGTACGGTGGAACAGGGCGCCCGTGCCGCCGCCGCAGATTTAGGCGTGCAGATCGAATGGCAGGGGCCGCTCACCGAGACCGATCACGCCGCTCAAAACAGCATCCTGGAAAACATGGTAAACCGAGGGGTCCAGGGCGTGGCCATTGCCCCGCTGGATCGCAAAGCCTCTCGCAAACCCGTGGAAAATGCGGTGCAGGCTGGGATCCCTGTGGTGGTCTTCGATTCCGAACTGGATAGCGACGCCTATGTGAGTTTTGTGGCCACCAACAACGAACAAGGTGGTCGGCTTGGTGCGGAGCACTTGGCCAAACTGTTGGGCGGCAAGGGCCGGGTCATGTGTATGCGGTTTGTCCAAGGCACCGGCAGCACCGAAGCACGGGCCAAGGGGTTTCTGGAGGCGGCCAAGACGGCCGGGTTGACCGTGGTTGCGGATCCCCACGCCGAAGACGCCACCGTAGCCGGCTGTAAAAAGACCGCGATGAATACCCTGGAAAGTCTTGTCAAACAGGGCCGACTCGAACTGGACGGCATTTTCGCCTGCAACGATCGGTCCACGATGGGGGTTCTGGAAGCCCTGCAGGACCTGGCCAAAAGCGGCGTGCATATCCAGGTGCGTTTTGTCGGCTTTGATTTTACGCCCCGGCTAGTCGAGGGCGTGCAGAAAGCGGAGATAGACGCTCTGGTCGTCCAGAATCCCTACAAGATGGGCTATATGGCCGTCGAAGTCCTCGTCAAGCATCTCCGGGGGGAACCGGTGGAAAAGTTTTACGACACCGGCGTCCAGGTGGCTACCAAAGAGCGTCTGGAAAAAGAGCCGGAAATCCGCAAATTGGTAGGCCTGAAGTAAGCCGACCTATCCCCGCCGGGAAAAACCAATTGCTTCGGACGGCGCAGCCGTCCACAGGACTAGAACCATGGGAACCGTTGCTCGTTTGCAGATGCAAGATGTGCATAAACGGTTTGGGGCTACCTGGGCCTTGCGAGGGGTCAATCTGTCGATCCTGCCCGGCGAGGTTCACGCTTTGGTAGGCGAAAACGGGGCGGGCAAAAGCACGCTGATGAAGGTCCTCTCCGGCGCGGTCTTGCCGGACCGCGGCCAAATCTGGCTGGACGGCCAACCGTTTACGCCCGGCAGTCCCCTTCACGCCCGGCAGGCCGGGATCGCCATGATCTATCAAGAGCTTTCGCTGGCTCCGCATCTAACAGTGATGGAAAACATCCTGCTGGGCATGGAACCGCATTGGGGCCCCTGGGTGCTTTGGGGAAAAATGCGCCGTCAGGCCGCCCTCGCTTTGGCGGCTTTGGAAATTGCCGACATTCCCTTGGACAAGCCGGTCCGGGAGCTTTCGGTGGCCCAGCAGCAACTGGTCGAAATCGCACGGGCCATGGCGATGGAATCCCGGGTGCTCATCCTCGATGAACCCACCAGCAGCCTGACTCAACAGGAAATACCGAAACTGTTTTCGCTCATTCGTCGGCTGAAGGCCCGTGGCCATTCGATTGTGTATATCTCCCATTTTCTGGAGGAGGTGCAGCAGATCAGCGATCGGTTCACCGTGCTTCGGGACGGGCAGACGGTCGGCGCCGGACACACCAGCCAGACGAGCATCGATCAGATCGCGGCGATGATGGTAGGCCGCGAGATTCGAGAGCTTTATCCTCGGTCTCGGCGACGGCCTGGAGAGGTGGTTTTAGAGGTAGAGCATCTTTCTGGGCCGGGCAAACCGCTGGGCGCCAGCCTCCAACTGCGCCGGGGGGAGGTGTTGGGCATTGCCGGTCTGGTTGGTGCGGGCCGAACCGAACTGCTCCGCACCATTTTCGGCCTGGCGCCGGTGCGAGCGGGCAAGATTCGCATCGGCGCTTGGCTTGGGCCTGGCAGCCCGCCGCATCGGTGGCGGCAGGGCATCGGTTACCTGAGCGAAGATCGGAAACAGGAGGGCCTGGCCTTGGGGCTTTCCTTGGCCGACAATATCACCCTGGCCCGGCTCGATGGATTGGGACCGGGCTTTTTCGTTTGGCCTAGCCGACAAGCAGACGCCTGTCGATTTTGGATTGAGAAAATTCCCATCCGGTGTCAATCTCCGTGGCAACCGGCCAGCGCCCTGTCGGGCGGCAATCAACAGAAGGTTGCCTTGGCCCGGCTTCTACACGCCGATGTGGATGTCCTGCTTCTGGACGAGCCGACCCGCGGCATCGACGTGGGCAGTAAGGCCCAGATTTACCAATTGATCGACGAATTGGTCGTCGGAAATCCAGCCCAAGGCCGTCGGCCCAAGGCGGTCCTGATGGCGAGCAGCAGTTTGCCTGAGCTATTGGGGCTTTGCGACCGGATCGGGGTGATGTGCCGGGGCCGATTGGTCGAGGTACGTCCGGCCCCGCAGTGGACAGAACATGAGCTGATATTGGCGGCCACCGGCCCCGCCGACTCTGCTCCCAATCCGCCAGTCGTAAGATCATCCCCATAACAATAACCTTTGTCTATCTACCAGGGAGTTGGTATGAGTAACCAGCCCATCTTGCCGTCGCCGGAAACTTCGGAAACTGTTGAGCCTGTTTTGCAGAAAGGGGATGTCGGTCCGTCAGGAGACTGGCGGAGGTTTTGGGATCCGGGAGTTCTGGGCCGACTCTTGGCGTTGGTGCTAATTTTTACATTTTTCGCCTTTGCCGTCCAAGGCGGCAGTTTCTACAAACTCCGGAATCTGGAAAGTGTTTTGCGTCAGTCGGCCGTCTATGCCACAGCCGCCCTGGGGATGACCATGATCATTATCGCCGGCGGGATTGACCTTTCGATCGGGTCGGTCATCGCGTTGACCGGGGTGGTCGTAGCCTGGGTGCTGACTCTGCCCCAGAGCGTTTCCGCCGCCCCGGCAGGCAGTAGCCCGGCGAATTATTGGATTCACGATTGGCCGGTTCTACTTCCCTGTTTGGCGGTGCTGGCTGGCGTAGGGGCGGCCACCCTGGCCGGACTGCTGAACGGACTTTTCTGCGTCGGGCTGCGGATCGTCCCCTTCGTGGTTACCCTGGGTACCATGATGATTTATCGCGGTCTGGCCAAGATCATCGCTCAAGAACGGCCGATTTATCCACCAGCCAGTTGGCTCAGCGGCCTTATGGATCCTACCCTTACCACCCAAAGCCCCCAGCGCTGGATGCTTTTGCCGCCGGGCGTGTGGCTGCTGTTGCTTGCTGCGGTCGTCGCAGCCGTCATGCTTCGTTATACCCGCTTGGGCCGACATATCTACGCCGTGGGATCCAATGCGGAGACGGCCCGATTGTGCGGCGTCAGCGTCGGGCGTACGAAGATCATCGTCTATACTCTGGGCGGCTTTTTCGGCGGACTGGCCGGCCTGATGGAGTTCTCCTGGATCGGCGGCGTCGGCATTCCCACCACCGCCACCGGCTATGAATTGGCGATCATTGCTGCGGTGGTCATCGGCGGCGGCAGCCTCAGCGGCGGCGAAGGCTCGATCCTCGGCTCCCTGATCGGCGCTCTGATCATCACCGTGCTTTCCATGGGCGGCCAACAGATGGGCTGGCCACGCCCGGTCCAGGAAATGGCCATCGGCGCGATCTTGATCGGCGCAGTGGCCTTGGACTATTGGCAACGCCGCTGGAGACGCAAAGAATAGACTTCCCGGAACATTTTCCGGGAGTATCGAACAGATGCGGCGGCGCTGGGGAAAAAGGTTCTCGCCCCGAAGGGATCGCTGCGGTCGGCCCCGCAGGCTAGGGGAACTCCTACTCCCCGATGATTTTAATCAGCACCCGTTTGGGCCGACGACCGTCGAATTCGCCGTAGAAAATCTGTTCCCAAGGGCCAAAGTCGAGCCGACCATTCGTAACGGCTACGACCACCTCCCGGCCCATGATTTGGCGTTTGTGATGGGCGTCGCCGTTGTCTTCTCCGGTTCGGTTGTGGTGATATGTGCTGGGCGAAGGATCGTAAGGGGCCAATTTTTCGAGCCATCGTTTATAATCCTCGTGCAGCCCCGGCTCGTCATCGTTGATGAACACACTGGCCGTAATGTGCATGGCATTGACCAGGCAAAGGCCCTCTTTGACGCCGCTCCGTTCCAAGGCGGCCTCCACCTGAGGCGTGATATTCACAAAATCCATCCGCTGCGGAATATGGAAGTTCAAATACTCGGTGTAGGACTTCATCAGGTGCTCTCCTAAAGGGTGGGAACGGACCGTTTCGGAAACATGCAGAGCCGACACTCCGAAGAATGGCTCTTCAGACGCCTTGGAGGATGAAATCTATAGGCCAATACGGAGGGCGACGCCGAACATGTCCGGTGGGATGGAACTGGAATCGTGCCTCCCTGGATTATCGAAATTCGGAGGGCTTAAGGAAACCACCCCCTGGAAAATGCACTCCTCCCCTGACGATCGGGATTTTTGGCAAGCAGAAAATGGGGGGGCCGTCCATAACGCACAATAACAATAACCCACAATAACAATATGGTGTTATGGAAATCTGCAGTTGCCCCATAGAGCAGTCCAGTGGGAGGATATCTACGCTAGAGGGGCGGGCTGTGGGTTCAATGTCCCTTTCAAGGGGGGGCAATTGAGATTTCCCTCATTCGGGGGGAAAGTTTTAAGGGGCTCTGGGTCGGGTGTTTGACAGGAAGGCTATCTTCAATTAAGGTGGAAAATAGAGTTTTTTCCAGGCTATCGGGCTTGGGAAAAGATCGGTAGGGGGTGTGAATTTCCTTCCTGATTTTCCCAGCCGAAGCCTTGGAGTCTTCATGGATCGGCTTCTCACTGAAGGGGGACCAGCGAGCCGCCGCTTGCTTCTGGAGGGTTTCCTCCGGGGGGAGCGATTGTCATAGTAATCTCAAAGGGGGACCAAGGGGGATTGAATCTGTCGGCTCTATTGCAAAGCGAGGTGTCGCATGAAGTCCGATGCTCCTGAAGTGCCGCCCACCCAGAATTCTGCTTTTGAGCCTTCCGTCGGTGCTCAGGAGCCGACTCAGGCGGCCTCTTCGTCCGTAGAACCCGCCGGGAATGGCCCTGTGGCGGCCGGTTCGCCTGGGGGCGGCGGTCCCGCTGCGTCGGAAAGTTCCGCCGAACCAGAAAAGGAAGAAAAGGGCGGATTGCTCAAGACGGTCTGGAGGGCGGCCAGCGGGCTGGCGCCGAAACGTCTTCCCGAAGAGATTGCCCTGGAGGAGGCCGAGAAACGGGCCGAGGGGTTTGCCAAGGAGGCATTACGAGCTTCGCAGGCGGCCATAGCGGCTCGGGAGCGGGCCCGGCAGTCGGCGGAAGAAGCGGCGCAGGAGGCTCGGAAGGCGGTTGAAGCGGCACAGGCGGCCCAGGCTGCGTTGAAAGAAGTCCATGCGGCTCGTTTGGCGTTGGCGGCGAGGCGGGCTGCGGATCGGGCGGCGGTGCGCGCGGCGGAAGAAGCGGCCCGAGGGGCGGCGGTGGAGGCGGCGAGGGAGGCGGCCGCTCGGGCCGCCGAATTGGCCGCCCAGCAGACAACGGCTCGGGAGGCGGCGGAACGGGCCGCCCAAGAGGCGGCTTTAGAGGCGGCCCAGCGAGCCGCACGCGAACAAGCGGAATTGGCCGCCCAAGAGGCTGCCTTGCGGGCCGCCCAAAAGGCCGCGGAGGAAGCCAGCCGACAGGCCGCCTTGGAGGCAGCCGAGCGTGCCGCCCGGCAGGCCGAAGCCGCCCGCCGCGCGGAGGCCGATCGCATTGCCCGGGCTACTCGGGCGGCCAAAGCGGCCCGAGCTGCAAGGGCGGCTAAAGCCGCTCGTTTGGCCCAACGCGCCGCCGAACAAGCCGGCGTCGAATACCGTCGGCCCAAACGCCTGAATCTCAAGGTGGCCATCGGCGTTCCCGTGACGGTGGTGGTGCTTGTCATCGCCGTGATAGTGGTTCATGGGTTCCAAGTCAGTCGTACCGCGCAAGTGATGCTGGCCAAGGCCCAACAAGCGGAACAAGAAGGCAATAAAGAAAACGCAATCCAGTATTATACGTACTATGTGAATTATGCGCCGAAAGACGCTTCGGCCTTTAGCCGATTGGCCTTGCTGGTAGCGGATCGGCTTCGGGGGACCAGCCATCCGCGTCAATTGTGGGAGGCGTTTACCATCCTGGAGAAGGCGGCCCAACAAGAACCGGAGAATATGGAGGTGCTGCGTCGCTTGGCGGATATTTGCCAAAAGGTGGGCCGACTGGACGACGCCGTTAGCCATCTGACCCGGCTCCGGGAGAAGTTTCCCGAGGAATCGGCTCTGGGGGTGCAATTGGGCGAGTGCCAGATTCGGTTGGAAAAATATCGGGAGGCGTTGGCAACCTTCGAACATGTGATCGCCCAGGACCCCGCCAACCTGAAAGCCTATACGGCCCTGGCCGATCTGCTGCGGGAAAAATTGCAGGACCCTAATCGGGCCGATTCCTGGATCAACCAGATGACGGCCCGCAATCCGAAATCGGTCAAAGCGTTGGTGGAACGGGCCAAGTATTTTCATCGGTCCAAGCAATTGAACGCCGCTACGGAAGACATTCGCCGGGCGTTGGAAATGTCGCCGCAGAATGTCGAGGTGTTGGTGGCCGCGGCGGAATTCGCCATCGACAACAAAGCCTACGAAGAAGCCGGCGACTATCTGGATCGGGCGCAAGCCTTGTTTCCGGACGATGAATCCGTGCAACGGGCGCGGATGGTGCTGAACCTTTCGTTGGGCAAGACGGCCGAGGTCTTGGAACCGTTGGAGAAGCGGATTCGGGAGCAGCAGTCGTCCGATGCAATGGACCTGCTCACGGTGGCGGACCTGCACCTGAAACAAGGGGATTTGAAGAAGGCCCGCGAAACGATCAAAAAGATGCGCGACGCCGGGTTCCGCGAGGAAATCTTGGACTTCTTTGAGGCCCGCGCCGAGGCGGCCGAAGGCAAATGGCGTGAAGCTGTTTACAAACTCGAACGTCTGCGCCCGAAAGTGGTGGGCTGGCCGGAATTCCTGACCCATGTCGATCTGTTTCTTGGGGCTTGTTACGAGCAGTTGCGGTTGCCCGACCGGCAATTGGCGATTTATCGAGGTCTTTTAGACCGTAATCCCAGCCTGCAACCGGCCCAGGCGGGCTATGCAGTGGCGCTGTTCCGATTGGGCAAATTGGACGAAGCCGCCCGGGAGTTCGCCGCTTTGGAAAAGAGCATGGGCGAAGCAGAGTTCCTCCAGACGCCCGCACTGCGAAACGCCCTGTTCCAACTGATCGTCGCTCGCACCCTTCAGCAGCCGGAAACGGCGCGCGATTGGTCGGAGCTGGAGAAATATGTGGAGCGACTTTCGAAGGTCGAAGGGGTGGACGCGGCCCAACTGGCCCTTATGCAGGCCGAAGTCCTTTCCAAAAAGGGCGACAACGCCAAAGCCCAGCAACTCATTCAAGCCCAACTGGATAAGTATCCGAAGGATGTGGGATTGTGGACTGCGGCGATCAAACTAGCCGCCATGTTGCAGACGCCCCAGGAGGCCCTTCGGACGGCCGAACAAGCCCGCTCGGCCTGCGGCGATGATGTTACGTTGCGCCTGACCATCGCGGAGTTGGCCGTTCAACTGCCCGCCGAGGAAGCCGCCAAACGGCTCACCTCCTTAGCCGCCGGCGAAGAAGGCCTCTCGGAATTCGAAAAGGTCCGATTGTGGCGGGGTTTGGGGGCCTGCTGGTATCGGCTTCGGGACCGCCAGAAGGCCTACGCGTATTGGCAGAAAGTGGCCCAGTCGTCGCTTCGGGACCCGCAGATATTCCTGGTCCTTTTCGAATTGGCTCGGGAGGGAGAGGATGAGGCCCGGATGACCGAGGCCCTGGAAATGGTGAAAAAATATCTGGGCAGCCGATCTACCGAGGCCATCTATTGCGAGGCGTCGATGATGGTCTGGCAGGCGCAGCGGGGACAACTGGACAAAAAGGCCCTCATCGAGGCCAAGCAGCGGCTTCGGGAAGCGGGGCTGGAACGACCGGCTTGGCATGAAATTCCGCGGCTCGAAGCGGAGATTGCCCTGTTGGAGAACAAACCGGACGACGCCATCACGCTGCTGCGCAAGGCTTCGGAACTGGGGCCGTTGAGTCCGGTCCATGCGGGCCAGTTGGTCCAATTGCTCTTTGCCCGGGGTCGGTATGAAGAGGCCCGGGAGGTGATCAATCGGCTTGGCCCATCGGTGCAAACGTTTCTATTCTTGAAACGCATCGAAGCGGAGATCAACCTCCGATTGGGCGACTTCCCGCAGGCGTTGGCCAAGGCCGCCGAAGCCGTCCAAAACTCCAACCAGCCGGGCGATTTCCTCTGGTACGGCGAATTGTTGGTCCGAAGCCGCAAGCTCGACGAAGCCCTCGCCCAGTTCCGCAAAGCGGTCCAACTCGACCCGAAAATCCCGCAGGGTTGGATCGCCCTGGTCGCCGTGCTGATGGAGACCAACCAAAAAGACGAAGCCCTTCGGACCATCCGCCAAGCACAGGCCAGCCTACCGGAAGACGAAGTTCCGCTGGCCCTGGCCCAGTGTTACCATCTGGTGGGCGATCTGAGCCAGGCGGAACAATACTATCTGACCGCCCTGCAACAAGCGCCGGAGAACCTGGGCGTGCTTCGAGCGACGGCCCGGTTCTACATGCTGACCGGCCAAAGCGAAGAAGCCAAACGCTACCTGGCCCAGATATTGACCCTGGCGGGTCGGGACCCGGAAAAACATCGTCTCGAGCTGGCCGAAGGCCGACGTTGGTTGGCCCGCGTCTTGGCCGCCGAGGGCGATTGGCGTCAGGTCCGGCAGGCGTTGGCCCTGTTGGACCGAAACGCCGAGAAGGGCCAATTGCCTCTGGATGACCTCCGCTTGAAGGCCGCCATCTTGGCTTCCCGACCGGATCGGCAGTCCCGGTTGAAGGCCATTGAACTGCTGGAACAAATCCGCTCCGAGCATCAGAAATCCTTCTCTGCCCAGGAATTTTTCGCCCTGGCCCAACTCTACGAACAAACCAACCAGTGGATAACCGCCCAAGGCATGATGCGGGAATTGGTGCTGAAAAATCCCAAGGAGCCGCAGTTCTTGGCCGCCTATGTCCAAATGATGCTCAAGCATGACACCCCGCTGAATGCAGTGGAGTTCACGCTGGCCAAACTGGAACAACTGGCTCCGGAAACCCCGATCACGAAAATTCTCCGCGCCCGGGTGCTGATGAAAAAAGGCCAAGCCGCCGAGGGCGTCCAGTTGCTCAAGTCCTTGCTGCCCGCTCAATTGCCGCCGGAGCAGGTGCGGAACCTGGCCCAATTGGTCTCGGTCTTGGAAGAGCACGGCCAGATCGACGCCGCCAAACAACTCCTCCAGCAATACGCCGCCCAGCAGCCGGGGGCAATGTTGGTATTGGCCAATTTCCTCGGCAAACATGGGACCGCCCAAGAGGCGTTGGCATGGGTCGAAAAGGTGTTGCCCCAGACGCCGCCGGGCGCTCTGTTGCCGGTGGTCATCAATATCCTGACCGAACAGCGCAAGAAGGGCGCCCTGTCGCCGGAAGTGTTCCAGAAAGTGCGGCCTTGGTTCGTCAAGGCGGCTGAGGAAGCCCCCGGCTCGAAAGTCGTCCAGCTCCACTTGGCCTCGTTGGCCGATCTGCAAGACGATTACGCCGAACAAATCCGTCTCTATCGGGAGTTCCTCCGCCGGGACGATGTGCGAGACCGGGAAAAGGCCGTCGTCTGGAACAACCTGGCGTTTCTATTGGCGGCCGAGGGAAAACAACCCGAAGAGGCCCTTCGGTTCATCGAACAGGCTATTGAAATCATGGGGCCTGTGCCTGAACTGCTGGATACTCGTGGGGTGGCCCTGTTGGCCGCCGGCAAACCCAAGGAAGCCTTGGCCGACTTGAACCAGGCCGTCCAGGAAGCCCCCTCCGGCGTTATGTATTTCCATCGGGCTTTGGTCCACCAGGCGCTAAAGGACATGCGATCCGCCGCCGCGGACCTGCAACGGGCGCAGGAAAACTACCAGCTCACCTATGAGCAAATCCCCAAAATCGAACGCGATAGCTATAACAAGCTGTTGGCCGCCCTGAAAACTCCTTGATCTCTCTCCTGCCGGGGAAAAGTCCGCCCTCTTGCGTCTCCGGGAAACATCGTCTAATGTGGCGTTATGTTCGGTGCGCCCGGAGAGGCCGCCGCTAGGAGACGACCGACTGGTACGGCTGGCTTGTCCCGCAGTGGAAGACGCGTTACCCATGGGGACTCCCCGCCGGGAGGCGGAAGACCGGTTCTCTTCTCCGGGGCTTCTCCGCATTAGGCGCCAAGAAACCCATCCTTTCTCTTTTTCGCGTGTTGGGATATTTACCAACCGTTGGAGGATCGTTGGACCGCTGGAGTATCGGAGATCGGGGCGATGAGCCGTCGAGACGGCGAAACAGCAGAACGTCTTTCCCCGGAGAGATCGCTCGAAACAGATACCGCCCCTCCGTCCGAAGGACCTTCGGACGGAGACGAGCAGGCCAAGCTGTTTGACGAATTGGCATTGGCTTTGGTGCGCGGGGTGGGGCCTCGGACGCGGCGAAAACTTTTGGACTATTTCGGCGACGCCGCAGCGGTCCTTGGGGCTTCCGTAGAAAAATTGCAACAAGTCCCTGATGTGGGGCCGAAGTTGGCCGCCGCCGTTCAGGCTGCTCAGGATCGGCGCGAGGCCCGGCAAGTGTTCGCCTTGTGTCAGCAGCAGGGAGTAAAGCTCGTTTTACAAACCGACCCGGCCTATCCCGAATTGCTCAAGCAGATCGCCGATCCGCCGGGGGTGCTTTTTGTGCGGGGGGAGGTCTTGCCGAGAGACCAGATCGCTGTGGCCATTGTAGGAACTCGGCATCCGAGTTTGTACGGGCTTCGGCAGGCGGAGCGATTGGCCGCCAGCTTGGCCCGGGCGGGGGTAACGATCATTAGCGGCCTGGCCCGCGGCATTGATGCGGCGGCCCATCGGGGCGCATTGGGCGCCGGCGGCCGAACGTTGGCGGTGCTGGCCAACGGAGTGTTGGACATTTACCCACCAGAACATCAGCAGCTAGCCGAGCAGATCGTCGCCCAAGGCGCCCTGGTCAGCGAGGCCCCGCCGGGCGCAGAACCATTGCCGGGGACGTTTCCGCAGCGGAATCGGCTCATCAGCGGGTTGTCGCTCGGCGTGGTGGTGGTCGAAGCGCCGCTGCGATCCGGGGCCTTGATCACCGCCCGCCACGCCGCCGAACAAGGTCGAGAAGTCTTCGCCGTGCCCGGACGGGTCGATGAACGCACCTCCCACGGTTGCCATCGGTTGATCCGCGACGGGGCCAAACTGGTCGAATCGGCCGACGATATTCTGGAAGAACTCGGGCCGCTGGTCCAACCGACGGTAAGAGAAGATGGCCGAACACTCCGCCATCCAGGGGAACTGCTGCTGAATCCTACCGAAGAAACCGTCCTGGAGGCCGTGGGCGTGGATCCGACGGAAATCGACCAGATCGTCCGCTGCACCGGATTGCCGGTCCCCCGAGTTTTGGCCGCCCTCAGTGCGCTGGAGATGCGTCATCTGATCCGGCGGCTGAGCGGCGGCGCGGTCGTCCGCCGGTAGGCGCTCACCGCATCCGGCGGCTGAATCCCCATCAACTTTTTTGCGCCTGTTGGCCGAGCTGGGCCTGCAAACCGGCGTGGGCGGCGCGGACCTTTTCGACAAGCTCTTGCTTAAACCGGAGGAGTTTTTCCTGCAACTCCGGCTGGCCGAGGGCGAGAATCTGGACCGCCAAAAGCCCGGCGTTGCGCGGCCCGCCGGAATTGGTCCCCACCACGGCCACCGGCACATCGCCCGGCATCTGGACCATCGAAAGGAGCGAATCCAAGCCGCCGGCCAGTTCCGTCGGCACGGGGATGCCGATGACCGGCAGGATGGTATGAGCGGCCAGGACGCCGGCCAGATGGGCCGCTCCGCGGCTGCGGCAATCAGCACTTTTACGCCTCGTGAGGCGGCCCGGCTGGCGTACTCCGCCACATCGCCGGGCGTCCGATGGGCGCTCATCACCGAGACCTCATACGGCACGCCAAACTGCTCTAGCACCTCGGCCGCACCGCGAACCTTCGGCCAATCGTTCGCACTGCCCATCACAATCCCTACCCGTACGTCCTGGGGCTGCTTCGTCATGTTTTTTCGTCCCATAAGGGGTTCGTAAAGAAGACGTTATTCCTGCAAAAACATTATTCCTGATTTTTACGGAGACCTCCTCCTCCCCGGCGTCTGCGAAGAGGCGGAAATGCGGCACTGCCACTTTTCGCGGGGATGACAGGATACTCCGTTCGGCGGAAAACTCAAGCGGCTTCAAAGCAAGGATTATAGGGCAAGGCAAAGGTTTCGGCCACTGCTCGGTTAGTGAGTTCTCCCTGGAAAATGTTGATGGCCGAGGCGATTGGGGGGAGTTTTTCCGCCGCTTTCGGCAGTCCGAGGCGGGCAATCTGCAAGGCCCACGGCAAGGTAACATTACACAAGGCGAAGGTGCTGGTTCGGCCCACCGCACCTGGAATGTTAGCCACACAATAATGCACGACCTCCTCCACAATATAGGTGGGGTTGCTATGGGTGGTGGGTCGGCTTGTTTCCACGCAGCCGCCTTGGTCGATCGATACATCGACAATCACTGCGCCGGGTTTCATCAGCCGAAGGTCCTCGGCCCGAACCAACCAGGGGGCTTTAGCGCCGGGAACCAACACGGCGCCGATGACCAGGTCCGCCCGGGCCAGCAAGGACCGCACCGTATGGCGATCGCAAAATACCTGGACCACATTGGGCGGCATAATATCGTCCAGATACCGCAGCCGATCCAGATCGATGTCCAATATCCAAATGGTGGCGCCGAAACCGGCGGCCACTTTGGCCGCATTCGTGCCGACCACGCCGCCGCCCAGAATCAATACCTCGGCGGGCGGTACGCCCGGCACTCCGCCCAGCAGGATGCCCCGGCCCATTTGCGGCCGCTCCAGATATTTGGCCCCCTCCTGGATGCTCATCCGACCGGCCACCTCGCTCATCGGCACGAGCAGAGGAAGCCGTCCGTTCCTATCCCGAAGCGTTTCATAAGCTACGGCAGTAGCCCCGCTAGCGAGGAACGATTCGGTCAGTTCCCGATCGGCGGCAAAATGGAAATAGGCAAACACAATTTGCCCGCGACGCAGCAGCCGGATTTCCGAAGGCTGCGGCTCTTTGACTTTAAGGATCATCTCCGCCCGAGCGTAGATTTGTTCGGCGGAGGGTACTAGTTCGGCGCCGTGTTGGAGGTATTCTTGGTCGGAAATCCCCGAACCCAATCCCGCGCCGGCTTCCACCAGCACTGTATGACCCGCTTGGGTCAGTTCTTCCACCCCCACGGGAAGGATCCCCACTCGGTATTCATCTTGTTTGATCTCTTTGGGGATGCCGATGATCATACCTCGGCCCTTTCTGAGAAGACAGGGAATACAGGAAACCCTAAAAAACCAAAAAGAATGCGTAAACAGGAGAAGTTTTGTCTCCACTGGGATTGAACCTCAGTCCTGTATCCGGTATATTAACTTAGTTCCGTTTCGGTGGACAGGGATGCCTCTTTTTACAGGGTAAAAAGGGAGTTTTTTGCCTCTCTTAGCGCCCATGGCGGAGACGCTCCCCAGGGGGGGCCGTGAGCGAACTCGGGGCGCTGGTGGACCCTACAAAGGAGGAGTTATATTGCCCCCTTGGATGTGGCCTTAGTCTGTGAGACGGTACTTACAACGGTAAGTGATCGGGCAATCGGGAACCAAGCCAGTCTGGACAGACGGGGTTACAAACCAGTCGCTCGCCGCCGCTCCCGCTGAACTCCAGAACGGTTTTTTTGGTTTGACGAAAGGAATCCCTCTTGGCCAACGACGATGATCTTCCCCAGGAACCTTCCCCATCCGACCCCGGCGATCAGGGATCGGGAGATGTGGAGGGTGCGTCGCCTCCACCGGCAGCGTCGGGCGAGTCCGGCGGTGCGCCCGCGGTAGTGGCGGCTCGGCTCATTGAACAAGCCATCGAGGATGAGCTTAAAGAAAGCTACCTCACCTATGCGATGAGTGTGATCGTCAGCCGGGCTTTGCCGGATGTCCGCGACGGTCTGAAACCCTCCCAACGTCGGATCCTGGTGGCGATGCAGGACTTGGGCCTAGGTCCCACCACGGCCACCTCCAAGTGCGCCGGCATCGTCGGCGAAACCATGAAGCGTTATCACCCCCACGGCGACCAGGCCATCTATCCCACCCTGGTGCGCATGGGGCAGGAGTGGAACACCCGGTATCCGCTGGTCGATAAGCAGGGCAATTTCGGTTCGATTGCCGGTCTTCCGGCGGCGGCCATGCGATACACCGAGGCCCGACTTTCGCACATCGCCGCCCTGATGCTGGAAGACCTGGACAAAGACACGGTGGACTTCTTGCCCACCTATGACGAAAAGGGCCAGGAGCCGGTCGTCCTGCCCTCGAAGTTTCCCAACCTGTTGGCCAACGGCTCGCAGGGCATTGCCGTCGGGATGGCCACGTCTATTCCGCCCCACAACTTGAACGAAGTGTGCGACGCTATTATCCGGGTGATCGACGAGCCGGCGGTCTCGATCGACGAGTTGTTGGAAATTTGTCCCGGTCCTGATTTCCCCACCGGCGGCGTGATCTGCGGTCGGGAAGGCATCCGGCAGGGATATTACACGGGTCGAGGCGCCGTTGTTGTCCGTGCACGGGCCAGGATCGAAGAAGTCCACGGCGGCCGATTCCGCATCGTCATCTCCGAAATCCCCTACCAACAGGTTCGGGACCGCATCGAGGAAAAAATCCACGAAGTCGCCGCCGACGGCAAGATACCCGGCATCGCCGGGCTGCGCAACGAAAGCGACCTGGAAGAGCCGGTCCGTCTGGTCGTCGATCTCAAACGGGACGCCGATCCGGAAATCGTGCTGAATCAGCTCTATCAATATACGCCGCTGCAAGATACGTTTTCGCTGATTTTCTTGGCCCTGGTCGATGGAAAGCCAAGAATTCTTTCGTTCAAGGGGCTGATCGAGGAGTTCATCCGGCATCGGGAAACAGTGATCCGCCGGCGCACGCAATATCTGCTGCAGAAGGCCCGCCAACGTAAACACACCGTCGAGGGGCTTCTGATCGCCCTGGCGAACCTGGACGAGGTGATTCAGACGATCCGCACCTCGGCGACTCAGGCGGAGGCCAAACAGCGGCTGATGGGCATTGCCTGTCCGGCGGCGATGTTGCGGCGGGCCTTGGGCGAGGAGGGATTCCAGATTCTGGTCCAAGAACGAGGGCTGGCCGACGCCTACAGCCTGACCCCCGTGCAGGCCGACGCTATTTTGCGGATGACGCTGGGCCAATTGGTCAATCTGGAGCAAGAGCGGCTTGGCGGGGAACATCGGGGGCTGCTGGCCGACATTGCCGAGTATTTGCGAATCCTTTCGGACCGCCGAAACATTCTGGAGATCATCCGACAGGATTGCCAGGAGTTGAAGCGGCGGTTCGGCGACGCCCGACGCACAGAGATCACCGGCGAAGAGATCGGGCCGGTGGATATGGAAGACCTCATCGAAGAAGAGACGATGGTCGTGTCGATCAGTTCCAAGGGATATATCAAGCGGACGCCGATCCACGCCTATCGGGCGCAGCGGCGCGGCGGCAAGGGACTGACCGGCGCACGGACCGATGAAGAAGACCCCATTGCCCACCTGTTTGTGGCGAGTACCCATGATTATCTGATGTTCTTTACCAATCTGGGCCGGGTGTATTGGCGCAAAGTCTATGACCTGCCGCAATTGCCCCGGGACAGTCGAGGTCGGGCCATCGTCAACCTGTTGAACCTGGCCGAGGGCGAAAAGGTGGCCGATTGCCGGGCGGTTCGGGACTTCGACCGGCCGGACCATTATCTGATCATGGCGACCGCCCGAGGATTGGTCAAAAAGACCGACCTGGCCGCCTACGGACGACCCACTCGGGCTGGCATCATCGCCATTAAACTCCGGCCAGGCGATGAACTGGTGGATGTGGTGGTGGCCGGTCCGGGAGATGAAATCGTCCTGGCTACCGCCAAGGGGATGGCTATCCGATTCAAACATACGGACGTTCGCCCGATGGGTCGGGCCGCCACGGGGGT
Source organism: Planctomycetota bacterium (assembly GCA_029550925.1). Taxonomy (GTDB): domain Bacteria; phylum Planctomycetota; class Planctomycetia; order Pirellulales; family Thermoguttaceae; genus JANXAQ01. The sequence goes on from JAKPGL010000128.1 coordinate 56,428, forward strand.
AAAAGGGATCACCCTGGGCCCGGACGATATGGTGGTCGGCATGGTAGTGGCCGATCCAGAAGGACAATTGCTAACCGTTTGCGCGAATGGCTACGGGAAACGAACGCCGTTCGGGCCGAACGCCCCGGATCAGCCTGACCAAGAACCCCTGCCCGACGAAGAAGAACCGGCCGACGAAGAAACCGCCCCTTCGCCGGCACAGACCGGTATCGCCGGGGTTCATGCCGACGGCCCGTCGGCTGGAGAAGAAGTCGAAGAATCCGAAGAAGAGGAAGAGCATTCCTCGGCCCGTTGCTATCGCACCCAGCGACGAGGCGGCCGAGGACTCCGGGACATTAAAACCGTGCCGCGAAACGGACCGGTGATCGGCGTTGTCCGGGTCCACGATGAGGACGAGGTGATGATGATCACCGCCCGAGGCAAAATCCAGCGGATTCCTGTCTCCGATATTCCCATGCGGGGACGAAACACCATGGGGGTCCGTGTGATGACCCTGGAAGAAGAGGATACCCTGGTGGCCGTCAAACGCATCCCTGCCGAGGCGAACGGTAATAAAGAGGGGCCGAATTCCACGTAACATTTTAGCCGAATGCAGTACCTCCTCACTGCCTCGCAATCGCCCAATCTAGGCTTCTTGTATCCCTCTTGGGAAGAATAAATAACGTAACAATTCAGCCAAAGGGAGTAGCCTGTCATCCCCGCGAAAGCGGGGAACCAGTTTTTCGTTGTTCTGGATTCCCGCTTGCGCGGGAAAAGTGGTTCCAAGTCGGGTATATTGATATAAGTCAAGGTGGCATAGGGAGTTGGGATGGGACAACGAGTTTGAGGCCGAGCTGTTTTTCGATCTGTCCGCGCAGCCAGCTCAGCAGCATCCGAAATCGAAGGCGATCCAGATGAAGCTCCAGCCCGCACC
>JAKPGL010000145.1 GCA_029550925.1 Planctomycetota bacterium
GCGGGCAGACGGGCGGCCTATCTGGGCTTGGACGCTTGGCTTGGCCAATGGGACGCCGACGTGGAGGCGGACGGCCTGGTCGTGGAAATTACCCCTTGCGACGCCGCAGGCCGACCAACGCCGGTCCATGGGATGCTGGAAGTTACGTTGGTCATTCCGCCCAAGGGGGCTGCTGCTGCCGTGGATCAGAAGAGTCATCGGCAACGGTGGGTCCAGCAGGTCCGGGTGGAAGATTTTTCGGCCGCTGGTTCGGCCCAATATCGGTTTGCGTTCAGTTCGGCCCAGAACAATCCGGAATGGAATCTGGATTTGGCCGGTTATGGGGCGGTAACGGCCCAACTGAGCGTGCCGGGACAAGGCGTTTTTTCGGCCACTGCGGGCTGTGTACGGGTTCGGCCGTTCAGCCCGGTTCGAGATCAGCTCCAGCAGAGCACTGGCCGCCGCTTCTTTCCCTGGGAATACACCCAGCCGTAACTACAGAACCATTCCCAGACGGGCGATTCTCTCAGGCGATCACTTCGACTTCTAGGCCGAGCATCTGGCCGAGCTGGGTCAACTGGTGGGTGTAGTCGCCATAGACCCACTGGAGGTGGTTTCCATACTGGAGACGTTTTTTGAGGAATTCGTCGGCCCGTCCTTCAGGCGGCCGGATCACCGCCACCACGGAACAGCCGAGGAGGTCTTGATCCCAGCCGCTACATCCTACCAACGTCCCCCGAAGCACTAGCAGTTTGTCGGCCAACGGATTGACGCGGGCGACGGTAACCGTTTTTTCGGGCGGTTTCATGCTTTCGGCGATCTGCATGAAGTTCAGGGCTACCTTGGTTCCCCAGCCGCCGCTGACGAATCGGCCCAATTGATAGGGGGTATCCGGCTGGTCGAACCCGGCCATTTTCATACTGGAGGAGCTGTGGTTGATGGTAAACGTGCCGTCCGGGCCGGGGTCGGAATTACCCTGATGGCAAGATTTATTGGAAACCGACATGAGCATCCGGATGGCTAGGAGCGACCCCAAATCGGCTTCGCAGGAAGAGGCGAACGACCGGTTCCGAAACAGGGCATGGAGCAGACAGGGGGCGATGTTCCATTGGGCGGGCAGTCGGCTGGAGCAGAACTCGAAACATTCGATCGTAAAGGCGTTGCACCGATGCAGGCGCATCAGGTTCTGCACCGCTTTATAAAATTGCATACTTCGCACCACATACTTTTTCTCGATGAAGGAGCGATGCGCTTTTTGCAGCAAGTGCTCGGCGGCTTGTTCGGCCTGTTGGGAGGCCGTCGGATCGGCCAATACCTGTTCCATCGCCTCGGCCAGCTCTTTATAGGAGATGGTTACCACCGAGACTTTCAGGCGTTTTTCCAGGTCGGCCAGGTCCCAAATGCTCCCACAGGAACAGACCGCCGGCAGGCCACGATCGGTCGGCAAAAGCACCCGGGTCTGCTGGAAAACCTTCCTCGCTCGCAATAGCGAAAGGATTTCCGCCAGTTCCCGGTCGCTGCCGGCCACATACGCCTCCAACCCCCGGGCGTGCACATAGGCGGCTATATCCACACTGCGGCACCCCAACCCCCGGAGCAGGATCGGCTTTTGGAACCGACTGGCTACCTCGTAGCCGCAAATGGACGACCCGGCCGGATAGAGAAAATAGGCGTCCGTTTGGGCGGCGTCGGCGGCCAACTTGTTCATCTCTTCCGGCGGGATGCGAAAATCTTCGGCGAAAGTCAGATGGGCGGGCGCTAAAAGCTCTACATCCTCCCGCCGGCCTAGTCCCTGCTGTTGAAGTTGTTTGGACCAGCGGGCGAAACTTTCCTCGGCCAATCGGCGTTCATCGGCGGGTGGGATGCCGCGCCATCGGCACGGCCCTTCCCAGAGACAGGAATGAATCAGATTGAACATCACTGGTTTGACCTGGAGTTTGATCTCCAGCGGGCTGGGTGCAGGGTCTTCAAAACCGGGCAACACCTCCGGCGAGGACTCCACCGCCAAAGCGCCCATCGTAGGACCAGCCATCATCGTTCCAACGCCTGTAGCGAGAAAGTCGCGACGGTTCATGGCAGGGGCCTCCGAAAAAGAAGTTTTTGTACACGTTCCGTTCTTTTCCCCGCTCCCCATGGAAAGAACTCGCCGACGCCAGCCGGAAAGGCGTCCTTTTCCAGGTTGTTCCAATGCAAGAAGAACACGTAGGAGGGAATTCTTCCGAGGTAGGAACACCCTTTGAGTTTGGCGGCGTAAGAGGAGTTTGTCAATCGCTCTGGGATGGGGAGGGGCCTTCTTCAGAGGCCAATGTCTCTCCGGTCGGCTGCGATGGTTCGCCGTCGTGTTGGAGAGGCGTCTCGGCCGCTGAGCCCTTCGGACCTTCTGGAAGCGGGCCAGGACTCGTCTGCTCCGACAAATAGACCATTTCTAAGGGGAGTTCGGCGCTGGGGTTCTGAATGCGGAGGGCCATTTTGCCTGCTAATAAATCCTCCAAAAGCCCGCCCACCAATTCCGCGCGCCAACCCCGTTCTAAAAGCGGCGTCTCGGCGCTATTGCCCGCTCCCAGTCGATAGGCGATCCATTCGCGAACGTCATTCGGGGCGCCCACCAGGCTCGGCGCCACATGGGCTTGGCGACATCGGGTCGCCAAAGCGGCGTACAGAAACTGCGCCAAGATGGGAAAGACCGGTATGCTAGCGGCGACGGACGGCTGAGGGAGTTGATCTTCCCGAAGGTGCAACGCCCGCTCAATGCAGGCGGCGATTTGCGGCAGATGCTTTCGCAAACCCGGATGGTGCAGGCCGCGCACGGCGCGAATCCGATGGATGTTGCCGGTCTCTCGGCGGGCCAATTCTACCAGGAGATCGTCTCGAAGCACAAACTTCGCCGGACAATTCCGACGCTTGGCCTGGCTCTCCCGCCACTGCCAAAGTTCTCGCAAGACAGCCAATCCTCGTCGAGAAAGGCCCGACTGGCCCGGCAATCGTCGCCACCCCTCCCGGAGTGTTTTTTGAATCGCCTCTGCCTTCCAACGGTCCATCTCTTCACGAAGCCATTCCATCCGGCCCGCTTGTTCCAGGCGTGCTCGCAGCGTCGCCCAAAGCTCCCGCAGATAGAGTACATCTTCCAGGGCGTACTCGATCTGTTGCGACGACAAGGGACGACGCCGCCAATCGGTCCGCGTCTCCGCCTTGGAAAAAGACCGCCCCAGCAACCGCTCCATCAGGGTGCTGAAACCGGCTGGATATTCCAAGCCGATCAACCCGGCGGCGATCTGCACATCCACCACGCTGGCGGGCATTTTCCCCACCGCCTCATAACAGAAAAGCATATCTCGGACGCCGCCGTGGACTATCGTCTCTCTCGCCCCCGAGACCAGCAACTCCCAAAACGGCTGAAGGTTCACCGCCAGCGGATCGAGCAAGGCCAGCCGACCCTCCGCCTCCACCTGCACCAGACAAAGCTCCGGACGATAGTTCGATTCCCCCACGAACTCCGTATCCAGAGCGATCGCCCGACAAGACTGAATCTGCTCGCACCAACGAAGAAGCTCTGGGGGAGTTTGGATAAACTGGTACTCCACGGCTCGCAAACTCCGAAAAACGGAAAAGTACCTTCCGAAAATTTAAACCTTATCAGAGGGTGTGGCTTTCGCCAAGCCGGACTTTTTCTGGAGTTTACCCAGTGTGGGATGATCGCCAAATACCGGGCAGAAGCTAAAATTCGCCCATCTTTCGGGTTACCGCCGGGATGGCGTCCGTGCTAGCTCTCGACCGGGTTGGTACGATC
>JAKPGL010000167.1 GCA_029550925.1 Planctomycetota bacterium
CCGGGATGGCGTCCGTGCTAGCTCTCGACCGGGTTGGTACGATCCGAGCCGGGCGGTCCAAAGCGACCTAACCTGGTCAATCGCTGTAAATTCCGGCCAATTCGCACATCTCCACGAAATCAACTCTGGGTAAACTCCAGGTTGAACTGTAATTGACGGCGGGATTGATTATGCCTTGCCGAAACTTCTTGGAAAACCCGGTTTTTCCAGGTTTTCAAAGACCCTGACAGTACTGGAGTATTAATCCCGCTCTCAATAACACGTCAGCCGAGTGGAGTAACCTGTCATCCCCGCAAAAGCGGGGATCTAGAATGGACAGTTTATTTTTACCTGGATCAAAAGCTTTGGCAGGGATGACAGGAGGGGGGCTGCACCATTCGGCTGAAATGTTACGCAAAATGCTTGACAGGGCAAGAGGGGTGATGATACTATACCATCGGAACACTTTTCTGAGAAAATCTCTTGCTCTGGCAATAGGGTTCTTGGGGTCTGGGGTGGCCGCTATTCTGGGAGGAGGTGTGCCATGAAATCGCTTGTCCCACATGTTGGTTTCGGTGTCCGATGGTTTTTTATGGTTCTGGGGATGGCAGGAACTTGCCTGGTCGTTGGTGGGCCTGCTTGGGGAGGCATCACCTATGACCAGGTGATCTTGGGCGACAATCCGACGGCCTATTGGCGGTTCGAGGAAACTAGCACCAGTCAGCCAGCGGCCGATTGGGCTACCAGCGACGGAGCACAGAACGGCGTTTACACAGGTACTGCTACTCTGGGACCGGGCAAAGTAGGCGGAGCGCTTTATGTAACCCCTGGCGGCACGGAGGGCGGCTACGTCCGGGCCGACAACGTCAACATTGCCAAGGTATTCACCTTTGAAGCCTGGGCACGCTCCGAAACCCCAAACTGGAACGCATTCGGCTGGATCGCCAGCGCACGGGAACCCAATGGATTGATCCTCCACCCGAGTTATCCCAATACGAAGTCATGGTCCGGCTATGCGGTAACGAATACCACCGGGTATCCCCAAATTGCCACCCACACGCCTACTGATATCCAAGGCTGGCATCATTATGCGATCAGTTACGACGGGGCCACGCCGGGACGCGGACGGCTCTACTACGATGGCGTCCTCGTGGCCCAGAACCTGAGTTACTCCAGCGCTCGGGACGCTGCCGACACCATCAGCCTTTTCCTCGGCGTGGATTCCAGTCTCCGGTCTTCGGTGGACCGGCGGGGCAATGGGGCGATCGACGAGGCGGCGTTATTCCTTTCAGAGCTTACGCCGGAGCAGATTCGCCGCCATTATTCGGCCGCCTTTGGGGCCTATGTGTTTGATGGCCCCACCTCGCCCGCCCTGGACTTCCAGGGCCATTTTGTCTATGCGGTCGATGTGGGCAATCTTACCAGCGGGACGATTGGCAGAATCGGCGATGCTGTATTTACCGGCCACGCTGCCTCCGGCACTCCACAAAACGGCGTAACGATTACATATACTACCCTGCGGAGCGCCTGGGGTAATAAGCCAGAATACGGAAACACCCCAGAGGCCAATCTGCTAGAAACCATGATGCATTCGATCGTCTATACGCCCTCGACCAACCAAAATGGTGTGAAAGTGGAGCTGGACGTGGTGCCCGGGTACACGTACCATCTGCAACTGATCTTTTCGGAAAACGACCCGGCCCTGTTCTCCCTGTACGGTGGAAGGTCGTTTGATATCTTGGTGGACGGCCAGACGCTATTTGACGATTTTACCGCCTCGGGAATGGTGGGGTCATTCACGGAAAGCCCCACCCTGGGTGTGGTCTTCAGCACGCTTGTCCGGCCGCAGAGCAACAAGCTGACTATCCAACTGCTGCCCACCTCGCCTTTGTATAACAACCACGATCCGATCCTGAACGCCTTTACGCTGGAGCTAGTGCCGGAGCCTTCCACGCTGCTAATGCTGGGCTTGGCTGGGCTGTTGGTGGTGCCGGCTGGGCTGCGTCTGCGCCGCCGGCGGATATAGTAGGGCACGAGTCCTGCCCGTGCCGGTTCCCAGGTTTGTAGGGCACGGCTCTTGCCTGTGCCGGTTCCAGACGGAAGCAGCCCCTACGCCCTACGGGTATTAACCGTTCAGAGGCCCTTTTCGCAACGGGAGGGGTGTGCCATGACTGGGAGGTTTGGCAGAGGGCTTTTAGACAGCCTGCTCTTTACCGTCCGCCGAGGGGTACATGGATTCACCTTGGTGGAGCTCTTGGTCGTTATTGCCATTATTGGGATACTGATTGCTCTACTTTTGCCGGCGGTGCAAGCGGCTCGGGAAGCAGCCCGACGGGCGCAGTGTACCAACAATCTCAAGCAAGTCGGCCTGGGACTGCATAATCACCACGACACCTACGGCTATTTTCCGCACGGCACCTATAACTACCTGGATAGTACCCACTACACGCCGCCGCCCTACGGCACCATGGCCGGCATCTGGAACGGCGATATGCAGGACCGCCGCTGCTGGATGCACGATCTATTGCCGTTTATTGAACAGGTGCCGCTCTTTACCGAGTTCCAGGCCTACATGAAGACTAATCCTAGCGCCCTGGGGTTTCCGAAGCTGGACACGATCATCCCGACACTCATGTGTCCGTCTGATCCGGTAAGTCCCAAACTGCACACTTACTGGGGCGGGTTCAACACGCCTACGCAGGGATTTTCTGGCAATGTGGTCCTTTGTTCAGGTAACGGCTACTTCAACCCCGGCAATACCCAGCAGGAATGCTGGACCAATAGTGCCAACGGCAACGGGCTGTTTTTCGCCCTGTCCAAGGTCCGAATCACCGACATCAAAGACGGCAGTTCCAACACGGCCATGTCGAGCGAGCTGATTCTGACGCCGGACAAAGGCTCGCATGACATTCGAGGCCGGTATCATAATCCGGCGCATGGCGGCGTGCTTTTTAGCACTCGCCTGCCGCCCAACAACCTCGTGCCGGACCGGTTCAACTGGTGCGCTAATGCCGAAGATCAATTGCTCCGAGCTCCCTGCGTCTGGGTAGGCACCGATATGTTTGTCTCCGTGCGCAGTTACCATCCGGGCGGGGTGAACCTGGGGCTGGCCGACGGCTCCGTGCGGTTTGTTTCCGAAAACATGGACCCCGTAGTATTTCAGGCCCTGGGGAGCCGAGACGGCGGTGAGCGCATCGGAGAGTTCTAACCCGGCTGCAAAAAGTTTTAAGCCCCGGTGGAAGAATGGAAATGGGGGTGGGCGTAATGTTGTGGGTTCTAACCCGGCTGCAAAAAGTTTTAAGTCCCGCTGGGAAAAAATTCGGAAGACTTCTGCCGTCGCAAGGACAACATCTATTGAGAAAAAGGTCCTTAAAGTTGTCATTCCCGCGCAAGCGGGAATCCAGGCATCTTGGTACGGTCCTGCTTGCTACTATGTCATTCCCGCGCAAGGGGGAATCCAGATTTTTAACCTCTCCCCTGGCGGGAGAGGGTGGCCTGCGCAGCTGGCCGGGTGAGGGGGGGTTATGGCATCCCCAGGCAAGCGGCAGGCCAGACTGCCTTGGGTGTGCTTCTGGTGGTCCCTTTGTGCGGGTAGGGCACAGAAGCAACTTCATAGAAGCCTGGATCCCCGCTTTCGCGGAGAGGACAAGTACTGCCATTGGCCGACAAGGGTACCCTTCGGCCAATCCGTCCCAATCACTCCCACAATCATCATCGAATCGGAGGCAAACCATGAAGGGCACCACTTTATGCATCTGGATCGGTTGGACCACGTTTGGGCTGCTTTTGGCTGCTGGGTGCGGCCAGAAGGGGCCGACCACTTATCCGGTTTCCGGCACAGTAACCTTTGATGGGCAGCCGATCCCGGAAGGCCGAATCAGTTTTATCCCCGAAGGCGGCAAAGCGGCGCCGGATAGCGCCCCAATCCAAAACGGCCAATTCCAGCTTCGGGTCAAAGCGGGCCGACACCGAGTGGAAATCACCGCCGACCGGCCAACCGGCAAAATCGACCCCGTTATGGGCATGGCCCCCAGGGAGTGCTACATCCCGGCCTGCTACAATTCCCAGTCGATCCTTACGGCGGAAGTCAAGCCGGACGGCCCCAATCAGTTCCCCTTCGAACTAAAATCCCAGGTGCGGGCCCGGCCATAGTAGCTGCAACCAGCCTGCCGAAACCTGCCTGGTCCTCTTGCTCGGCCGTAAATCTCGGCTTAAAAAAGAAATCGGGGAAAACCATGGGGGCGAAGGAGAAACTGCCGGGCGGTATTCTTTTCCACTTGTTCTGTGAAGGGCGATTCCTATGGACCGACAATTATCGGAACGCTTTCAGCCCCAGATTTCAGCGGTTGTTTGGCTCACCAGATGGATAGGCCAGTTGTTGCTCGGAGGGATGTTTTGCCTGGGCGGTATGGTAGCTGAATCGCTTTGGGCTGAAGAACCTGCCTCAGCCAAACAGACCGCCCCAGCTCAAGAGGAGCGCGGGCCTTCGGTCATCCATATTACCGATCTGTATCGGCCGCCGGGGGACCCGGACGATCATTTCGACCTGGCTTGTGCGTTTGCCCTGGCCAAGCAGGGGTATATTGAGTTAGTGGCGGTGGTCATTGAAGCCCCTAAGGCGGACTTTGCCGGCGATCCGGATGTGATGGCGGTGGCCCAGTTGAATCGGCTGACCGGCTTGGCGGTGCCCGTGGTGGCCGGGATGCCTGCGGGGGAGAGCCGTCCGGAGAAACCGCCAAAAACCCGGACACCGCTCAGCCGGTGGATGGAGCGGGCGGTTCGGCCGGTGGTGTTGGTTTCCACGGGTTCGTGCCGGGATGTGGCGGAAGCTGCCAGGGAGCATGATCTTTTTTCCAGTAAGGTGGCCGCCGTGTATGTCAATGCCGGGCTGAGTTCTCCGGAACCGGCCTATCAGGCCCCGCTGGAATACAACGTGGCCCTGGACCCGAAGGCCTACCAGGCCATGTTCGGCCTGCCGACGG
>JAKPGL010000168.1 GCA_029550925.1 Planctomycetota bacterium
GCCAGAGGCTAACGGCCCTGATGATCTCCAAACGGATTCCCGACGCCAGCGTGCCGATGTCCCTGCTGGCCGACCATCCCAACGTGCAGTTCAACTACTATCGGCACGGCCTGGGCGTGGTGAAGACCGAAATGCACTAAGCGGGCCGCCTCTGCCTGGGGCGGGTAGAACGCCTCTATTCCAAAACTGCCGGACTAGCCATCCGGTGCTCAGATTTTCCGCACCAGCGGCGGCGTGTGGCGGATTGGCTTTTCTCCGACGCAGAGGCGTGGTATCATACAAGTTTCGACGCCTCCAGAAGTAGTTCGTCGGAGCGGCGCGCATGACCCAAGAGCGAACCATTCGGCTCCGAGGGGTCCGGGTCCATAACCTCAAGGGAATCGACCTGGACATCCCGCATCGGAAGCTCGTCGTCCTATGTGGGCTGAGCGGCAGCGGCAAAAGCAGCCTGGCCCTGGACACCCTTTACGCCGAAGGTCAACGTCGATATATCGAAAGTTTCTCCGCCTATACGCGGCAGTTTTTAGAACGGCTGGAGAAGCCCGAGGCGGACTCCATCGACGGGATTCCCCCGGCCATGGCCGTCACGGCGAGACAGCCGCCCAGGTCCAGCCGATCTACAGTTGCCACGGCCACGGAAATCGCCGATTATCTTCGGCTTCTTTACGCCAAGCTTGGGCAGGTGTTTTGCCAGGGTTGCGGGCGGCCGGTGCTTCCGCACAGCCCACGCACGGTCGCAGAGGTCGTAGAGCAATTGCCGTCGGGTCGTCGGCTGATGATCGGCTTTGGCCTATTGCCAGAAAGCAATTCGCCCGGTGAAGAGGCCGACCGTTTCGTGCAGTTGGCCGGCGAGTTGCAGCAAGAGGGTTTTATCCGTCTGGTGGTGGGCGCCCGCATGGTCGATCTTTCCACGGAAACGCCCGAAACGCTTCGGGCGATTTTCCAGCAGCAACGGCCCACGCCGTCGGAGCAGACCCCGCCGGACGCCTCGACGCCTTGGATGTATGCGATGGTCGATCGGCTTGTTACGGGCGGGACGACGAGCAGTCGGTTATTGGATTCTCTGGAAACGACCCTCCGGCGAGGCCGAGGCAGTTGTTGGTTGTTTGTCGAAGAAGCGGAGACGGCAGGGACCAGCTCCGGCGCCTCGTCCTCGGACGCCAAACTGCCGGGGCTGCCGATCGAAATCGACGGTCGGCCCTGGCGGCGCATGGGCTTTGCCTCCGATTGGGTCTGCTTGGATTGCCGCCGTCGGTATTTGCCTCCGGAACCGCGACTGTTCAGCTTCAACCATCCCTGGGGCGCCTGTCCGACCTGCGAGGGTTTCGGCAATATCATCGATGTGGATATGGAGCTGGTCGTGCCGGACCCGAAAAAATCGCTTCGGGAAGGGGCGATTGCGCCGTGGAATTGCCCGGCGTATGCTCATGAGTTGGAAGAACTGCTGGCGCTGGCGCCGCGATACGGCATTCCGACGGATACGCCGTTTTCCGAGTTGGCGCCGGAACACTTGGACAAGATCATCCACGGCGTGCCGGAGCGGAATTTCGGCGGTTTGGACGGATTTTTTGCCTGGCTGGAACGGCGAAAATACAAGATGCACATTCGGGTCTTTCTGAGCCGATGGCGCAGCGCCCGGCAATGCCCGGCCTGTCGAGGCGCCCGATTCCGGACGGAAGCCCTGGCGGTGCGGATCGGAGGTCAGAACATCGCCGAAGTGCTGGCGAGGAAGGTCTCTGAGGCGGCCCAGTTTTTCCGCGGGTTATCTCTGACGGAATGGCAGCGGCAGGCGGCCCGCACGGTGCTGGCCCAAATCCAGGCCCGGTTAGATTACCTGGAAGCGGTTGGGCTGGGATATCTTACGTTAGACCGGACGCTGCGGACGCTGAGCGGCGGAGAAATGCGTCGGGTAGCCCTCAGTTCGGCTTTAGGCTCCTCTCTGGTCAACATGCTCTACGTGCTGGATGAACCTTCCATTGGTCTGCATCCGCGCGACATCCAGCGGTTGGTCGATGTGCTTCGGGCATTGCGAGACCGGGGCAACAGCGTGGTGGTCGTCGAACATGAAGAGTCGATCATCCGAGCGGCCGATCAAGTCATCGAGATCGGACCGGGCGCCGGGGAACGCGGCGGACAGATCGTCTTTCAAGGCAGCCCGCAGGAAATGGAACAATCGCCCGACAGCCTTACCGGCGATTATCTGGCGGGCCGACGCGGCGTGGGACTACCGGCCCGTCGCCGGAGCACCCAGCACGGCTGGATTCGGCTAGCCGGCGCCCGGGGGCATAACCTGAAAAACATCACGGTCGAGTTTCCGTTGGGAGTTCTGTGCGTAGTTACCGGCGTGAGCGGATCGGGCAAAAGCACCTTGGTTCAGGATACCCTCTACCCCGCTCTGTGCCGACGATTGCGTAAAGAGGCCCCGAAACCCTGCGAATATGACGACCTTTTGGGCGACGGCCAGATCGACGATTGCGTGTTGGTGGATCAAACGCCCATCGGCCGAACCCCCCGCTCCAATCCGGTAACCTATCTGAAAGTCTTTGATGAGATCCGGCAGGTCTTTGCCGACACTTTGGAGGCCAGGACCCGGAACATCTCGGCCAGCCAGTTCAGCTTCAATGTGGATGGCGGTCGATGCCCCCATTGCCGGGGCGAAGGCTACATCGAAATCGACATGCAGTTTTTGGCCGACGTATTCATGAAATGCCCCCAGTGCGGCGGCGCCCGCTACCGGGACGACGTTCTTCAGATCACCTACCGGGGCCGAAACATCGCTGAAGTGCTCGAAATGACTGTCCGGGAGGCGTTTACCTTTTTCCGAGGGCGTCCGAAGGTGCAAGCCCGGCTCAAACGGCTCCTGGATGTGGGGCTGGATTACATTCGGCTAGGGCAACCGGCCAATACGCTTTCGGGCGGCGAAGCGCAACGGCTGAAATTGGCCGGTTATATTTCCTCGGCCAAGCGGGGCCGGTGTCTGTTCATCCTGGACGAGCCGACCACAGGTCTGCACTTTGCCGACGTGGTGCAACTGCTGGACTGCTTCGACGCCCTGTTGTCGGTGGGGCATTCGCTCGTTGTGGTAGAACATAATCTGCAAATCATCAAATCAGCCGACTGGATCATTGACCTAGGACCCGGAGCAGCCGAGGAAGGCGGCGAAGTCGTGGCGAAAGGCACCCCGGAAATGGTCGCCCGAAACCCCCGTTCGGTAACCGGCCGGTTTCTGGCCGACATCCTGGCCAAGGAAAAGACCAGCCTCCCGTAACGCCGTCTGTTGAGCCGGCGGCGGCACATGTAACGCCCGCTGTCAAGCGGGCGACTGGCTCCTGGAGTTTACCCAGAGTTGATTTCGTGGAGATGTGCGAATTGGCCGGAATTTACAGCGATTGACCAGGTTAGGTCGCTTTGGACCGCCCGGCTCGGATCGTACCAACCCGGTCGAGAGCTAGCACGGACGCCATCCCGG